>DATAFA010000071.1:0-6763 GCA_036257785.1 Solirubrobacterales bacterium | reverse complement strand
GCTCGGCGCGCCGGTGTCGGCGGCCGAGCTCGCCACCCGCCTCGATCTCGAGGCCGGCCTCGTCGAGGACCTGCTCGGGGTGCTCGTCGCGATTGGGGCGGCCGAGCGCGGGGCCGGCAACGGCACCGGCAGCCGCTACGTCGCGACCGCGGCCTTCGAGACCTTCCGGTCGGGGTCGCTGGGCAGGGTGACGCGGGCCGGAATCCGCAGCGACCACCTGCAGACCGCCGAGGCCTTGCGGCGCGCCCGGGCCGGCGCGCTCGCGCCCGGATGGGACCACCTCGACCCCGACGTCCTCGTCGCCCAGGGAGAGACCGCGGGCCTCTTCCGGCTCTGCGCCGAGCACGTGCTCCCGTCGCTGCCGGGGCTGCGGGATGCGCTCGAGCGCCCCGGGGCGACGTTCCTCGACATCGGCGCCGGAGTCGGCGTGATCAGCTCCGAGCTCTGCATGGTCTACCCCGAGGTCGCGGCCGAGTGCCTCGAGCCGAACGCGGCCGCCCGGCGGATCGGTCGCGAGCGGATCCGCACTGCCGGTCTCGGCGCCCGGATCACGTTCATCGCCCACGGGGTCGAGGAGCTCGACGCGATCCGCCGCTACGACCTCGCGATCGTCCCGCAGCCGTTCCTGCCGCCGGCCGCCTTCGAGGCCGGGATCGCAAGGGTCGGCAGGGCGTTGCGCAACGGCGGCTGGCTGCTCGTTCTCGCGCTCGACGTCTCCGACGCCGATCCGGTCCCCGCGGCGGCGAACAGGGTCCGCGCCCGCCTCTGGGGCGGTGGCGCGATCGGTTCCGGCGAACTGCTCGATCGGCTCGCCCGGTCGGGGTTCGAGGACGCTCGCGCGCATCCGCCGGTCGGCGGGTACCGGATGTTCGCGGCACGGGTGCCCGAGCACCGCGCGGTCAGCCGGGCGGACGCCGCGCCGGTCGCCGTCCGGGCATGATGCCCGGATGATGATCAGGGCCCACCGGATCCCGTTCTCCACCAACGTCGAACGCGTCGCGCTCGCCGCGGGCCACAAGGGGGTCGCGGTCGAGTGGGTCGATCACGATCCCGATGACCGGACCGCGATCGTCGAGCTGAGCGGGCAGCGGCTCGTCCCGATCGCCGAGTTCGGCACCGAGGTCGTCCGCGGCTCGCTGAAGATCGTCGAGCGGATCGAGGCCGAGCAGCCCGAGCCGGCACTGATCCCCGGCGACCCGGTCGGCTGGTCGGCGGCGATGATCACGATCGACTGGTTCGACCGGGTCTGGAAGGGGCCGCCGAACGCGCTCGACGGTCCCGAGCCGCCCGACGCCGGCGCCCTGCGCTCGCGCTCGCGGCTCTGGACCCGCTGGCTGGTCGACCTGCTGGCCGACCGCCCCTACTTGGGTGGCGAGGCGCTCGGCATCGTCGACGTCTGCGTCTTCCCGTTCCTCAAGTACGCGGTGGTCGATCCCGCCCCTGGCGACCACGAGCGCTTCCACGCGATCCTCGCCGAGCTGCTCCGTGCCGACTCCCATCCGCGGCTCGACGACTGGGTCCGCCGCGTCGACGCCCACCCGCGCGCCTGACCGCTCACGCAGGCACCCGGTGGATCTCGAACAGGTTCGTCCCGAGCTCCTGATCGGGTAGCCCGGCCGTCACCGCGATCAGCTCACCGGGCTTGGCGATCCCCTCGCGGCGGGCGATCATCGCGCAGTCGGCGAGGAGGTCACGAAGCTCGCCCCACTGCTCGTGGAGCACGCAGCGGACCCCGAACAGGAGGTTGAGACGCCGGACCGTCTCCTCGCGCGGCGAGATCGCCAGGATCGGGACCTCGGGCCGGAACGCGGAGACGATCCGTGCGGTCCGGCCGCTCTGGGTCGGGACGACGATCGCCCCGAGACCGAGCCGGTAGGTGGAGCCGACGGCACCCTGGGCGACCGCGGTCGAGACGTCGCCGCCGCCGATCTCGACCCGGTTCAGGAGCCAGTCGCCGTAGGGGAGATCCTGCTCGGTGGCGCGCGCCACCCGATCCATCGTCGCGACCGCCTCGACGGGATGGTCGCCGATCGCCGTCTCCTCCGAGAGCATCACCGCGTCGGTCCCGTCGTAGATCGCGTTGGCGACGTCGGTGACCTCGGCCCGGGTCGGGCGGTCGCTGGTCACCATCGAGGCCAGCATCTGGGTCGCGGTGATGACCGGCTTCGACTTGTGGCCGGCGAGCCTGATCAGTCGCTTCTGGGTCGCCGGCACGGCCTCGATGGGCAGCTCGATGCCGAGGTCGCCACGCGCGACCATGATCCCGCTCGTCGCCGCATCGACGATCGCCTCGGCCTGCTCGGCGGCCTGCGGCTTCTCGATCTTCGCGATCAGCGGGATGTCGGAGTGACGCTCGGCGAGGCGCTCAGCGACCGGCTCGAGGTCTTCGGCCGTGCGCACGAACGAGACGGCGAGCAGATCGATCTCGTGGTCGACCGCGAAGTCGATCCAGCCGATGTCGGCGATCCCGGCCGCCGGCATCGCCGAGCTGCTGCCCGGCAGGTTGACGCCCTGGTGGGAGGCGACCCGGCCGCCGGCCTCGACCATGCAGCGGATCTCGTCGCCCTCGACCTCCACGGCCCGGAGCCGGACGCGGCCGTCGGCGAGGTAGATCGGATCCCCCTCGCCGACCGCATCGGCGAGCCCGTCCCAGCCGACCGACAGCAGCTCGTGCGAGCCGATCGTGGCGTCGTCGGTGGTCAGGGTCAGCTCGTTGCCCGTCTCGATCTCGACGAAGCCGTTCTCGACCTCGTCGAGCCGCAGCTTCGGGCCCGGGAGGTCGCCGAGGATCGCGACCCATTTGCCCATCAGCGCGCCGGCGGCGCGGATCCGTTCGACGTTCTCGGTGTGGCTCTGCTCGTCGCCGTGGGAGAAGTTGAGGCGGAAGACGTCGGCGCCGGCCGAGATCAGGCGCTCGAGGATCTTCGGCGACCGCGAGGCGGGGCCGATCGTGGCGACGATCTTGGTCCTGCGGTGATCGGCCATCAGAGGACCTCGGTCGGCTCCTCGCCGGGCTCGGCCGGGGGTGGGGGCGGCGTCCGCCGCGACGGAGGACGGCGCCCGTGCGTCGGCTCGGGGAGCGGCTCGCCGGCGATGGTCGAGGCGCCGTCGCCGTCCTCGTCGCGCTCGAGCCGCTGGATGTAGGGGAGGCGCCAGAGCGCGCTCGCGACGACGAGGCCCGCCGCGACCGAGAGCATGCAGATGAACCACTGCCCGGCGGTCAGCAGCTCGAGCTCGAAGAAGTCGCGGAGCGGCTCGAGGGCGAGGATCGCCGCGAACAGGCCGCCGAGCGCGGTGACCATGGCGAGCATGTAGCTCTGGATGGCGATGTGCTCGCGGCCGGGCCCGCGCTCGAGCAGGAGGATGAACGCAAGGCCGAGGACGATCAGGGTCGTCGTGGCCGCCGTCCGGCCCTCGTTCAGGCTGCCGCCGAAGATTCCGTCGACGAGCGCGAACGAGAGCAGCGAGCCGACCCCGATCCCGACTCCCGCCGGGACGGCGAAGGCGGCGAGCGCCCGGAGCAGCCGGCCGCGATAGAGGGGCCCCTCGCTCGGCGCGAGCGCCAGCACGAACGACGGGATGCCGATCGTCAACAGCGCCGCCACCGTCAGCTGGCGCGGCAGGAACGGGAACGTGAAGCCGACCAGCGCCGCGGCGACGATCAGGAACCCGGCGTAGACGGTCTTGGTCAGGTAGAGGCGGCCGAGACGGTGGATGTTGCGGGCGATCCGCCGGCCCTCGGCGACCGCGCGCGGCAGCATCGAGAACTGGTCGCGGAGCAGGACGATGTCGGCGATGCCCTTGGTGATCTGGCTGCCCGACCCCATCGCCACGGCAAGCCGGGCCTCCTTGAGGGCCGGCACGTCGTTGACCCCGTCGCCGATCATGGCCGTGAATCTTCCCGAGTCGGACAGGGCGCCGACCAGGGCTTTCTTCTGGTCGGGGGTGATCCTGCAGAAGATCGTGTTCTCCTCGGCGACCGCCGCGAGCTGCTTCGGGTCGTCGGGAAGGGAGGGGCCCTCGGCGACGCCGGCTTCCCGGTCGACGCCGAGCGCGTAGGCGACCGCGGTCACCGTCTCGCGGGCGTCGCCGGAGATCAGCTTCAGATCGACCTGCTGCTCGCGCATGAACTCGATCGTCTCGGCGGCGTCGGGTCGCATCGTCTCCTCGAGCACGACGAGGGCGCGCGGCTCCAGCCGCGGCGGTGGCTCGGCGCCCGGGTCGGCCGGGAACCGCTCGAGGGCCTCGGCGAAGGCGACGACCCGGCGGCCTCGGCCCGATTCGGTCTCGAGGCGCCGCTGCAGAGCGGCCGGCAGGGTCAGCGCGCCGGAGCCGACGAGGACGTCGGGGGCGCCGACCACGTAGCTGCGCGGCCGGCCGTCGCCGTTCAGCGTCAGCCCGCTCCACTTCCACCGCGACGAGAAGGGGACCTCGGCGGTGACGGCGGCGGCCCGCTCCGGGAATGCCTCGGCGATCGTCTCCAGGGTGCGATTGCGCTCGCCCGCCGACGCGGCGAACCGCCCGAGCGCCTGCTCCGCCGATCCGGCCCCCTCGGGATCCGTGCTGACGACGTCGATCAGCTCGAGGCTGCCGTCGGTCAGCGTTCCGGTCTTGTCGACGCAGATCGTGTCGACGGCGGCCAGCGCCTCGGTTGCGCTCATCTGCTGGACGAGCGTGTCCATCCGCGCCAGCCGGACCGCCGCGACGGCGAGGGTGACGCTCATCAGCAGCACCAGGCCCTCGGGGATCAGCGTGATCAGGCCGGCCGTCGCGGTCTGGGCGGCCTCGGTGAATTCGACCCCGCGAACGACGAAGCCGGCGAGCATCACGACCGCCATCGGCACGAGCAGGATCGCCGTCGCCCGGAGGATCTGGTCGACCTCGAGCTGCAGTGGCGATGGCGGGTGGCGGAACTCCTTCGCCTGCCCGGCGATCTTCTCGGCGTAGGAGTCGCCGCGGACCGCATCGACCTCGTAGTGGCCGGAGCCCGACGTCGCGAACGCGCCGGAGAGCATCCGATCGCCGCGCTGCTTGCCGATCCCGTCCGACTCTCCGGTCAGCAGCGACTCGTCGACGGTGAGCCCGCGCGAGTCGAGGACGTGGCCGTCGGCGACGAGCTGATCGCCGGGCTCGATCCGGATCACGTCACCGGGGACGATCTCCCCAGCACCCAGCTCGACGCCGCGACCTTCGCGGATCACCTCGGCGCGGGGGGCGACGAGCAGCGCGAGGCTGTCGAGTGTCTCCTTCGCCTTCATCTCCTGGCGGATCCCGATCGCCGAGTTGACGATCGCGATCACGCCGAAGAGCGCATCCGCCCAGAGCCCCTGGCTGAGGATGAGGATGAAGAAGACGAGGATGATCGCGTTGAAGAGCGTCAGCGAGTTCGCGAGCACGATCGAGCGCACCGACCGGCTCGCGTCCTCCTCGACCGGGCCGAGCCGGCGAAGCCGCGCCGCGGCCTCACCGTCGCTGAGGCCGATCACTTCCGTTTTGGCTTCGGATGCCGCCATCGCCTACAGGATGAAGCAGGCGTTCCGGGAGGGTGCGGCGGGATTCAGTCGATCCAGAACTCGTCCTCGGTGACCACCTCGGGGCCGAGGTCGTCGACCCGGACCGAGCAGAGGACGATCTCGGCGTCCTGGTCGCCGTCGTTGTGGATCGAGCGCAGCGCCTGCGGGGAGATCCGCACCGCCGTCCCCGGGCCGGCCTCGAAGACGTCGTCGCCGACCTTGAACGTGACCGTGCCGGCGGTGACGAGGTAGATCTCCTCCTGGGTCAGATGCCGGTGCCCGTAGCTGCCGCGCCCGCCGGTGCCCGGCGGCATCCGCCGCCAGGTCAGGGCGACCTGCTCGGCGCCGAGGCAGTTCGTGTAGGAGAGCATCTCCCCGAACCCCTCATACGACGCCATGTAATCGGTCGCGTCGCCGCGTCTGCTGATCGTGTAATCGCTCATGGGCGCTCCTCCGGATCCCTGTGGTCGAACCAGAATTGCACGAATCGCACGTCGTGCCGGATCCCAATAGGCTGCCCCGCGATGGCACCGAAGCTGGGAATCAACCTGGGCTACTGGGGCATCGGCCCGCAGGGCGAGGAGGCCGTGGAGCTGGTTCGCACCGCCGAGTCGAACGGGTTCGAGTCCGTGTGGGTGGCGGAGAGCTATGGCTCCGACGTCGTCTCCGTCCTCGCCTGGCTCGCGGCGCAGACCGAGACGATCAAGCTCGGTGCGGCGATCATGCAGGTGCCCGCCCGCCCGCCGGCCGCCGCGGCGATGGCGGGGGCGACGATCGACATGCTCTCCGGCGGCCGCTTCATGTTCGGCTTCGGCCCGTCCGGGCCGCAGGTCTCGGAGGGCTGGTACGGCGTTCCCTACGCGAAGCCGTGGGGCCGGACCCGCGAGTACATCGAGGTCGTCCGCGAGATCATCGCCCGCGAGGGGCCGCTCGAGCACCGTGGCAAGCACTATGAGCTGCCGATCGAGGGGGGAACCGGCCAGGGCAAGGCGCTGAAGCTCAACTTCCACCCGCTGCGCAACGAGATCCCGGTCTTCGTCGGGGCGATCGGCCGCAAGTCGGTCGCAATGGCGGCGGAGATCTGCGACGGGTGGATCCCGATCTTCTTCAGTCCCGACGCCTTCGAGGACACCTGGGGCGAGCATCTGGCGGCCGGCTTCGAGAAGGGCGGCCGGCAGCGCTCCGACCTCGAGATCAGCCCCTCGATCCAGGTCGCGATCGACGGCGACCTCGAGGTCGCGCGGAACGTC
>DATAFA010000069.1:0-7549 GCA_036257785.1 Solirubrobacterales bacterium | reverse complement strand
CCGCGCCGGCGAGGTCGAACTCCTCGCCGCCGACGCTCAGCGGCGCGTCGGGCGGGACCTCGTTGAGGAAGGCGACCCGCGGCTTGTCGGGACCGCGGCTCAGCGCGAAGCCGATCAGCACCGCGATCACGATCGGGTAGGCGATCAGCAACGCCGTCAGCAACGGCGAGCGCCGCAAGATCTGGAGGTCCTTGAGCAGTAGCCAGCGCATCGTTCGGTGAGCGTCCCCGCCGTGCCCCCTTATCTAGTGCCCGCGCTCGGCGAGGAAGCGGACGAAGGCGGACTCGAAGTCGGCGCCCTCGGGCCCGGTCGCGGGAGCGGCGGCATGAAGCCCCGCGATCGAGCCGTCGAACAGGGCCTGGCCGTCGGCGATGACGAGTACGCGCTCGGCGTAGCGCTCGGCTTCGGCGATGTTGTGGGTCGAGAAGATCACGGTCGTGCCGCGGCCGGCGAGGCCGAGGACGAACTCCCAGAGGCGGCCGCGCTGGCGCGGGTCGAGGCCGGTCGAGGGCTCGTCGAGCAGCAGCACGGCGGGATCGGAGAGCAGGCCGATCGTGATGTTGATCCGCTGCTGGTTGCCACCCGAGAGGGTGCCGGCCTGATCGTCGCGGCGATCGCCGAGGCCGGTCTGCTCGAGCATCTGCCCGACCGCTGACTCGACGTCGTCGACCTCCTCGAGCCGCGCGAACAGGCGCAGGTTCTCGGCCACGGTCAGCCGCCGGTATAGCGCCGCCTGCTGGGGGACGAAGCCGACCTCGCCGCGGGGGAGGCGGATCTCGCCCGCATCGGCCTCGCGGATGCCGGCGAGGATCGAGAGCAGCGTCGTCTTGCCGGCGCCGTTCGGGCCGATCACCGCGAGCACCTCGCCGGCCGCGGCGGTGAAGTCGACATCGTCGAGAGCGAGCCGGTCGCCGAAGCGCTTCGTCAACCCGACGGCCTCGATCGCGGGGGACGCGGCGTCGGCTCGGGGCGCTGAGGGGGACGCGGTCACGATCGCGAAAGCTAATGACTTTGGCCCCTCGGGCCCGCCGGTCCCCCCGGAGCGGGTTCGATCTAGGGTGGCCCCTGTGCGGATCCTCTTCATCGGCGACATCGTCGGCGGCCCCGGCCGGCGCGGCCTCGCGAAGCTGCTGCCGGCGCTGCGCGGGGAGCTCGAGCCCGACCTTGTCATCGCCAACGGCGAGAACGCGGCGGGCGGGGTCGGGATCACCGAGCGCACCGCGAACGAGATCTTCGCCACCGGCGTCGACTTGATCACGACCGGCAATCACGTCTACCGCCATCGCGACGCCTACGAGTTCATCGACCGCTGCGAGCGCCTCGTCCGGCCCGCGAACTACCCGAAGGGGAACCCGGGACGCGGCGCGGCGATCGTCGAGGCGGCGGGAGCGAGGGTCGGGGTGCTGAACCTGAGCGGCGAGCTGCAGCTGACGGTCGCCCGCTCGCCCTTTCCCGCCGCCGAGGCCGAGCTCGCCGAGCTGAAGCGGCGCGGCGCCGAGCTGGTGCTCGTCGACTTCCACGCCGAGGTGACGAGCGAGAAGGTGGCGATGGGCTGGCACCTCGACGGGCGGGTCGCGGCGGTCGTCGGAACCCACACCCACGTGCCGACGGCCGACGCCCGGGTCCTGCCCGGCGGCACCGCCTTCGTCTCCGACGTCGGCATGACCGGAGCCCGCGACAGCATCCTCGGGGTCGAGGTCGAGGACGCCCTCGGTCGCTTCGTGACGCAGATGCCGGCCCGCTTCCGGACCGCCGAGGACAACGTCTGGGTCAACGCCGTGGTGATCGACGCGGAGCCCGGCGGCAGCGCCACCGCGATCGAGCAGATCCTGCGGCCGGCGGGGTGAGATCGCCGCTGCGCAGGTGATTCATCCTTTCCGCGCAGCCGCCGATAAAAGCGGCATGCAAGGGGGTTCGAACTGGCTGATCGCGCACGATCAGGACCGCTGCCGGATGCTCGAGATGGATCGGCGCCTGCAGAACGTCAGGCTGATCACGTTCTGCGTCCTCGCCATCGCCTTCGTCGCCTGCGGGCCGTGGATCGGCTGGCAGACGCTGCCGCTGCTGTTCTGCGCGGGGATCTTCTTCGCCCTCGCCGACGGCCAAGCCGAGAAGGTGTCGCGGCCGGAGTACTGGATCTTCGGCGCCTGGGCCGGCGCGCAGCTGATGATCGCCGCGGCCGTGCTGCTCACCGACGCCTCCGAGATCATCTCCGCGATCTGGTTCGCGCTGCCGGTCGTCACCCTCAGCTCCCGCTTCTCGGGCCGCGGTGTCGCCGTCGGCGTCGGGATCACGCTGCTGCTCCTCTTCGCCGTCATGCTCGGCAGCGACGCCCAGGCGATCTGGGACTACCCGCCCGACCTGATCATGCCCGCGGCGCTGATCTGCGGGGTCGCGATCCTCTCGACCGCCCTGATGCGCTCCGACCTCGAGTACCGCAACGAGTCGGTGGTCGACCCGCTGACGGCGCTCCTCAACCGCAAGGCGCTCGAGAACCGGATCGCCGAGCTCAGCCAGCAGTCGCTCACGGCCGACGCTCCCGTCGGCCTCGTCTGCTGCGACCTCGACGACTTCAAGCGGGTCAACGACACGATCGGCCACCCGTGCGGCGACGACGTCCTCGTCCGCGTCGCGGAGATCATCCGCGGCCAGCTCCGCGCCTTCGAGCTCGCCTACCGGATCGGCGGCGAGGAGTTCCTGATCGTCCTCCCCGGCCTCGGCGCCGCCGAGACGGCCGAGCTCGCCGAACGGATCCGCGCCGCGGTCGCCCGCAATCCCTTCCCGCACGGCGTCAGGCTGACGATGAGCTGCGGCGTCGCCGCCTCCGGCCCCGAGACCCGCCTCGACTTCGACGCCCTCTGGCGGAGGGTCGACGAGGCCCTCTACGACGCCAAGCGGGCCGGCCGTGACCGGGTCAGCATCGCCGGCACGGTGGCCCCGGGCTCGGCGGTCGCCCTGAGCGCCTGAGCGAGGCCCGCGGCCGCGACTAGCGGCCCTCGAGGATCTGGTCGCGCTCGGCCAGCCGGTTGGCCCGCCGCATCTCGGCCTCACGCTGACGGCGAATCTCGTCGTCGGTCTCGGCGAGCAGCTTCGGCGCCGGCACCGGATGCCCGTCGTCGATGGCGACCATCGTCAGGTAGGCGGTCGACGTGTGCCGGGCCTCGCCGGTGAACGGGTTCTCGGCCTCGACCCGCACGCCGACCTCCATCGACGTCCGCCAGACCGCGTTCACCGAGGCGGTGCAGCGCAGCAGCTCGCCGACGAAGACCGGCGTGTTGAACGTCATCCGGTCCATGCCGGCGGTCACGACCCGGCGGCCGGAGTGCTTGATCGCAGCCAGCCCGGCCGCCTCGTCGACGAGGCGCATCACGGTCCCGCCGTGGATGAACCCGCCCGAGTTGGCGTCGCCGATCGACATCCAGCGGACGAGCAGCGAGCTCGAATCCGCCACCCGCCGCGACACGTCCGCACCGGAGCCGGGCTCGGGCCGGGGTCGCTCCGGGGGCTGGATCGCTTCCGTCATGCCGTCACCCTAGCCGCAGCGCGTAGAGCGCCCCGAGCCGCCAGCGGGTCGATCCTGCTGTCGAGCTGCAGACTTTCCCGCTATAGCGGGGTGCATCTGCCGCGCGGCCGCCATGCAACCCCACGGAAAAGCGAAGCGCCGCCTCAATCGCTTGGGCGGCGCTGGTTCCGCGGCTCCCTTGGGCGGGGAGAAACGGCGCTTGTTCAGTGGTCGCTACGCCTTGGTGACGTTGACCGCCTGAGGGCCCTTCGCGGAATCCTCCATGTCGAAGTTGACCCGGTCACCCTCGTCGATGCGCGCACCGCCGACGATGTTGCTGATGTGGACGAAGGCATCCTTGTCGCCACCCTCGTCCGGAGCGATGAAGCCGTAGCCCTTCTCTCCGTTGAACCACTTGACGGTTCCACTTGCCATTTCGCATTGCCTCCAATGCCGTTAGTTCTGCGGCCCGATGAAAAGCACTGCCTGGCAGTGGTCCTCGTCTTCAAGCACACATTTCTTCATCCGTGATCCGGGAGATCCTCCCCGGACCGATTCGAACGATAGACGCCCGGCGCCCGCGAGGTCGCTAGGTTCCCCGATGTCTTGAGCGAGTTCGTGCGACTCGATGTGGGGGGCCTCGACCGGCTGAGCGACGAGGGGCTCGTCGCCTACGTCGTCGCGGCCCGCGCGGCCGGGTGCCCGGACGACGGCAAGCGGGCCGCCGACATGCTCGCCTACCGCCTGGAGCCGCAGGTCAAGGGACGCGTCGCGGCGAAGATCCCCGTCGATTCGCGGGAGGACGTCGGCATGGAGGTGCTCGAGTCGTTCCTCCGCTCGGCCTTCGACGGCAAGGTCATCGACTCCGTCCGCGCCTTCATCGCGACGATCGCCAAGCGCCGGATCGCCGACTTCTACCGCAAGCGCGAGCGCCATCCCGACCAGGTACCGCTGTCGAGCGAGCATCTCGGCGACGAGGAGCTCTGGGGCGAGGAGCCGTCGGTCGAGGACTCCTCGGCGGTGCTCGGGATCGAGGATGCGGTCGAACGGGTCCTCGGCCGCCGCAACGAGCTCCACCGCCGGATCATCCTGCTCTACGGGCCGGAGCCGATGGGTGGCGAGGGGCTGACCGGCGCCGAGACGGTCGAGCGGATGCGGGCCGACCACGACGATCGGGTCAGCGTCGACAACGTGCAGCAGATCTGGCGGCGCTTCAAGGTCGAGCTGACTGCGGAGCTCGCCGATCGGGAGGATGAAGGGGATCCCGATGGCTGAGATCGAGCGACTGATCGACGAGTTCGCGGCCGACTACGAGGCCGGCCGCGACGCGGACCCGGCGAAGTTCCTGGATCGGGTCGAGCCGGGCCGGCGTCAGGAGCTCGCCGAGCGGCTCGACAGGTACCTCATGACGGCGCCAACCCGACGCTGGGACCCGAAGGCGTTCGAGGGATCGCTCGCCCAACGCGCCTCCGATCGCGTCTACGAGTCGCTCGAGGGCGTCTCCGGCACCTGGCCGGAGCTGCTGCCGCACCTTCGCAACCAGGCGCGGATCAAGCGCCGCGAGCTCGTCGAGCGGCTTGCCGGCGCGCTCGGGTTCGACGCCGAGCCGCAGATCGAGAAGGTCGGCGACTACTACAACCGGATGGAGCACGGCCGCCTGCCGGCGACCGGCGTCTCCGGCCGGGTCATCGACGCGCTCGCTGGCGTCCTCGGCACCGATGCCGAGCGGATCCGCGCCGCCGGATCGCGGATCGGCGAGCCCGGGGAGGGCGCCCAGACGGCCTTCGCCCGGACCGCGTCCCCGGACGCCGAGCTCGCCGACGCCGACGCGCTCGCCGAGACCGCGCCGCCGCAGCCGCCGGGGCGGGCCACCCACGACGAGATCGACGCCCTCTTCCTCGACGGCTGAGCCCGGCGGCCCCCGCCCGACCGGCGGGCTAGGATCGCGGTCATGGAGGGGGTGACCAAGCGCGCCGAGGAGCTGCTCGCCGCGGTGCCGGAATGGATCTGGGACGGCCGCTCGCTCCCGGTCCCGGTCGAGGACATCGCCGACAGCCACCTCGGGCTGCTCGTCCGTGACGTCGAGGACATGACCGCGGCTCCCGGCTGTCCGCCGGTCGGCGAGGACCAGACGATCTCCGGGCTGCTGCTGCCGAGCCGCGGGGAGATCTGGGTCAATGCCGGCGAGGCGCGGGAGTGGCCGCCGCGCCGCCGCTTCACGATCGGCCACGAGCTCGGCCACTGGGTCCTCCATCAGGGCGAGCAGACGGCCCTCTTCTGCCGCCACGGAACCGTCGACCCGGACGACAGGGAGACCGCCCCGCGCCCGCCCATCGACCCGATCGAGCAGCAGGCGAACTGGTTCGCGGCGTCGCTGTTGATGCCGGCCGGGCTGATCCGCCGCCATTACGAGCGGACCGGCGGCAACTTCGACGCCCTCTGCCGGATCTTCAACTGCTCCGGCGCCGCGATGGGCCGCCGCCTCCACCAGGTGATCTGAGCCGAAATCGGGGTAGCCCCACCGGCAGACAGCCTCGAACGGAGAGCCGGGGAGAAATGCTAGAAATTGTCGAGTGAGCAACTCAACAATCTCGCGACCGAACATCCTCTACATCCACTCCCACGACACCGGGCGGCACGTGCAACCGTACGGCCACTGGGTGCGGACCCCGCACCTGCAGATGCTGGCCGAGCAGGGGGCGCTGTTCCGGAAGGCGTTCTGCGCCTCCCCGACCTGCTCGGGATCGCGGGCGTCGCTTCTGACCGGGCAGTACTGCCACAACAACGGGATGCTCGGGCTCGCTCACCGGGGCTGGTCGCTGAACGACTACGGCCAGCACATGATCCACCCGCTCCGCGAGGCCGGCTACCACTCGATCCTGGTCGGCGAGCAGCACATCTCGACGGACCCGAGTGTGATCGGTTACGACCACGTCGTCGAGGTCGACACCCATCATGCGGCCGAGATCGCGCCGGCCGCGAACCTGATGCTTCGGGAGACGACCGAGCCCTTCTTCATGTCGGTCGGCTTCTTCGAGACCCATCGCGAGTTCGAGCTGCCGAGCTCGGTCCGCGACGCGCTCTACGCCCAGCCGGCGCCGAACCTCCCCGACACCCTCGCGACCCGCGAGGACATGGCCTCCTTCAAGGCCAGCGCCCGCTCGCTCGACGAAGGGATCGGCTCGGTCCTGAACGAGCTTCACCGCGCCGGCCTCGACGAGAACACCCTGATCGTCTGCACGACCGACCACGGCCTCGCGTTCCCGCGGGCGAAGGCGACGCTGTTCGACCGCGGGACCGGGGTGATGATGATCATGCGGGGCCCCGGCGGCTTCCTCGGCGGCAAGGTGATCGAGTCGATGGTCAGCCATCTCGACGTCTACCCGACGCTCTGCGAGCTCGCCGGGGTGCCGACGCCGGCGTTCGCGCAGGGGGATTCGCTGCTGCCGCTCGTCACCGGCGAAGCCGACGCGATCCATGACGCCGTCTTCACCGAGATGACCTTCCACGCCGCCTACGAGCCGCAACGCGCGATCCGGACCGAGCGCTGGAAGTACATCCGCCGCTTCGACGGCTACGACCGCCCGGTGCTCGCCAACTGCGACGACAGCGCCACCAAGGACCTCCTGGTGTCGGACGGCTGGGGCGATCAGATCGTCCCGCGCGAGGAACTGCACGATCTCGTGCTCGACCCCAACGAGGGCCGGAACCTCGCCGACGAGCCGGCCCACCGCGGCGTCCGCGCGGAGCTCGCCGCCCGGCTCGACGAGTGGATGGAGGCCACCGACGACCCGCTCCTCGCCGGGCCGGTCGAGGCGCCTCCGGGGGCGATCGTCAACCGCCAGGACCAGGTCTCCCCCGCCGAGCCGGCCGAGCCGGGCTCGACGCCGGCGGAGCCGAGCGGGGCGGTGCGATGAAGCCGGAGCGTTCCTATCTCGTCTGCTCGACGCCGCGATCGGGGAGCACGCTGGTCTGCAAGGCGCTCCGCGACACCGGCGTCGCCGGCCGTCCCGAGGAGTACTTCGAGGCGCTCCGCAGCACCGGCCG
>DATAFA010000059.1:0-28933 GCA_036257785.1 Solirubrobacterales bacterium | reverse complement strand
GACGTTGTCGTAGACGGTCCGGTTCGGGAGCAGCTTGAAGTCCTGGAAGACGGTTCCGATCCGGCGGCGCAGGGCCGGCACCTTCGAGCGGGACATGTCGTTGATGTCCTTGCCGGCGACGCTGACGGTGCCGCTGGCGGGTTCGAGGTCACGGAGGAGCAGCTTGATGAAGGTGGACTTGCCGCAGCCGGTCGGGCCGACCAGGAAGACGAACTCACCGCGGTCGATCGAGATCGAGACGCGCTCGAGGCCGACGTGGCCGCCCGGGTAGACGACGGTCGTGTCGCTGAGCTCGACGATCGGGGGACGCTGACGGCGGGGATGCGATTCGGGCATCCGCGAACGGCGCGCCCGGAGTCGGCTGCGTGTACGTGCTCTGGCCATGGTCGGAAGCCTCCTTCGTCGGCGTCACAGACGTTCCTCCGGCCGGAAGTCCTGGGCGGAGCCGTGCAAGACGCGTCTTGCCCGAAGGCAGCATCATAAGCACAAGCTCACACGACACACACCGTTCGCTCGCCGTCGCCGCGCCCTACCCCTACGATCCCGGCGTGGTTCACCTGCGGATCGTCGCTCCGAACGCTCAGTGCCGCCACGTCGTCGACCTGCTCGAGCATTCGGACTCGGTCTTCAACATCGTCCACCTCGAGAACGTCGCCACCAAGCCCACCGGCGACCTGGTCCTCTGCGATGTCGCGCGCCGCGACGTCAGCCTCCTCGTCGCCGACCTGCGCGAGCTCGACGTCGACGTCGACGGCTCGATCGCGATCGAGGAGGTCGACGCCGAGATCTCCGGCCTGACGAGCAACGCGTTCCGGCGCCGCCGCGATGACTTCGGCTCCGACCCGGTCGTCTGGGAGAACGTCTCCTCACGGACCTCCGAGAACGTCGAGCTCTCCCACAGCTACCTGATGTTCATGACCGCCGCGATGCTGATCGCCTCGGTCGGCATCTACTTCAACCAGCCGATCCTGATCGTCGGGGCGATGGTCGTCGGACCGGACTTCGGGCCGATCGCCGGGATCTGCGTCGCCGTCGTCAACCGCAGCCGGGAGCTCGTCCGCCGCTCGGCGACGGCGCTCTTCGTCGGCTTCCTCGTCGGAACCATCGTCACCTACCTGGCGACGCTCTTCCTCAAGGAGATCGGCCAGATCCCGGAGTCGATCGACTTCGACGCCCACTCCCTCGTCCGCTTCATCTCGAACCCGGACTTCTTCTCCGTCTACGTCGCCCTCGCCGCCGGCGTCGTCGGGATGCTCAGCCTGACCACTGCCAAGTCCAGCGCCCTCGTCGGGGTCCTGATCTCGGTGGCGACCGTCCCCGCTGCCTCCAACATCGGCGTCGCCGCCGCCTACACCGATTGGGCGACCGCCTGGGGCGCGACCGTCCAGCTCGCCCTGAACCTCACGTCGATCTTCGTCGCCGGGCTGATCACCCTGACCCTCCAGCGCCGGATCTACATGAAGCGCCGCCGCCTGCACCTGAGCGACACCGCCCGACTCCCGGCCGGCCTGCCGATCGGCAAGAGCCGCCGCGCCACCGTCGACCCCGACCAGGAGCCGGCGGCGGAGTAGTGCCGGGGGCGTGGTCGGGGGGCGCTAGGCCACCGATCCGGATTGGGTGTCGTATGCGCACCAAACCCGGATCACTGGCATCGCTCGCCGCGCAACAGCATGGGGTGGTGAGCCGCCGGCAGCTCCTCGACAGTGGATTCCGCCCCGATGCGATCAAGCGCATGATCCGCAAAGGGCACCTTCACCCGATCCATCGCGGCGTCTACGCGGTCGGCCACACCCGGATCGCCCAGGAGGGCCGCTGGCTCGCCGCCGTCCTCGCCTGCGGCCCCGGCGCATTCCTCAGCCACGGCCCTGCAGGTCAGCTGCTCGGAATCCTCGAACGCCGGCACCGCTACGCCCTGCACGTCTCCCTCGCTGCCGGCGGCAACCGCTCCCCGTCCGGCATCCTCACCCACCGGCCACGCAGCCTCGAACCCCGCGACACCATGGCGCGGTACGGCGTTCCCGTCACCACCGCCACCAGGGCGGTCTGGGACCTCGCGGCCGACTTCACCGCGGTGCAGACACGGCCCGCCTTCGAGCAGGCCGAGAAGCTGCGGCTACTCGACCGCGGCCGCCTGGCCGCACTCCTCGCCGCCGCACCCAACCGCAAGGGCGCCGGGGCCATCCGCACTCTGCTCGGTGAGCGGGTGCTGCCGCTGGCCGAAACCCGCTCGAAGCTCGAGGAGCTGCTGCTGATCACCTGCCGCGACCATTCGCTGCCCCTCCCCGCCGTCAACGTGCCGCTGCTCGGCTACGAGGCCGACTTCCTTTGGCCGGAGGCGATGTTCGTCGTCGAGGCGGACGGCGGCGATCACCTGAACCGGGCGCAGCGCGACCGCGACAACGCTCGCGATGCCGCCCTCGCACGTGCCGGGTATCTGGTCCGCCGCTATTCCTGGACGGCGCTCGCCGAACGCGCCGGCGTTGCGCGCGAGGTGCTCGAGATCCTCGCCGAGCGGCTCAGGTGACGGTCGTCAGCCGATCGCGACCATGCGCTCGATCGGGATCCTGGCCTTCTCCGCAACCTCGGGCGGGACCTTGACCTCGCCGGTCAGGTCGCGAAGGCAGTCGCGGAGCTTGGGCAGCGTGATCATCTTCATGTACCGGCAGAAAGCCATGCGGTTGGCGGCGATGAGATCGGCGCCGGGGGCGGCGGCCTGCTCGAGCGGGTAGAGCATCCCGGTCTCGGTGGCGACGATGAACGAACCGGTCGGGTTCTGCTCGACGTGCTGGATCATCCCCGAGGTCGAGAGCATGTGGACGCCCTCACCGGAGACGTCGCCGGCGGCGACGTACTCCATCGCCTGGGTGGAGCAACCGCACTCGGGATGGATGAGGAACTCGGCCTCGGGATGCTCGGCCCGCATCGCGGTGATGTCGTCGGGCCTGATGCCGGCGTGAACGTGACACTCGCCGTCCCAGATGTGGAAGCGGGCGCGGCGCCCGGGATCGTCGCGCACGCCGGTCTCGCGCTCGACGAACGAGCCGAGCCACATGTCGGGCCCGAACAGGATCTCCGTCTCGGGTCCGTGCTCCTGCCAGATGTGATCGACGACGTCGACGGCGTTGGAGGAGGTGCAGCAGTAGTCGGTCTCGGCCTTGACCTCGGCCGACGTGTTGACGTACATGACGACGACGGCGCCCGGATGCTCGGCCTTCCAAGCGCGCAGCTGGTCGGCATCGATCGAGTCGGCGAGCGAGCAGCCCGCGTTCAGGTCCGGGATCAGCACGGTCTTCTCCGGCGACAGGACCGAGGCCGTCTCGGCCATGAAGTGGACTCCGCAGAAGGCGATCACGGACGCCTCGGTCGCGGCCGCGGCACGGGAGAGGCCGAGCGAGTCGCCGACGTAATCGGCGACGTCCTGGAGCTCGGGCAGCTCGTAGTTGTGAGCGAGGATGACGGCGTCGCGAGCGGCGGCGAGCTCCTTGACCTCGGCGCTCAGCGCCGCGATTTCGGCATCGCTCAGCCCTCCTGACGTGTCGGGCATCGTCGCGGACGGTCCTTGGATAGTCGGGAGTTCCTGCATCGGTACCTCCCACCCTTCTGGGGCGGCCTGATCCTTGATGTTCGCCAGCCGAGCAATGCACGGGACAGGCGAATGACTGCCGCACAGTCTAGCGATCGGCACCGGCCCGCCATTCGCGATTCGCGCGCTCATCTACTCTGGCCCGGTGCCGGAGCTGCCCGAGGTCGAGATCGCCGCGCGTCGCATCGAAGCGGCCCTGAAGGGCGCCGAGGTCGAATCCGCGCTCGCTCCCGGGATGGTCGCCCTGAAGAGCGTCAAACCGCCGCTGGACGCCATCGTCGGCAAGGCCCTGCACGGCGTCCGCCGGGTCGGGAAGATGCCCGTGGTCGAGCTCGGCGAGGGGGGCGAACTCGTCCTCCTCGTCCACATGATGTCCGCCGGGCGCCTGCAGGTCTTCGACGAGCATGCCTCGCTCCGCGACCGCCGCTCGCGGGTGCTCGTCCGCTTCACCGACGGCCGTGAGTTGCGGCTCCGCGAGTTCGGCACCAAGCAGCGGGCCTGGGCGAAGCTGCTCGAGGCCGGCGACCTCGCGGGCGAGGAGATGGTCGCCACGCTCGGCCCCGAGGCCTGGCCGCCGCCGCCGCTCGAGCAGCTCGCCGCCGTCCTCGACCAGCCCCGCCACCTCCACCCCCTCCTCCGCGACCAGCGCACGATCGCCGGCATCGGCCGCTCGTGGGTGGACGAGATTCTCTGGGAGGCACGCCTGTCGCCGTTCAAGAAGGGCGCGGAGCTCGGCGACGACGAGGTCGCCCGCATCCACTCCGGCCTGGCGATCCTCGGTGGCGCCATCGACCACTACGAGGAGGTCGTCGGCGACAAGGTCCCCGACAAGATGCCGATGCCGCTGCAGGTCCACCGCCGCGAGGGCGAGCCCTGCCCGCGCTGTGGCACCACGATCGCTGCGATCCACTACTCCGAGCGGATCACGTGCTACTGCCCGGCCGAGCAGACCGGCGGCAAGGTGCTCGCCGACCGCCGCCTCTCGCGGCTGTTGAAGTAGCCGCCCTACGCCTCGAGCAGCAACGAGAGGTCCAGCGCCGGCGCCGAGTGGGTCAGGGCGCCGACCGAGATGAAGTCGACGCCGGTGGCCGAGATCGCGGCGACGGTGTCGAGGCCCACGCCCCCCGAGGCCTCGAGGGCGACCGGCGGGCCGGCGGAGGCATCGCGGGCGGCGACCGCGGCGCCGAGGTCCTCGAGGTCCATGTTGTCGAGCAGCAGGCGGGAGGCGCCGGTGGCGAGGGCGGCCTCGACGTCGGTGGCATCGCGGCACTCGACCTCGATCGGGAGGTCGGGGTGGGCGGCGCGAGCCGCTGCGACCGCCTCCGCGAGACCGCCGGCGAGGGCGATGTGGTTCTCCTTGACGAGGATCGCGTCATCGAGGCCCATCCGGTGGTTCTGCCCGCCGCCGGCGCGGACCGCGGCCTTCTCGAGCGAGCGCAGCAGCGGCGTGGTCTTGCGGGTATCGAGGATCACGGCGCGGCCGCCTTCGGAACGCGAGGCTGCGACGAAGCGGGCGGTGAGCGTCGCGACCCCGGAGAGGTGACCGAGCAGGTTGAGGGCGACGCGCTCGCCGGCGAGCAGGGCCCGTGCCGGACCGGCGACGATCGCGACCTGCCGCGGCACGGCCTCCGACCAGGTGCCCTCGACGACGAGCTTGTCGAGCGCGCCGGCACCGGTCTGGCGGAACGCCTCGGCGGCGACGTCGAGGCCGGCGACGACCCCGGACTGCTTCTGGACGATCTTCGCGCGCCCCCGCGCGTCGGCCGGGACGGTCGCGTCGCTGGTCAGGTCGCCATCCCCGAGGTCCTCGGCGAGCGCCGCCGCCACGAGCTCGCTGACCGCCGGGTCGACGCTCACGTGGCGGCCTTGCCGGCGGCGCTCTGCAGCAGGTACTCGCGGACGAAGCCGTCGAGGTCGCCGTCGAGCACCCGCTGGGCGTCGCCCGCCTCGTGACCGGTCCGGTGGTCCTTGACCCGGGTGGTCGGGTGGAGCGTGTAGCTGCGGATCTGCGAACCCCACTCGACCGCCTTCTGCTCACCGCGGGCCGCCGCCATCTCCTCCTCCCGCTTGCGTTCCTCCTCGGCGATCAGCCGGGCCCTCAGCATCTGCATCGCGGTGGCCTTGTTCTGGGTCTGCGACCGCTCGTTCTGGCACTGGACGACGATGCCGGTCGGCAGGTGGGTGAGGCGGACGGCGGAGTCGGTCTTGTTGACGTGCTGGCCGCCGGCACCGGAGGCGCGGTAGGTGTCGACGCGGATGTCGGACTCGTCGAGCTCGACCGCGACGTCGTCGGCGACGAGCGGTGAGACGTCAAGCTGCGCGAACGCGGTGTGGCGGCGGGACTGCGAGTCGAACGGCGAGATCCGGACGAGGCGGTGAACGCCGCGCTCGGCGGCGAACAGCCCGTAGGCGTTCTCGCCGCGGACGAGGAACGTCGCCGACTTCAGGCCCGCCTCCTCCCCCTCGGAGGCCTCCTTCATCTCGACCTCGAATCCACGCGACTCGGCCCAGCGCAGGTACATGCGCAGCAGCATCTCCGCCCAGTCCTGGGAGTCGGTACCGCCGGCTCCGGAGCGGATCGTCACCAGCGCGTCGCCGGCGTCGTGCTCGCCACTGAACAGGCGCTGCTCCTCGAGCTCGGCGAGCCGGGACGCGATCGAGTCGAGCTGAGACTCGAGCTCGGTTGCCATCTCATCGTCGTCGGCCGCCATCTCGGCGAGGTCGCCGAGGTCGCCGACGTCCGCCGAGAGTCCCTCCCAGAGATCGATCCTGCGCTTGACACGCGTGTGCTCGGCGGAAACCTTCGCGGCCCGCTCCTGGTCGTCCCAGAAGCCCGGCGCCTGCATCTCGCCCTCGAGGCGCTCGACCTCGGCCCTCAGCTGATCGGGGTCAAAGGTAGTCCCGGAGCAGCGTCAACTGCTCGCGGACCTCCGCGATGCGGGCGTTGATCTCGGGCGCCTCGCTCATCGGCGAGGGAGGCTAGCGGGCGGGCCGCTGGAGACCCGCCCCCGGCCGCTCAGGAACCTGGCAGCCGGACCCGATAATCGGTGCTGACCCGATCGGCGGCCGCGTCGCGCAGCCTCACGGTCAGCGTCGCCTTGCCCTTGCCGGCAACGGGCCGGACCGGGACCCGGACCGTCCTCGAGCCGGTGCCGACGTCGACCCGCGTGTGGCCGACGCGCTTGCCGGCCCTGCGGAGGACGGCGTTCACGCGGGTCGCCTCACCGCTCTCGACCGTCGCAACGACCACGCGCCCGTTCCGCGTCGCCTTCGCGTTGGTGCCGGTGACGGAGGCGGCGACGACGCCGGCGCCGAGCGGCCGCTCGCCGGGGCTGAGCTCGTAGGCGCCCCAGGGCGGGTTCGCGTTGACGATCCGGCCGTTCCGGCAGGTGGCGAGGAAGCTGGCGAACCGGGTGTCCGGGCTGTTGGTGACGATCCGGTACTCGCCCTTCGGAACCTCCGTCCAGACGATGCCGCCGTCCTCGCTCGTCTCGGTCTTCGAGGTGTCCGGGATCACGAACTCGTTGAAGTAGATCGGACCGTCGAGCGCCGGAGACTCCTCGGACGTCGCGCCGGGAACGCCGTGCGGAGTTCGCTGATGGAACGTCTCGTAATCGACCCCGCGAACGTTCCGGGCCGAGGCGGTCGTGACGATCGCGCACTGCTGCGGGCGACCGGTCTCCTCGTCGAGCGGAACCGAGAGGATCGCAGCGAGACCCGCATACTCGGCGTCGGCCGGGGTCTGGAAGTTGGCGTTCTCGATGTCCTCGCCGCGGGTATGGAACGTCTGCAGGTCGATCTCGTTGTAGCCGTCCGGCGGCTCGATGTAGGGGGTGACGTTCGTGTCGTCGGGAACCGCGAGCGCGTAATCGCCGTTCTGATCGGTCGTCGCGCTCAGCCCCGGGATCTCCCGGACCTTGATGGTGGCGCCGCTCAGGTAGGTGCTCATGTGGTTGAACGCGTAGGCGCGCCCGGAGATCGTCACGGTGCCGGCGACGCCGGCGGCGGCCCCGGCCGGGGCGGCGAATGACAACCCGGCAACGATCACCGCTGCGAGCAGGGGAAGCTTCTTCATCTGTATTTCTCTCGATGGGGGCGGAATGGGGCGAGGACGGCAACGATCGTAGTCACGCCGTGCCGAGCCGGCATCAGTTGCGACCCGGGGTGAGGGCGTCTGCGGCCAAGCAGACCAAGGACGCAGGAGGCGAAGCGTGCCCCGGCACGTGAGCCGACGAGGACGCCGGTATGCGAAGTGCCGCAGGCGCCCTCAGGCGCCGTGGCACTTCTTGAACTTCTTGCCGGAGCCGCACCAGCAGGGATCGTTGCGGCCGATCTTCTCGTCCTCGCCCTTGACGACCGTGGCCGGGTTGGTGCCGCCGTTGGCGGCGCCGTTGCCCGTGGTGCCCGCGGCGGCGGCGGCGGCCGGGGCCGTGGCGGTCGCCGCTCCGGCGGCCGCCGCGCGGGCCTCGGCGAGCGCGGAGGGCTGCTCGGTGTCGGTTCCTCCCGAGTAGTCGACCTCGGAGGGACCCCCGTCGGGGCCGAACGCCTCGTCGACCTGGTTCGGCTGGATCTCGACGTCGACGTGGAAGATCAGGCGCGCGAACTCCTCCCAGATCGAGTCCATGAGGGCCTGGAACATGATGTAGCCCTCGTTCTTGTACGCGACCAGCGGATCGATCTGGGCGAAGCCGCGGAGGTGGATGCCCTCGCGCAGGTAGTCCATCTCCGCCAGGTGCTCCTTCCACCGGGTATCGATGACCTGCATGAGGATGTGACGCTCGAGCGCCCGCATCAGCTCCTCGCCGAACTCGTCCTCGCGCTCGTCGTAGGCCGCGAACGCATCCTCGGTCAGCAGGTCGGTCACCTGCTCGCGGCTCGAGGTCTGCGGGTCGAGCTCGTCGAGGTCGACCGACACGGGCCAGAGCGTCCCGAGCTGGGTCTCGAGACCGGCGAGGTCCCACTCCTCGAAGACGTCGGAGGCGGTGTAGTCGTTGACCTTGGCGGCGACGACGCCGGCGAGCTGCTCGTGGGCCACGTCGCCCATGTCGCGGCCCTCGAGGACCTCGCGGCGGTACTTGTAGACGACCCGGCGTTGCTCGTTCATGACGTCGTCGTACTCGAGGACGCGCTTCCGGCTCAGGTAGTTCTGCTCCTCGACCTTCTTCTGGGCGCTCTCGATCTGCTTGCTCAGCATCTTCGCCTCGAGCGGGTACTCCTCGCCCTCGTCGTCGGTCGGGCCGAGGCGGTCGAGGATCTTGTAGATCCGGTCGCCGGCGAAGAGGCGGACGAGGTCGTCCTGGGCGGAGAGGAAGAACCGGGAGGCGCCGGGATCGCCCTGGCGGCCGGCGCGGCCGCGGAGCTGGTTGTCGATCCGGCGCGACTCGTGGCGCTCGGTGCCGCAGATGAACAGCCCGCCGGCTTCCCGGACCTCGTCGCCCTCGGCCTTGCAGCGCTCGGAGAGCCCGGGCATCAGCGCCTCGAGCTCGTCCTCGTAGTTCGGCTCACCCTTCCTGACGCCGAGCTTGCGGAGCTCCCCCTCGGCCAGCATCTCGGGATCGCCGCCGAGCTTGATGTCGACGCCGCGGCCGGCCATGTTGGTCGCGATCGTGACCGCGCCGAGCCGTCCCGCCTGAGCGACGGTCTCGCCCTCGCGCTGCGCGTACTCGGGTTTCGCGTTCAGCACCTCGTGGTCGATGCCGCGTCGCTTGAACTGCTCCGAGAGCATCTCGGAGACCTCGACCGAGACGGTGCCGACGAGGATCGGCTGACCGGTCTCGTGGCGCTTGGCGATCTCGTTGACGACGGCCTTCCACTTGCCGTCCTTGGTCTTGTAGATCTGATCGTTGGCGTCGTCGCGGACCATGTCGCGGTTCGTCGGGACCTCGACCACGGGCATCTTGTAGATCTTCATGAACTCGGTCGCCTCGGTGAGGGCGGTGCCGGTCATCCCGCTGAGCTTCTCGTACATCCGGAAGTAGTTCTGGAGCGTGACCGTCGCGAGCGTCTGGTTCTCCTCGCGGATCGCCAGCCCCTCCTTGGCCTCGACCGCCTGGTGCAGGCCCTCCGACCAGCGACGCCCCTCGAGGATCCGGCCGGTGTGCTCGTCGATGATCATCACCTCGCCGTCGACGACCGCGTAGTCCTTGTCGAGGCGGTAGAGCGACTGAGCCTTCAGCGACTGGATCAGGTGGTTGACGAGGGTGCCGTGCTCGGAGAGGTAGAGGTTCTCGACTCCGAGGAACTTCTCCGCCTTCTCGACCCCGCGCTCGGTCGGGGCGACGGTCTTGTGCTTCTCGTCGTACTCGAAGTCGTACTCGGCCTCGGACGTGTCCTTCGACTCGCCGAGCGCCTTCAGCTTCGGTTTCGACTCGACACCCTCGAGGGTCTTCGCGAGACGGGCGAACGTGTAGTAGAGATCCGCCGCCGCCTCGGGCGAGCCGGAGATGATCAGCGGGGTCCGCGCCTCGTCGATGAGGATGTTGTCGACCTCGTCGACGATCGCGAAGCGGCGATCGCGCTGGAAGCAGCGGTCGAGGCTCGGCGCCATGTTGTCGCGCAGGTAATCGAAGCCGAACTCGGAGTTGGTGCCGTAGGTGACGTCGGCCGCGTAGGCGGCATGGCGGCGGTCACCGTGATCGGGGAGGTCGTTGTCCTGGAGGACGCCGACCTCGACCCCGAGGGCGCCGTAGAGCGGCTGCATCCACTCGGCGTCGCGGCGGGCCAGGTAGTCGTTGACGGTGACGATGTGGACGCTGTCGCCGCCGAGCGTGTTCAGGAACACGGCCAGGGTGGCGGTCAGGGTCTTGCCCTCGCCGGTCTTCATCTCGGCGATGGAGCCGGAGTGGAGGACCATGCCGCCGATCATCTGGACGTCGTAGTGACGCTGGCCGAGCGTCCGCTTGCTCGCCTCGCGGCAGAGGGCGAAGGCCTCGGGGAGGACGTCGTCGAGCGACTCGCCGCCCTCGCGGACCCGCTCGCGCAACTCGTCGGCGGCGGCGCGGATCTCGGCTTCGTCGAGCAGCTCCATCTCGGGCTCGAAGCGGTTGATCGCCTCGACCCGCTTCTCGTACTCGCGAAACTGCTTCGACTCCCCGAGCCGCAGCGCTCGATCTATGAGGCCCCGTGCCATCGCGGTCAGAGTACCGAACGACCGGCCCGCTTCAGCCCGGGTCGGGGCCGGCGGTCCGGCGCTGCCGGCGCCTCACGCCTCCCGGTTGCGCATCCGCGCCATCAGCCGCCGGGTCGTCGTCCGTTTGCGGCGCAACTCGCGATGACGCTTGACCTGCCGGCGGATGTCGAGCGATACCTGCTTGATCGAGTGATCCATCTTCTCCGAGCGCTCCTCGGCGTGCAGGGTGGCCCGCTTCAGCCGCAGGGTCGCCTCGGCCACGTACTTGTCGGCGATCGCAGGGTTGGTCTCCTCGCGCAGGACGACCTCGAGGCGGGAATGCTCGGAAACCTGGCGGCCGACCCGGTCGAATCGCTTGCGAATGCTCTCGCGGCATTCCGCGTCAACCTCGTAGCCCCGACCGACGATCTCGATCTGCACGGTGTCTCCTGTCTGTCGCCTTCCGTCCGGCGCAGTCCATCCTATGCACCCTGCCGCGATTCGCAAACCGCACTACCGGGGCCGGACCGCGGCGATCGCGACCGCCCGGACCGAGGCCGCGCCGGCGCCACGCAGCGCTCGCGAGCAGGCGTCGATCGTCGCTCCGGTCGTGATCACGTCGTCGACGAGCAGGACCCGTCGCGGGGCCGGCCCGGAGGCGGTGATCCGCGGCGGCCGGCCGAGCCGCTGGTGCCGCGAACGGCCGCGCTGGTGGCGGCGGTCGCGACGGCGCAGGAGCGGCGCCGCCGGCATCCCGGTCTGCCCGGCGAGGGCGGCCGCGAGCTCCCAGGCCGGGTCGAACCCGCGCTGCCGCGCCCGCGCCGGGGCCGCCGGGACCGGGATCACGGTCGCGTCGAGCCAGGCCGGCGGGGCGCGGTCGGCGATCAGCGCCGCTCCGAGCTCGGCGACGACGAGCAGCCGCGAGAACTTCAGCGCCGCGACGAGCCGGCGACCGGCGCCGGCGTATTCGAGCGGCGCGAAGCCGCCGTCGATCCCGTCCGCCCGCAGCGGGCTGCCCGGCGACCGCTCGATTTCGTCCCGGCAGGCGCCGCACAGCCCCGGCCCGGCCGGCGCCCGGACCAGCGGCGCCCGGCAGCACAGGCAGTGCGGGGGGACGAGCAGCCCGAGCAGCTCGGCGCGGAGCGATGCCATCGTCCGAGCATGCCCTGCGGTCGCGAACGGTTCAGCACGGCGGTGTCCCGAAAGCGACCCGGAAGCGAATCGAGTGACACGGGGCCGTCGAGCCGCTCAGTCGGCGAAGACGATCTTCTCGACTGCGCCGAGATCAGGCTCGCAGCCGATCACCGCCGGTGCCTTGCCGAGCGCCGTGTCGGGATCCTTGAGCCCGTGCCCGGTGAGCACGCAGACCACCGTCTCCGGCGTCCCGCCGCCGGGCACCTCCGGTAGCCCGTGCGCGAGCAGCCCCGCGACCGAAGCCGCCGAGGCGGGCTCGCAGAAGACCCCCTCGCCGGATGCCAGCAGCCGGTAGGCGTCGAGGATCTGCTCGTCCTCGACCGCCGCGATCCGGCCCCGCGAGGAGGTGACGGCGTCCATCGCCTCCTCCCACCGGGCCGGGTTACCGATCCGGATCGCCGACGCGACCGTCTCGGGAGCCTCGACCGGGTGTCCGAGTACGAGCGGCGCCGCGCCGGCGGCCTGGAAGCCGAGCAGCATCGGCATGGCGTCGGCGTACTCGTCGAAGCCGCGCCGGTAGGCGGTGACGTTGCCGGCGTTCCCGACCGGGATCGCCAGGACGTCCGGCGGCCCGCCGAGCTCGTCGCAGACCTCAAAGGCCGCGGTCTTCTGACCCTCGATGCGGTGCGGGTTGACCGAGTTGACGAGCTCGATCGGGTGCCGCTCGGCGAGCTCGCGGACGATCCGCAGGGCATCGTCGAAGTTGCCCCGCAGGGCGATGACCCGGGCGCCGTGCATGAGCGCCTGGGCGAGCTTGCCGATCGCGATCTTTCCCTCCGGGACGATCACGGCCCCGCGGAGCCCGGCCCGAGCGGCATAGGCGGAGGCGCTGGCGGCCGTGTTGCCGGTCGAGGCGCAGATCACCGCCTCGGCTCCGTCGGCGACGGCGCGGGAGACGGCGACGGTCATCCCCCGGTCCTTGAACGAGCCGGTCGGGTTGGCCCCCTCGATCTTCAGGAAGACGCGGGCGCCGAGGCGCTCGGAGACGACCGGCGCGGGCAGCAGCGGGGTCGCCCCCTCGTCGAGGGTGACGACGGGGTCGTCGGGACCGATCGGCAGCCGCTCGCGGTACCGCTCGATCAGTCCGCTCACGAGTACTCCTTCTCGATGACCCTGATCGCCCGCGGCGCCGCGCCGAGGAAGTCGAGCTCGGAGATCTGCTCGAGAGCGGCGTAGAAGTCGCGCTCCGGGGCCCGGTGGGTGACCATGACGAGGCTCGCCTCGCGCCCGGTTCCCTGCTGGACGACGCTCTTGACCGAGATGCCGTTGCGGCCGATGACGTCGGCCACCCGCGCCAGCACTCCCGGCTCGTCGGCGACCTCGAGGTGCAGATAGAAGGACGACCGGAGGTCGTCGAGGATCTCGAGCCGCCGGTCGGCGAAGTGGACGGGCGTCTCGCCGGACAGGATCGACGAGAGGTCGGCGAGCACCGCCGAGGCCGTCTCGATCCCACCGGCGCCCGGCCCCGAGATCGTGATCTCGCTGATCGTCGGCCCCTCGAGCGTGACCGCGTTGAACGGTCCCTCGACCGGGGCGAGGGGATGGCCGCGGTAGAGGAAGCAGGGGAAGACGCGGACGCTGATCGCGCTGCCGTGCTTCTCGGCGACCCCGAGCAGCTTCAGCGACAGCCCGAGGTCCTTGGCGTAGGCGAGGTCGTCGGGGCGGATGTCGGTGATGCCCTCGTAGGAGACGTCCTCGAGACCGACCCGGGTGTCGAACGCCAGCCGCGCGAGAATCGCCATCTTCGCCGCGGCGTCGGCGCCGTTGACGTCGTCGGTCGGGTCGGCCTCGGCGTAACCGAGCTCCTGGGCGCGGGCGAGCACATCGTCGTAGGTCCCTCCGGTCCCGGCCATCTCGCTGAGGATGAAGTTGGTCGTGCCGTTGACGATCCCCGAGATCCGCTCGATCGGCAGCACGCCGTGGCCCTCCTGGACGACCCGGATCACCGGGACGGCGCCGGCGACCGCCGCCTCGTAGCGGATCTGGACGCCGGCGGAGCGGGCCGCCTCGAAGAGCTCGTCGCCGCACTGCGCGACCAGCTGCTTGTTGGCGGTGACGACCGGCTTGCCGGCCCGCAGCGCCCGGAGCACGTAGTCACGGGCCGGATCGATGCCGCCGATCAGCTCGACGATCACGTCGGAGCCGGCGAGGATCGCGTCGAAGTCCCCCTCGTTGCGGCGGAGGACGCCGCCGATCTCCGGCCGGACACCCGAGGCCGCCTCGACGGCGTCGGCGCGATCGGCGACCAGCGCTTGAAACGCGGCGCCGACCGTGCCGCGACCGAGCAGCCCGATCCTCGTCACCGCACCGTGCTCAGACATCGCGCGACACCAGGTCCGCGTAGGTCTCGCGGCGAACCGCCAGGGTCGCCCGGCCCTCGCTACAGAACACGACCGGCGGCCGCGGGATCCCGTTGTAGTTGTTGGCCATCGCGTACCCGTAGGCCCCGGTCGCGGGGGTGAGGAGGATGTCGCCCGGACGGGGGTCGGCGAGGGCGACGTCGCGGACGAGGATGTCGCCGGACTCGCAGTGCTTGCCGGCGACGGTGCTGTCGACGGTCGCGGGATCGCCGGCCCGGTTCGCGATCAGCGCCTCGTACTGGGACCCGTAGAGCATCGGCCGCAGGTTGTCGGACATCCCGCCGTCGACGGCGACGTAGGTGCGGACGCCGGGGATCTCCTTGACGGCGCCGACGGTGTAGATGGTCACGCCCGCGTTGCCGACGAGCGAGCGGCCGGGCTCGAGGAGGATCTTCGGCAGCGGGTCGAAGCTGCGCTCGAGCGCATCGACCTTGAGGTCGACGTAAGCCTCGATCGACGGCGGCCGGTCGCTGCCCGAGTAGGCGATCCCGAGCCCACCGCCGACGTTCATGATCCGGGGCTCGTGGGGTCGGCAGAACTCGGCCATCAGCTCGATCGCGTGGACGTAGGAGTCGAGGTCGTAGATCTGCGAGCCCAGGTGGGCGTGAAATCCGGCGAGACGGAGGTGGCGCGAGCCGTTGACGGCGGCGATCGCCTGCTCGGCAAGCCCGCCCTCGATCCCGAAGCCGAACTTCGAGTCGATCTGCCCGGTCTGTACATAGGAGTGGGTCGACGGGGTGACCCCCGGGGTCAGCCGGATCAGCACGTCGCGGTCGCGGTCGGCGAGCCAGTCGGCGCGGGCGATCTCGTCGAGCGAGTCGACGACGATGCAACCGATCCCGGCCTCGAACGCCATCCGCAGCTCGGCCGCGGACTTGTTGTTGCCGTGCATGTAGATCCGGGCCGGATCGAAGCCGGCCCGGAGCGCCATGTGGAGCTCGCCGCCGGATGCGACGTCGACGCTGAGCCCCTCCTCGCGGCAGATCCGGTAGACGGCGGTGAAGGGCGCGGCCTTGCTCGCGTAGAGGACCTCGGCGTCGACCCCGCGAGCGCGCAACGCGGCCGTGTAGGCGCCGGCGCGGGCGCGGATGTCGTCGGGCGCGTAGACGTAGGCGGGGGTGCCGAACTCGCGGGCCACGTCGACGAGATCGCAACCGCCGACGACGACGTGCCCCTCGGCGTCGATCGTGCTCCCGAGCGGATATGCCGGGGATCCGGTCACGGGATCGCCGGTCGCTGTCGCGCTGCTGCGGGCCATCGGGTCATTCTCACACGCAACCCCCGACTAGGGTTGGCGGCGGTGCGGCTGGCAACTCCCGATCCTCCCGATCGTCGCGGCGTCCACGAGGGCCGTCCCTACTGGATGTGGCTGCCGCCGACGGCGCCGCCGTGGCCCGGCATGGTGATCGTCCACGGCGCCGGGTCGGCCAAGGAGAACCACGCCGACTTCGGGCGGCTGTGTGCGGCCAACGGCTGGGCCGCCGTCAGCTACGACCAGCGCGGTCACGGTGAGAGCGACGACGAGATGGCCCCCGCCGCCCTCGCCGACGTCGGCCGGATGGCCGCTCTGCTCGCCACCGTCGACGGCGTCGACGGCGGCTGCGTCTGCGCGCGCGGCTCGAGCATGGGCGGCTGGCTGGCGATCGAAGCGGCAGCCGTCGACCCGGCCATCGCCGGGGTGATCGCGATCTGCCCGGCCTCCGAGGAAGGCCTGCGGCGCGGCATTCGCGCAGGCCGCTTCGACATGCGCGCCGACGTGCGGGCGCTCGACGCCTGGCTCGGTGAGCACGACCTCCGCGACGCGGCCGCGCAGGTGACCCCGAAGCCGCTCGTCCTCCTGCACGCCCGCGGCGACGAGCAGGTACCCAGCGGCTGGTCGGAGGAGCTCTACGCCCGGGCCGGGGATCCGCGCCGGATCGTCGTCGTCCCCGGCGGGCATCACCGCTCGGTCCAGCACGATCCCGAGCTCCAGGTGACCGCGCTGCGTTGGCTCGGCGGGCAGCTCGGCCGCGGCTGAGCGGCGTCTAGAGGTAACCCATCGGATCGACGGCGGTGCCGTTGATCCGGACCTCGAAGTGGAGGTGATCGCCGAAGCAGTGGCCGGTGCAGCCGACGTAGCCGATCACGTCGCCCTGCTGGACCGAGCCCGACGTGATCGCGAAGCTGGACTGGTGGGCGTAGCAGGTGGCGAGTCCGCCGCCATGGTCGATGCAGGTGTAGTTGCCGTAGCCGCCGCTCTCGGCCTCGGACTGGGTGAAGGCGATCGTGCCGTCCTTGGCGGCCCGGATCGGGGTCCCGGCGGGGACGGCGATGTCGACGCCCTCGTGGGGCTGTCCCCAACGCATCCCGAAGCCGGAGACGATCGGTCCGTTTACCGGCCAGATGAAGCCCGCCGAGCCGCCCTGGATCGGGCCGGCCGGAAGCGGCGAGACGCCGCTCGCGGCGGCGAGCTGCTCCTGGATCTTCTTCTGGATGTCACTGACGTCGCTCTCGAGGTGGTCGACGTGGCCGTCGATCCGCGTGAGCGCCTTCTTGCTGCGGGCTCGCGCCGCGTCGAGTTGCGCCTCGCGTGCCTGGAGCTGCTCGCGGGTCCGGACGAGCTCGGCCTTCTTGGCGGCGATCGAGTCGCGGGTCGCCCGGACCCGCTCGACCGTGGCGGCCGTGTCGTCGCGAAGCTCGCGGACGCGCCCGACGATCTCGGAGTTGCGATCCTGGATCCGCTGCAGGTACTCGTAGCGACCGAGGGCGTCGTCGTAGCCGTCCGACTGCAGGACGACCGAGATCGCGCTCGGCTCGTCCGCCATGTAGATGTCGACGAGCCGGTCCTCGAGCGCCTTGACCGTCCGGTCGAGGCGCTCGCGGAGGATCCGCAGGTCGTGCTGCTCGGCGGCGAGCTCGGCCTCTGCCTGGTCGAGCTCCTCCTGGACGGCCGCCTCCCGGGTGCGCAGCGCCGCGACCTCCCCGGTCAGCTGCTCGATCTGATCGTTGTAGCGGGAGATCTCGGTCGTCAGGACGCCCTTCTTCTCCTTCGCCTGGTCGAGCTCGGCCTGCTTGGCGTCGAGCTTTCCGTTCAGGTCCTCGGCCGGCGCCCGTGCGACCAGGGCAAGGCCGACCACGAGGGCGGCGATCGCGACGGCGATGACCGTCAGACCCCGGCTGGGGCGGCTGCACGTTTCCTGGATCGGTCGGGCCATAGGGCTCGGAGGACCGGGCCAATGTAGCAGCGATGGGACCGTTTGTAAGCGTCCGCTAATACAATTTCGGCCCGCTGCAACCGGCTTTGCAGCCCGCAATTCGGCTTGCAGACGGGCCGCTGGCCCGGCCCTGCTTCAGGCGATCAGGCGAGCGCCGGTTCGGGCTGGGCGGCGCGCTCGGCGCTGGCGACGACGGCGCGCGCCTCCTCCAGCCGCTCCCGGTACTCGGCGGCCTGCATCCGCGAGATGACCAGCCGCTGAACCTGGGCCGTGCCCTCGAACAACTGGTAGATCTTCGCGTCGCGGAACCACTTCTCGAGCGGCGAGGACGCGGCGGCCGGCCCGACGAGGTCGATCAGGCGGGTCGTCGCCCACATCGTCACGTCGCCGGCCTTGAGCTTCGACATCGACCCCTGCCCGCCCGACATCGGGACGCCGTTGCGGCCCATCCAGGAGGCGCGCTGGCAGAGCAGCCGCGCCGCTTCGATCTCGGTGACGACGTCGGCGAGGACCTGCTGGACGTGCTGGCGCTCGAGCTGCGGCCGACCGGCCGTCGAGCTCTCGTCGAGCGCCTCCTCGAACGGGTCGAGGACCTGGACGTCGCCGAGCAGGTACTCGAGCGTCCATTCGTATGCCGCCTGGGCGATGCCGACCGCGGAGACGCCGACGATCGGCCGGGTCAGCTCGAAGGTCGCGAGCGCGTTCGAGGCGCGGCCGCTGCTCACGCCGGAACGGGCCCGCTCGAGCTTGCGCTCGAGCTTGTCGATGCCGCCGAGCAGGTTGTCGACCGGGATCCGGCAGTCCTCGAAGACGAGCTCCGCCGTCTGCGAGGCGCGGATCCCGAGCTTGGTCTCCTTCTTGCCCATCCGCAAGCCGGGCGTGCCCTTGGGGACGACGAAGGAGGCCTGGCCGCGGTGGCCGAGCTCCGGGTCGACGGTCGCGACGACCACGGTGACGTCGGCGATCCCGCCGTTGGTGATGAAGACCTTGGTGCCGTCGAGCACCCATTCGTCGCCGTCGCGACGGGCGGTCGTCCGCAGGCTCTTGACGTCGGAGCCGGCCTGCGGCTCGGTGACCGCGTAGGCCCCGATCTTCAGCTCCTCGCCGACGCCGAGGCACTCGGGGACCCACTGGGCGATCTGTTCGGGTGTGCCGGAAGCCGCGACGCCCGCGGCGGCGAGACCGGAGCCGCTGATCGCCAGCGCGATGCCGGCGCAGCCCCAGTGCATCTCCTCGGCGTAGATCAGGCCGAGCTGACCGTCGGGATCCGTCGACGTGTACTGCAGCGACTCGAGCCCGCTGAAGCCCTGCTTGCGAGCCTCCTTCATGACCTCCCAGGGAACGCTCTCGTCGGCGTCGTGGATCGGCGCGACCGGGCGGATCACGTCGCGGGCGAACTCCCGGCAGCGCTGCTTGAAGGCGAGTTGCTCGTCGTTGAGGGCGAAGTTCATCCTGGTTCTCCCTTGAGGCCGGGCGCTACCACGGCGGCAGAGCCGTTGATTGACTGGTCAGTCAACCAGTTTATAGGGCCGCGGCGCGGCGGCACCGGATTACGCAAGACTCCCCGCCGATGCCTTCGCTGCCCTCGCCCCTGCCTCCGTCCCTGTGGTCGGACCCGGCCCGCCGCGTCGCCACGGCGATCGCGCTGATCGCCGTCGCCGGGATCGGGTTCGGAGCCGGCTATCTGGTCTTCGACGACTCCGGCGACGGCGAGGCTCCGGGACCGACCGCGGTCATCCTCGATCCCGCTCAGCAGCAGAGCGGCGGCGCTGCCGGGTTCCCCGCGTCGGCGACGCGGAACACGACCCGGGTCGGCGGCGTCGACGCGATCACCGACGCGGCCTCGATCGCGCTCGCCACCTACCCGACCCAGGGCGGGGTCGGCGCGACGTCCGCCGTCACCCTCGCCCCCGCCGACAACTGGCAGCAGGCGCTCGCGGCCACTCCGCTCGTCGCCGACCCGATCGGCACCCCGATCCTGCTCAGCACCGCCGGCGCGGTGCCGCAACCGACCAGCGACGCGCTGACGGCGCTGTCGCCGAGGGGGCTCGACGAGGCGAACGGGACCCAGGCCTACGTGATCGGCGACGTCGCCGTCCCGGACGGGCTCGAGGTCAGTCCGGTCGCCGGCACCGATCCCGCCGATATCGCCGACGCGCTCGACGGCGAGCGCGCCAAGATCACCGGCGAGAAGGATCCCGCCCACCTGCTCGTGGTCAGCTCGACCGATCCGGCGCTGGCGATGCCGGCGGCGGCCTGGGCGGCACGATCCGGAGATCCGATCCTGTTCGCCGACGGCGACACGATCCCGGCCGGGACGATGAACGTCGTCAAGCGGCACCCCGACACGCCGGTGTTCGTGCTCGGCCCCGAGTCGGCGATCTCCGACAAGGCGCTCGGGAAGCTCGGCGACGCGACCCGGGTCGGCGCCGAGGACCCGGTCGACAACGCGATCGCGTTCGCCCGCTTCACCAGCGGCGACTTCGGCTGGAACATCAACGATCCCGGCCACGGCTTCGCGATCGCCAACATCGACCGTCCCCTCGACGCCCCGGCGGCGGCGCCGCTCGCCGCCACCGGCGGCAGCCCCGGTCCGCTGCTGCTGACCGACGAAGCGGCCTCGGTCCCGCCGGCGCTCGAGAGCTTCCTCAGCGACACCCAGCCCGGCTTCGAGGATGACCCGACCCGGGCCGTCTTCAACCACGTCTGGATCATCGGCGACAGCGAGGCGATCTCGGTGCCCTTCCAGGCCCAGGTCGACCAGCTCACGAAGCTCGCCCCGGTCAGCGGCTCGACGACACCGCCCGGCGTCACCCTGCCGGGCGCCGGCACCGGCGGCTCGACGGACACGACCCCGACGACGACGATCCCCGACCTCGGCGCGCTCGGCGGCGACACCACGACCGGCACCGGCTCGACGACGGTTCCCGAGACGTCGCCGCCGGACGCTTCCGGCGGCCGATCCGGCGAGAGCCCCTGACCCACCGCCGGGTAGGCTGCGGGCGATGAGCGAGGCCGAGCGAGCAGAACTCCGCAACCCGGCGCACCGGCCGACCGCCGACGACATCCGCGCGCTCGCCGGGCCCTCGACGCCGCACTTCGCGCTCCAGATCCGCAACCGGATCGCCGCTCTGATCGAGCGCCTGCCGGCCGACGATCCCGCCCACGTCGAGGGCCGGCGTCAGATCGCGCGGCTCAACGACCTCGCCCGCCACACCGGCGATCCCCGCGGCCCGGGCCCGAGCCCGCCGGACCGGCTCGCCGGCCCCTAGCGACAGCTCCACATTCAGCCGCGAACCGATCTGACGCGAGCGGGAGCCCGCTGATCAAGGACGCAGGAGGCGAAGCGGCCTTCGGCCGTGAGCCGACGAGGACGCCGAGCAGCGGGCTCCCGTTCCGTCAGACCCGCTGGATCAGGGTTCCGGTCCCGAGGCCGCCGCCGCAGCACATCGTCACGAGGCCGACCTCCTTGTCGGAGCGCTCGAGCTCGTGCAGGAGGGTGGTCATCAGGCGGGCGCCGGTCGAGCCGAGTGGATGGCCGACGGCGATCGCCCCGCCGTTGACGTTGACGCGGTCCATGTCGGGCTCGAGCTCGCGCTGCCAGGCGGCGAGGACCGAGGCGAACGCCTCGTTGACCTCGAAGAGATCGATGTCGTCGATCTTCATGCCGTTGCGGTCGAGGAGCTTGCGGGTGGCCGGAATCGGGCCGGTCAGCATGATCACCGGGTCGACGCCGACGGTCGTCTGGTCGACGATCCTCGCCCGCGGGCGAAGGCCGAGCTCGTCGGCCTTCTCCTTCGTCGTCAGCAGGACCGCGGCGGCGCCGTCGGAGACCTGTGAGCTGTTGCCGGCGGTGATCTTGCCGTCCTCCTTGAAGGCGGGCTTGAGCTTGCTCAGCGTCTCGATGTCGGTCCCCGGGCGAATGCCCTGATCGGTGACGAGGGTGTCGCCGTTGACCTGGAACGGGATCATCTCGCGCTCGAAGCGACCCTCCTCAGTGGCCCGGGCGGCGAGCTGCTGGGAACGGACGCCGATCTCGTCGAGCTCGGAGCGGGGGATCTCCCACTTGTCGGCGATCATCTCAGCGGAGAGCCCCTGGTTGACGAGGTCGAAGCGCTCGAGCAGCGCCGGCGACATCGCCGAGCCGTGCTCCTGCATCACCGAGAAGCCGTCGGCGAACGAGATGTGGCCCATGTGCTCGACGCCGCCGCCGATCGCGACGTCGTGGACGCCGGAGGCGATCAGCGCCGCCGCGAAGTTGATGCCCTGCTGGGCGGAGCCGCACTGGCGGTCGACGGTCGTTGCCGGGACCTCGACCGGAAGCCCGGCCTCGAGCCAGGCGTTGCGGCCGATGTTCATGCCCTGCTCGCCGAACTGCTGGACGCAGCCGCAGATCACGTCGCCGACCTCGGCCGGATCGACGCCGGCGCGGTCGATCAGCGCCGAGTAGACGGTCGCCATGAGCGTCGAGGGATGGGTGTCCTTGTAGTAGCCCTTCTCCTCGTGACCGCGGCCGACGGGCAGCCGAGCCGCCTCGACGATCACTACCTCACGTCCACCGAAACCTGAATCCGCCATTTGCCTGATCGCCTTTCTCTCGGGTTGCGACGGGGCGGACGTTAGACGATCGTCCCCTCCGGTCCGGGGCCTGCGCGACCTCGCCCCCGTATGGCAGACTCGGCCGCCCGCGTGCGCCGCAGCTTGCTGACACTTCCCGCCAGCCGCCGCCTGAAGTGGTTGTTCCTGGGGGTCTGGCTGTTGATCGCGTTCGCGATCGGGGCCGCCGATCTGCCCGCGAAGTTCGACGACGCGCAGAGCAACGAGTCCTCCTCGTTCCTGCCCGGCGACGCCGAATCGACGAAGGCCCTCGCGGCGAGCGAGGAGATCCAGGGCGACGAGCTGCTGCAGCTCGCGATCATCTACAAGCGCGCCGAGGGCAAGCTCAACGACGCCGACCTGCAGCGGATCGAGACCGACCGCCGGGCGCTGAACGCCGACCTGCCGCCCCGCGTCGACCGGTACGGAAAGCCGATCCCCTCGCCCGACGGCAGTGCCGCGCTGCTCGAGGCGCAGATCCACGCGAACGGCGACGGGGACACGATCACGACGCCGGTCGAACAGGCCCGCGACCAGCTCGACAGCACCGCCGAGCCCGGAGTCGAGACCGCCGTGACCGGCGGGGCGGGCTTCTCGGCGGACGCGATCACGGTCTTCGAGTCGATCAACGGCACCCTGCTGCTGGCCACCGCCGGCATCGTCTTCCTGCTCCTCCTGATCGTCTACCGCAGCCCGATCTTCTGGTTCTTCCCGCTCTTCGCCGTCGGCCTCGCCGAGCTTGCGACCCGCGCCGTCGGCTTCGGGCTGACCGAGATCGGGGTCACCGTCAACGGTCAGTCGGCGGGCATCCTGCCGGTGCTCGTCTTCGGCGCCGGAACCGATTACGCGCTGCTGCTCGTGGCGCGCTATCGCGAGGAGCTCCGGCTTCATGAGGACAAGCACGAGGCCATGGCCGAGGCGCTCCGTCGCGCCGGGCCGGCGATCATCGCCTCGGGGCTGACGGTGATCGCCGCCCTGCTCTGCCTAATGCTCGCCCAGGTCGAGGGCACGTCGGGCCTCGGGCCGATCGGCGCGACCGGCATCGCGATCGCGATGATCTCGATGCTGACGGTGCTGCCGGCGATCCTCGTGATCGCGGGCCGCTGGGCGTTCTGGCCGTTCGTCCCGCACGTCGGCGATCACAAGGCCGACGAGACGCACGGGACCTGGCGGCGGATCGGCGAGACGATCGCGCGCGGCCCGCGCCGGATCTGGATCGGGACGATCGCGGTCCTGCTGCTGATGACGCTGGGCTGGCTCAACCTCGACACCGGCCTGACCCAGACGAGCAGCTTCCGCAACGACGTCGAGTCGGTCCGCGGCCAGGACCTGCTCGCCGAGTCGTTCCCGGCCGGGGCGAGCGCTCCCGGCTACGCGATCGTTCCCGACCCGGCGAAATCGGCCGCCGTCGCCGAGGCGCTCGCCAAGCAGGACGCGGTCGACGACGTCCGGATCGACGGCACCGGCCCGCCCGGTCAGCTGATCGTGGTCACGCTCGCCGACGATCCCTACGCGACCTCGACCTACGACCGGATCCCGGAGCTGCGGGCGATCGCCAAGGAGGCCGGTGGCGAGGATGTGCTGTTCGGCGGCCCGACGGCCATCGAGCGCGACCTCCGCGTCGCCGCCGCCCACGACTCGAAGCTGATCCCGCCGATCGCGCTCGCGGTGGTGTTCCTGATCCTGATGGTCCTGCTCCGCGCGCTGGTCGCGCCGCTGGTCCTGATCGGAACGGTGATCCTCTCCTTCGGTGCGGCGCTCGGGGTCGGATTCGTCGTCTTCGACGTCGTCTTCGGCTTCGCCGGCAGCGACCCGTCGTTACCCCTGTTCGCGTTCATATTCCTGGTCGCGCTCGGAGTCGACTACAACATCTTCCTGATGGCCCGCGTTCGCGAGGAGACCACGCGGCGGAACCCGCGCGAGGGAATGCTCCGCGGCCTCGCGGTGACCGGCGCCGTGATCACGTCGGCGGGCATCGTTCTCGCCGGCACCTTCTCGGCGCTGGCCGTGCTGCCGCTCGTCTTCCTCACCGAGCTCGGGTTCGTCGTCGCGTTCGGCGTCCTCCTCGACACGTTCCTCGTCCGCTCGATCCTCGTCCCGGCGATCGGGCTCGATCTCGACCGCAGGACCTGGTGGCCGTCCGCTCTGTCGAAGCCCAACGCTCCCGAATCCACACCCGCGGAGCCCGGGGACTGACCTTGGCCGAGCTGCACGACCACGGCTACGAGACGCCGGCCGTCGCCGGCAGCGGCGCGATCGCGCTCGGCCTCGCCGCCTCCGCCTCGACGCTGGGCGAAGTGCGCGTGCTCGCCCGCTCCGACAGCTCCGCCTGGCGCGCCGAGGAGACGATCGAGGAGCTCTGCGGCAAGATCGACGGCGCCGACGCTGAGCGGGTCAGGGTGACCACGAGCCCGAACGACGTCGAGGGCTGCGATCTCATCGTCGAGGCGATCGTCGAGGACGCCGAGGCGAAGGCGGCGATGCTCGCGGCGCTCGGCGAGATCTGCCCGACAGCCGACCTCGCGACGACGACCTCCTCGCTCGGCATCGCCGAGCTCGGCGAGCGGGCCGGGATCGCCGACCGCTTCTACGGTCTCCACGTCTTCAACCCGGTTCCGCGGATGGAGCTGATCGAGCTCTGCATCCCGGGAGCGCTGCCGCCCGAGATCGGCGCCCGTGCCCGCGCTTTCTGCGGGGCGCTGCGCAAGCACGTCGTCGAGGTGCCGGACGAGGCAGGCTTCGTGGTCAACCGCCTCCTCTTCCCCTACCTCTTCGACGCCGTCCGCCTGCTCGACGAGCTCGGCCTCGAGCCGATCGAGGTGGACGCCTGCATGTCGAAGGGCGCCGGACAGCCGATGGGCCCCCTGCAGCTGCTCGACTTCGTCGGCCTCGACGTCTCGGTCGCGATCGGCGAGAAGCTCCATGCGGCCAGCGGCTCGAAGGGCCACGCGCCGCCCGAGCGCCTGCTCGAGATGGTCGCTGCGGGCAAGCTCGGCCGCAAGAGCGGCGCCGGCTTTTACAAATACGGCTAGACACCCCCGGCGAAATGCTCCGGCTTCGCCGTCCGCTTCCGCCGGTCGGCGCGGTGCTAGGGGACGGGATGACATGTGTGTCTCACCCAGCCCGGGAGCGAGGTCTTACATGCTTCCCGTCCAGCAACACCCAACGGTCCGAGGGAAGCGGACGCGAAGCGGAGCATTCCCTCGGAGTTATCTATCCCGGGTGGATGCGGAGGGCGACGATCCGGGTCTCGCGGACCGACTCGACCCGGATCGTGTAACCGCCCGCGACGATCGAATCGCCACGCTTGGGCAGCCGGCCGAGCTCGTTGAAGACGTACCCGCCGATCGAGTTGTAGGCGTCGGTGTCGACCGGCAGCTCGATGTCGGCATCCTCGAGATCGCCGAGCGAGACGTGCCCGCGGACGTACCAATCGCCGTCGGCGAGCCGCCGGACCTCCTCCCCACGTGGGTCGGTCTCGTCCTCGATCTCGCCGACGACCTCCTCGAGGATGTCCTCGACGGTGGCGATGCCGACGGTGCGGCCGTACTCGTCGACGACGATCGCGATCGAGCTGCGCTGCCGCTGCAGCTCCGCCAGGAGATCGTCGAGGGGCTTCGTCTCGGGGATGATCGGAGCGTCGCGGACCGCGGGCTCGATCGAGGCGTCGGGCCCGGCGCTCATCATCAGCCGGACCAGCGAGTTGTTGTGGACGATCCCGCGGACCCGATCGGGGTTGTCGTCCTCGATGACGACGAGGCGGGTGTGGCCGCTGGCGACGCAGCGTCGCAGCCCGTCCTCGACCGTGTCGGAGGAGTCGACGGTGATGACCGCCGGGATCGGCGTCATCACCTCGCGGGCCTCCTGCTCGTGGAGATGGAAGACGCCGCCGAGCATCCCGGCCTCACTCTCCTCGAGACCGCCGTGCTCGTAACCGCGGTTGATCAGCACCCGCAGCTCCTCGGGCGAGGTCTCGTCCTCGTCGTCGAGCGGAATCCGCAGCACGCGCTCGATCAGCCAGCGGGCGGGCGGGTTCGTGACGGCGATCAGCGGCGTGAACAGGCGCCGGAAGAAGGCCATGGGTCGCGAGAACCTCAGCAGCAGCGACTCGGCCCGGGCGATGCCGAGCATCTTCGGGGCCTGCTCACCGAGAATCACGTGCAGGAGCGTGACGACGCTGAACGCGAAGGCCACGGCGATGATCGCCGATGCCGCGTGGCCGACCCAGCCGTCGAGCGCCGGCTCGATCAGCTTCGCGATCGCGGGCTCCCCGAGGAAGCCGATTGCCAGCGAGGCGAGCGTGATCCCGACCTGCGAGGTCGCGACGTACTCGTCGACGTGATCGAGCTGCTCGAGCGCGATCTTCGCCCGCCGGTCGCCCTCGTCGGCGAGGCCCTGCATCCGCGAGGCCCGCGTCCGCACGACCGCGAACTCGGCCGCGACGAAGTACCCGTTGACGAGCACGAGGAGGAGGACGAGGAGGAGGAGGATGACCGAGGTCATCGGCCGTCACCGGCGAGCACCCGCATCACGACCTTCCGCCTGCGGCGGCCGGGCGTTCCCTGGCCCCCGGCGGGAACGCGGAGCCTGGTACTTCGAGGTAAGTCGTCGTCAATCACTGGGCGACGTCGCAAGGCTAGCAGCGGGTCCGGGGGCCGCATGGCCGATCGGCGGCGCGGGCACTACGGTGAACGCCATGGATCAGAGCCGGACGCCGTACCTCGACGCCCTGGTCGAGCTCGCCGACACCGACCCGGGCCGCTTCCACATCCCCGGGCACAAGGGCGGCGCCGGCGCCGATCCCGGCCTTCGCGGCGCGATCGGCGACGCGGTCCTGCGCCTCGACTTCCCGGCCGGCGTGGAGGGCATCGATATCGGTACCGACCCCCTCGACATCCCCTTCCAGCAAGCGCAGGCGCTGGCCGCCGCGGCTTGGGGGGCACGTCGCAGCTGGTTCCTCGTCAACGGCGCGTCCGGCGGCAATCACGCGATCTGCATGGCGCTCGCCCACCTCGGCTCCGAGGCGATCGTCCAGCGCAACGTCCATTCCTCGGTCATCGACGGACTGGTGCTGAGCGGCCTGCGCCCGACCTTCCTCGCTCCCGAGATCGACGAAGACCTCGGCGTCGCCCACTGCCTGTTGCCGGAGGCGCTGGAGGAGACGCTCGAGGCGAAGCCGGACGCGGTCGCCGTGTTCGCGGTCTCCCCGACCTACTTCGGCGCCGTCGCCGACATCGCCGGCCTCGCCGACGTCGCCCATGCCCGCAACGTGCCGCTCGTCGTCGACGAGTCCTGGGGAGCGCATCTCGCCTTCTCGGACGAGCTGCCGGCGAACGCGCTCACCTGCGGAGCCGACGTCGTCCTCAACTCGGTCCACAAGCTCGGCGGCAGCATGACCCAGTCGGCGATCCTGCACCTCGGCGCCGACGAGACCAACCCCGAGGGCCGGATCGACGGCCGGATCGTGGACCGCTCGGTGACCCTCGTCGAGTCGACGAGCCCGAGCGCGATCCTCACCGCGTCCCTCGACGCGGCCCGCCGCCACAACGCCGTTGCCGGCCAGGCGCTGCTGGCGGAGACGATCGCCTCGCTGAACGAGCTCCGGCGCGAGGTCCGCGAGATCCCCGGCCTCGACGTGCTCGGAAGGGAGATCACCGAGGCCGCGAGCGTCTTCGCCTGGGATCCGCTGCGGCTTTCGATCGACGTCCGCGGCACCGGCGCGACCGGCAACCGGATCGCCGTGTTCATGCGCGAGCAGCACGACATCTGGTTCGAGCTCTACGCCGAGAACGTGGTCGTCGCCGTGTTCGGGATCGGCGAGAACGTCGCGACGACCGGTGCGCGGCTGCTCGCCGGCCTCCGCGACGCCGTCGAGCAGCTGCACACCGAGGCGGGCGAGCCGAGGTCCCCGTTCGCGCCGCCGCCGCCGTGGGGGCCGACGGTGACGACTCCGCGCGAGGCGTTCCTCGGCCCGCAGGAGACGGTTCCGTTCGACGCCGCCGAGGGCCGGATCGCGTCCGAGTCGCTGGCTGCCTACCCACCCGGCGTCCCCAACGTCCTGCCCGGCGAGCGGCTCAGCCGCGCCACCCTCGACTTCATCGCCGACTCGCTGGCCCACGGCGGTCAGGTGCGGGGCGCAAGCGACCGGACCCTCTCGACGATCAGGGTGGTGATCGAATGAACGACGTGGATGCCTCCGACGTCCCCTGGGGCGCCGACTCCGAGTACGGGCGGCTGCTCGACGTCCTCCTCTGCCCTCCCGACAACTTCCGCTGGCTGCCGACCAGCGCGATCTCGAAGGCGACGCTCGAGGGTGATCGCAGCTTCAGCTCCCAGGCCGCGACCGCCCAGCACGCCGAGATGGTCTCCGCCTACGAGAGCGCCGGCGTCCGCTGCCACTTCCTCGAGCCCGACCCGGCCCTGCCCTACCAGGTGTTCGCGCGGGACTCGAGCGTCGCGACCCCCGAGGGCGCGATCGTCACCCAGCTCCACCAGCAGTGGCGGCGCGGCGAGTACGCGCCGGTGATCCGCTTCTACCGGGAGGCCGGGATCCCGATCCACCGGATGATCACCGCCGCCGCGCTCGAGGGCGGCGACGTGGTCATCGTCGAGCCCGGGAAGATGGTGATCGGCAACGGCGAGGAGCGGACCGAGGTCCAGGCCGCCCGCCAGCTCGCCGCCTGGATGGAGGAGCTCGGATGGGAGGTCCGGATCGAGATGATCCCGAGCCAGTTCATCCACATCGACGTCCTGCTCGCGATCCTCGCCCCGAAGCTCGCCGCAGTTTGCGTCGACGTCGCCGGTGCCGGGCTGATCCGCTGGCTCCGCGATGCCGGGTTCGAGATCGTCGAGGTCCCGGTCGCCGAGGCGTTCGCGCTCGGCGTCAACGCGATCTCGC
>DATAFA010000058.1:0-11662 GCA_036257785.1 Solirubrobacterales bacterium | reverse complement strand
CCCATCTCCACCGCGAGCCGCGCCCCGGGACCGGGCCCGAGCTGGTTGCCGTGCACGCGCAGTCCGAGGCCCGCGTCGCGGCCGGCTTGCAGCACGGCGCGGGACTGGTCGGCGTCGAAGGCGCCGCGCTCGCAGAAGGCGTCGATCCAGCGCGCGTGCGGCGCGCACGCCGCGAGCATGTCGCCGCAGACGAGCTCGACGTAGGCGTCGGAGCGGCCCTCGAACTCGGCGGGGACGACGTGGGCGCCGAGGAAGGTGACGTCGTCGGTGAGCTCGGCGGCCAGCTCGCAGGAGCGGCGCTCGGTCGTGACGTCGAGTCCGTAGCCGGACTTGACCTCGATGTGGGTGATCCCGGCCCGCAGCGCCTCCGCCCGCCGCGCGGCCGCCAGCGCCCGCAGCTCCGCGTCGCTCGCCGCCCGGGTCGCCTCGGTCGTCAGGCGGATCCCGCCCGCCTCGTAGGGACGGCCGGCCATCCGCGCCGCGAACTCGGCGCTGCGATCGCCGGCGAAGATCAGGTGGGTGTGGCTGTCGACGAAGCCGGGGATCAGGCAGCGCCCGCCGGCGTCGAGCCGCTCGTCGGCGGCGACCCCGGAGCGCTCGACCGCGACGACGCGGCCGTCGGCGACGACCAGCGCCGCGTCGCGGACGATCCCGAGCGGGCCCTCGCCGAGCTCCGGGTCATTCGTCACCAGCAGGCCGATCCGATCGATCGCCAGCGAGCTCATCGGCCCTCCAGGGCGGCGATCGCGGCCGCGAGCTCGGCGCCGGCGTCGATCGCGACGTGGGCGCCGTCGCGGACGATCTCGCGGCCGCCGGCGATCACCCGGCGGACGTCGGCGGGGGCCGCCGCGAAGACGATCGACTCGAGCGCGGTCGCGGCGGCGGTCCCGGCCAGGCGCGGCCCGTCGAGCGCGATCGTGACGAGGTCGGCGCGCATCCCCGCCTCGATCCGGCCGCCGTCGTCCCAGCCGATGCTCGCGTGGCCGCCGGCGCAGGCGGCGCCGAGCAGCTCGGCCGCCGAGTGCAGGCCGCGCCGGCCGCTCGCCAGGCGCTGGTCGAGCTCGACCGCCCGCGCCTCCTCGAACGGATCGATGAAGGCCTGCGAGTCGCTGCCGAGCGCGAGCGAGCAGCCGGCGTCGAGCAGTCGGCGGGCGTCGGCGATCCCGTCGCCGAGGTCGCGTTCGGTGGTCGGGCAGAGGCAGCAACTGGCGCCGCCGGCGCCGAGCATCGCGACGTCCTCGTCGCTCAGGTGGGTGGCGTGGACGGCGGTGAAGCGGGTCTCGAGCGCGCCGGCGCCGGCGAGGATCGCGGTCGGGGTGAGCCCGTGCGCCCGCAGCGCCGCCTCGTTCTCGGCGGGTTGCTCGGAGAGGTGCGCGTGCAGCGGTCGCTCGCGTCCGGCCGCCCAGCCGGCGACGAGGCCCGCCGACTCGGGATCGACCGCGCGGACGCTGTGGATCGCCGCTCCGACCCGGACCTCGGGACCCTCGGGGATCGCGTCGACGCGCTCGGCCCATGCTGCGGCGTCGCGATCGCGGAAGCGCCGCTGCTCGGGCCCGGCAGGTTCGCCGAAGCCGCCGTGCAGGTAGCAGGTGTCGAGCAGGGTGATCCGCAGGCCCGCCTCGCGAGCGGCCGCGATCACGGCGGCGCCGAGTGCGTTCGGATCCTCGTAGGGAGCGCCACCGGGCCGATGATGGAGATAGTGGAACTCGCCGACCGCAGTGATCCCGGCGAGCGCCATCTCGGCGAAGCAGGCCCGTGCCAGGGCGAGGTAGCCGTCGGGGTCGACCCGTTCGGCGAGCTCGTACATCCGCTCGCGCCAGGTCCAGAACGAGCCCTCGCCGCGCTCCTGGGCGCGACCGCGCAGTGCCCGCTGGAAGGCGTGCGAGTGCGCGTTGGCGAGCCCGGGAACGGTCAGCCCGTCGAGTCGCTTGGCCTCCGGCGGCGGCGCGACCCCGGCCGTCACCGACTGAATCCGCTCGCCCGCGATCTCGACCAGGACGCCGGCCTCGGCCCGCTCGCCGCCGAGCCAGGCGAGCTCGCACCAGTAGCTGCTCACCCGCCCGCCTCGCCGCCGTCCTCGCGGGCGAGCCGCGCGGTCAGCGTCTCCATCCGGCGGACGAAAGCGTCGCGCTGGTGGCGGTCGAACTGCTCCCAGGTGCTGAAGGACGTCGGGTCGTCGACGCGGTCGCAGAAGAGGATCCCGTCGAGGTGGTCGACCTCGTGCTGGAAGGTCCCCGCGGTCATCCCGTCGGCGAGGACCTCGTGCTCGGCGCCGTGCCGGTCGAGGTAGCGGAGCCGGATCCGGACCGAGCGCGGGACGCTGCCGCGCAGCCCCGGGACCGAGAGGCAACCCTCGTTGATCGCGACCAGCTCGTCGCCGACCGGCTCGATGACCGGGTTGACGATCACGGTCAGCGGGATCGGCGGCTTGTAGGGATAACGGGGGTTCACCCCCTCGACCTCGGCGAGCGCGATCCGCAGCGACTCGCCGACCTGTGGCGCCGCGATCCCGGCCCCGTCGTGCGCCCGCTTCGTCTCGATCAGGTCGTCGATCAGGGCCTGGACCGGGGCGGAGCCGATCTCCTCTGCTCCGACCTCGCGGGCCCGCTCGCGGAGGCGCGGATCGCCGATCGTGACGATCTCGCGGACGCTCACCCGGCGCTCCCGCCCCCACCCGATCCCTCCATCGGGACGCGGACGTCGCGCTCGCGGGCGACCTCGAGCGCCCGCTCGTAGCCGGCGTCGGCGTGGCGGATCACGCCGGTCCCGGGATCGGCGGTGAGGACCCGGTCGAGGCGCTCGTCGGCGAGCGCGGTGCCGTCGGCGACGCAGACCATGCCGGCGTGCAGCGAGCGCCCGATTCCGACCCCGCCGCCGTTGTGGATGCTCACCCACGATGCGCCCGAGGCGGTGTTGACGAGCGCGTTCAGAAGCGGCCAGTCGGCGATCGCGTCGGAGCCGTCGGCCATCGCCTCGGTCTCGCGGAACGGTGAGGCGACCGACCCAGAGTCGAGGTGGTCGCGGCCGATCACGATCGGCGCCCGCACCTCGCCGTCGCGGACCATCCGGTTGAAGCGCAGCCCGAGGCGCCGGCGCTCGCCGTAGCCGAGCCAGCAGATCCGCGCCGGCAGGCCCTGGAAGGCGATCCGCTCGCCGGCGAGGTGGATCCAGCGCGCGAGCGCCTCGTCGTCGCCGAACTCCTCGAGCACCGCCCGGTCGGTCGCGGCGATGTCGGCGGGGTCACCGGAGAGGGCGACCCAGCGGAACGGTCCCCGGCCCTCGCAGAACTGGGGGCGGATGTAGGCGGGGACGAACCCGGGGTAGTCGAAGGCCCGCTCGAAGCCGCCGAGCTGCGCTTCGCGGCGGAGGCTGTTGCCGTAGTCGAAGACCTCGCTGCCGCCGTCCTTGTAGGAGACCATCGCGAAGCAGTGGGCGGCGGCGGCGGCGCGGGCCCGGCGCACGTACCCGTCCGGGTCGGAGGCGCGCAGCGCCGCGGCCTCGGCGAGCGAGAGGCCGTTCGGCACGTAGCCGTTGAGCGGGTCGTGGGCGCTGGTCTGGTCGGTGACGATCTCCGCCTCGAAGCCGCGCTCGCGGAGCGCCGGCAGCGCATCGGCGGCGTTCGCGCAGAGTCCGACGCTGAGCGGCCGGCGGTCGCGGCGGGCCCGCTCGCAGCGGGCGACGGCGTCGTCGAGGTCGTCGGCCCGCTCGTCGAGGTAGCCGGTTGCGAGCCGCCGCTCGATTCGCGCCGGGTCGACCTCGACGCAGAGGGCGACGCCCTCGTTCATCGTCACCGCGAGCGGCTGGGCGCCGCCCATCCCGCCGAGGCCGGCGGTGAGCGTGACGGTCCCGGCGAGCGAGCCGCCGAAGCGGCGCCGGGCGATCTCGGCGAAGCACTCGTAGGTCCCCTGGACGATCCCCTGGCTGCCGATGTAGATCCACGAGCCCGCGGTCATCTGCCCGTACATCGTCAGCCCGAGCGCCTCGAGGCGCCGGAACTCGTCCCAGTTCGACCACTCGCCGACGAGGTTCGAGTTGGCGATCAGGACCCGCGGCGACCATTCGCTGGTCCTGAAGACGCCGACCGGCTTGCCGGACTGGACGAGCAGGGTCTCGTCGTCGGCGAGGGCGCGCAGGGTCGCGACGATCGCGTCGAACGCCTCCCACGAGCGCGCCGCCCGCCCGGTGCCGCCGTAGACGACGAGGTCGTCGGGGTCCTCGGCTACCTCCGGGTCGAGGTTGTTCATCAGCATCCGCAGCGCCGCCTCCTGCTGCCAGCCCCGGCAGGAGATCTCGGTGCCGCGCGGGGCGCGGACCGGCCGGGCGCCGTTCACCCGAGCTCCCCGATCTCCGCTTCGACCGCGGCGAGGACGGTGCCGTCTCCGGTCAACCGCTCGGCGGCAGCGAGCTCGGGCGCGAGCCAGCGGTCGGCTCCCGTCCCGGGCACCGCGTCGCGCAGGGCCGCATGCGCGGCGGCGGTCCCGGTGGCGGGCCGAAGCGGGGCGCGGAGGTCGATCGCCCGTGCCGCACAGGTCAGCTCGACGGCGATGATCCTGGTCAGGTTGGCGAGCACGATCCGGAGCTTCCGGGCGGCGCTCCAGCCCATCGAGACGTGATCCTCCTGCATCGCGCTGGTCGGGATCGAGTCGACGCCGGCCGGCGTCGCGAGCCGTCGGTTCTCGGTGACGAGGGCCGCCTGCGTGTACTGGGCGATCATCAGCCCCGAGTCGACACCGGGGTCGGCGGCGAGGAACGGCGGCAGGCCGAACGAGCGGCTCGCGTCCAACAATCGGTCGCAGCGGCGCTCGGCGATCGCCCCGGCCTCGGCGGCGGCGATCGCCAGCAGGTCGCAGGCGATGCCGAGCGGGGCGCCGTGGAAGTTGCCGCACGACTCGACCCGGCCGTCGGGGAGGACCATCGGGTTGTCGATCGCGGCGCCGAGCTCGGCGGCGGCGGCGGACTCGGCCGCGGTGAGCGCGTCGCGGGCGGCGCCGAGCACCTGCGGGGCGCAGCGCAGCGAGTAGGCGTCCTGGACACGGGGGTCGTCCTCGCGATGGCTGGCGACGATCTCCGAGCCTTCGAGCAACCGCCGCAGGTTGGCGCCGGAGACCTGCTGGCCGGGTTGCGGTCGAAGGGCGAGCAGGTCGGCCGCGAAGGCGCGGTCGGTCCCGAGCAGCGCCTCGACGGACATCGCCGCGGCGATGTCGGCGACGCGGAGCAGCATCCGCAGGTCGGCGCAGGCGAGCACGAGCATGCCGAGGATGCCGTCGGTCCCGTTGATCAGCGCCAGGCCCTCCTTGGCGGTCAGCCGCAGCGGCTCGAGGCCGGCGGCGGCCAGTGCCTCGGCGCCGCCGAGGCGGCGCCCGTCGGCGGGCTCCGCCTCGCCCTCGCCGACGAGGATCAGGGCGCAGTGCGCGAGCGGGGCGAGGTCGCCACTGGCGCCGAGCGACCCGTGCTCGGGGACGACCGGCGTGATCCCGGCGTTGAGCAGCGCGACGAGCTGCTCTGCCACCGCCGGCCTCGTCCCGGAGTAGCCCATCGCCAGCGACCGTGCCCGCAGCAGGATCATCGCCCGGACCACCTCGCGCTCGACTGCGGGCCCCATGCCGGCGGCATGGGAGCGCAGCAGCGAAAGCTGGAGCTGCTCGCGGGAGGCGACCGGGATCGGCGTCGTCGCCAGCGAGCCGAATCCGGTCGATACACCGTAGGTGGGCTCGCCCGTCGCCTCGATGTCGGCGACCACGGCCGCGGCCCGCTCCATCGCCTCGGTCGCGTCCCCACCGATCGCGACGGTGGCCCCGTGCCGGGCGACGGCGACGACCTCCTCCGGCCCGAGCCCGCCGGCGGTCAGCGTCACCTCCATGTCATCGCCCGTGGCCACCGCAATGAGCATAGGTCGAACCGCCGCTCGCACGCGAAGCGGCGTTTCCGTCCCCGGGGAGACGGAAACGTCGTCTCGCGGGCGCGACCGACCGACTCGGCGCGACGCGACCTCAGCCGACCCGGTAGCGGGCGTAGAGCTCGCCGGCGGCCTCGCAGAGCGAGACGAGCTCGAGGTCGCGGGTGTGCGCCTCGAGGCCGGTGAAGAGCCCGGGGCCGGTGCCGCCGGCGATCCGCGGGGCGCGGGTCACGAAGAGCTCGTCGACGAGCTCGGCGGCCATCAGCTCGGCGTGGAGCGTCGGGCCGCCCTCGCAGAGGACCGAGCGGATCCGGCGCTCGCCGCGCAGCAGGCGCAATGCCGAGACGAGGTTGACGCGGTTGTCGTGGCGGACGATCTCGACCGGCGTCGCAGTCTCCGGCGGCTCCCGGTCGGACGCGGTGAAGACGAGCACCTCGCCACCGCCGTCGGTGAACAGCGGCGCCTCCCAGGGGAGCTCGAGCCGGTTGCTGACCAGGACCATGAGCGGGTCGGGGGAGAGGCCGCGCCGCTCCCGGAGCTCGCGCTTGGCGGGGTCCGAGACGACCCGCCCGTAGCCCTCGGCGCGGAGCGTCCCGGCGCCGATCATCACCGCGTCGGGGTACGTCCGCAGGGCGACGAGGATCGCCGTGTCGGTCTCCGAGCCGATCGCGCCGGAGCGCCCGTCGATCGTCGCGTGGCCGTCGACGGTGAGGGCGAAGTTCGTGAACAGGTAGGGCCGATCCGCACCGGCGGCGGCACCGGGATCGAACCCCGCGAACTGCTCGCCGAGCGTCGTCGGCCCGGGATCGGGCAGCAGCCGCAGCAGCGGGGTGTCAGCCGCCATGCTCGATCTCGATCGGCCCGGCCCGGCCGATCACGTCGGTGGCGTTCGGGAAGCGCACCCCGCGAGCCTCCGCCGGGGCGCTCCTCAGCAGCCCAGCTTCTTGGCGGCCTCGCGGAGGTTCTTGACCTCCACGGTGGGCTTCTTGGCCCCGCTCTCGAGCTTCTCGCCGCGCCGGTTGATCCAGATCACCGGGACGCGCATCTTGATCAGCGGCTCGACGTCGGTGTAGTGGCCGCTGGTGATGTGGACCCAGCCCTTCTTCCTGCCGATCCGGCGGGCGCACTCCTTGAAGTGGGCGGGCTCGGGCTTGTAGCTGCGGACCTGCTGGGCGGTGACCACGAGGTCGAGCTCGGTCCGGAGGTGCCGGCGCGAGATCCCGAGCAGCTTGTCGTCGATGTTGGAGACGATCCCGAGGTTGTACTTCTGGCGGAGCCGGTCCATGGCCGCGTTGGCCTCGCGGAACGGCTGCCAGTCGCCGATCGAGTCGGGCAGGAACTGGGCTCGCGAGGGCTCGAGGCTCCAGCCGACCTCGCCGGCCGCCTTGACGGCCGCTCGGCGCAGGACCTCGGCGTAGAGCTCGTAGGAGCCGGCCATGACCTCGTACTGGACCTCGTAGAACCGCATCAGCAGGCTCTTGACGTCCAGGGTCAACCCGTCGTCGGCCGCCTCCCGCCGGAACGCATCGGAGATTCCCTTGTCCCAATCGATCAGGGTGCCGTAGCAATCCACGGTCACCCATTCGATCTCGCTGCGTTTCGGTAGGGGCATGACGGCGCGGGATTATGGCATCCCGCGCCGTCCGGCCCTCGCCGACCCCCCTGCCGGGTCAGCTGACGAGTGCGAGCGGCTTCTCGTTCGCGAGCAGCAGCTCGATGAACTCGCCGATCTCCGTGCTCGTCGCCTGGGCGGAGCGGAGCGGCTTGGTGGGATGCACCGTGTAGGTGTTCCTGCGACCCTCGCGCTTGCGGCTGAGGTACCCCTCGTCGACCAGCTCGGTGACGATCCGCTGTGCGGCGCGCTCGGTGATGTCCAGCGTCGAGGCGATGTCGCGGAGCCGAACCGTCGGATCCTGCGAGATCACCATCATCACCCGAGCATGGTTGGTGATGAACGTCCATGTACTCATTTGATGACTTTCCCTTCTGTGTTTGTCCCGTCTGTGACCTTCATTACCCCGATCACGCATCCGTAATCCAATCGCTTTTCACGATTGGATGACGCTTCGGATAGGGTTCCCGGCCGCTGCCCGGCAGCGACCGCTTCATCCCATGGATCTCCTCGAATATCAGGGCAAACAGCTCTTCGCCCGCGCCGGCGTCGTCGTCCCCGAGGGCGAGCCCGCCGACAGCGTCGACGACGTCGTCGCCGCCGCCGGGCGGATCGGCTACCCGTGTGTGATCAAGGCCCAGGTCCTGATCGGTGGTCGCGGCAAGGCCGGTGGGATCAAGGTCGCCAAGGACGAGGGCGAGGCCCGTGCCCATGCCGGCGCGATCCTCGGCATGGACATCCGTGGCCCCCGCGGCGAGGGCCCGTTCCGGGTCCGTCAGGTCTGGGTCGAGGAGGCGTCGGAGATCGATGCCGAGTACTACGCCTCGATCATCCTCGATCGCTCGGAGAAGATGCCGCTGGTGATCCTCTCGCGGATGGGCGGGATGAACGTCGAGGAGATCGCCGAGAGCGACCCCGACGCGCTTGTCCGCCTCCACGTCGACCCGCTGATCGGTCTGACCCACGACGATGCCGCCGCGCTCGCCGTCGACGCCGGGATCGACGAGGACGTCGTCGAGGGCGTCGCTGCGAACCTCGTCCAGCTCTACGGGGCCTTCAACGACTTCGACGCGACCCTGATCGAGGTCAACCCGCTGATCGTCACCTCCGACCGCCGGGTCGTCGCGCTCGACGCGAAGGTGACGATCGACGGCTCGGCGCTGTTCCGTCACGAGGAGCTGGCGGCGATCGAGGACCCCCCGGAGGACCCGCAGGAGCGGCTCGCCAAGGAGAAGGGCCTGACCTACGTGAAGCTCGACGGCAACGTCGGCATCCTCGGCAACGGCGCCGGGCTCTGCATGTCGACGCTCGACGTCGTCGCCAACGCCGGCGGAGAGCCCGCGAACTTCCTCGACGCCGGCGGCGGCTCGAAGGCCGACGCGATCGTCGACGCCCTCGAGGTCATCACCTCCGACGAGAAGGTCGATGCGGTCCTCTTCAACATCTTCGGCGGGATCACCCGCTGCGACGAGGTCGCCAGGGGGATCATCGAGGCCTACGAGCGGGTCGACATGGACGTGCCGCTGGTCGTCCGCCTCGACGGCACCAACTCCGAGGAGGGCCTGCGGCTGCTCGCCGAGGCGGACCTCGAAGGGCTGCACAACGCCGAGACGATGCTCGGTGCCGCCGAGCAGGTCGTGGCGCTGGCGAAGGGGTCCGGATGAGCATCATCGTCGGCGGCGACACGAAGCTCGTCGTCTCCGGCCTGACCGGCCGCGAGGGCAGCTTCCACGGGCTCCGCAACCGCGACTACGGCACCGACCTGGTCGCCGGAGTGACTCCGAAGAAGGGCGGCCAGGAGGTCGACGGTGTGCCGATCTTCGACACCGTCAAGGAGGCCGTCGACGAGGCCGGCGCCAACACGTCGATGGTCTTCGTCCCCGCCCGCTTCGCCGCCGCCTCGATCAACGAGGCGATTGAAGCCGGGATCGGGACGGTGATCGCGATCACCGAGGGCATCCCCGTCCACGACATGCTGCCGACCTACTGGAAGGCGAAGCAGGCCGGCGTCCGGCTGATCGGCCCGAACTGCCCCGGTGCGCTCTCGCCCGGCAAGGCCAACGTCGGGATCATCCCCGCCCAGTTCTTCTCGCCGGGCTCGATCGGCGTCGTCTCGAAGTCGGGGACGCTGACCTACCAGATCGGCAACGAGCTCAAGCAGGCCGGCCTCGGCAACTCCTCGATCGTCGGCATCGGCGGCGACCCGATCGTCGGCTCCGACTTCATCGACATCCTCGAGCTCTACGAGAACGACCCCGAGACCGAGCTGATCGTCCTCGTCGGCGAGATCGGCGGCGACGCCGAGGAGCGCGCGGCCGACTACATCGCCGAGCACGTCACGAAGCCGGTCGTCGCCTACATCGCCGGCTTCACGGCGCCCCCGGGCAAGCAGATGGGCCACGCCGGCGCGATCATCTCGGGTTCGTCGGGCACCGCCGAGGCCAAGAAGAAGGCCTTCGAGGCGAAGGGCGTCCAGGTCGGGCGGAGCCCCAGCGAGGCAGCCCAGATCGCCGCCGCGACCCTTGCCTGACGGGTTGAGGAGCGGCATCCCGGTGTCATCGCCCGGCTCACGTGCCAGGGCACGCTTCGCCGAGCTCTTCCTTGGCCTGCCACCCCTCAACCTCGTCAGGAGCTCCCGCTGACCGTCTCCGAGCTCGAGATCCGCGACGGCCTGGCGCCGGAGCTCCTCGGCCGGCTGCTGCGGTTCTACGACCGCGAGTGGTGGTCCCGTGGGCGCTCGCGCGCCGACGTCGAGCGGATGCTGGCGGGCAGCGAGGTCGTCATCAGCGTCATCGACACCGGCAGCGGCGAGCTGGTCGGGTTCGTCCGGGCGATCACCGACGGGGTCTACCGCGGGGTCCTCTTCGACCTGATCGTCGAGCCCGCCTACCGCGGCCGTGGGCTCGGCGCCGAGCTCGTCCGCCGGGTCCACGACCACCCGGCGATGAGCCGGTGCGGCCGCGTCGAGCTGATCTGCATCGAGGCGATGGTCCCCTTCTACGAGGCTCTCGGCTACGTGCTCGCGCCACCCGAGCGGCTGCGGATGGTGTGGACACGACCGGGCTCCTCGATGACCTAGTGGCCCCGGCGACTCTGCCTATACTCGCGATCCGATGGCCCCCCCGATGATCTCCTTCGCTCGCGGCGCCCCGAGCGCCGACCTGTTGCCGGTCGCCGCCGTCCGCGCCGCCGCTGAGGCGGCGCTCGAGCATGACTCGACCCGCGCCCTCTCCTACGGCACCGGAATCGGGCACCCGGGACTCTGCGAATGGATCGGCGAGCGCCACGGCGGCGTCGACCCGGCTCGGATCATGGTCACCAACGGCTCGCTCGAGGCGGGCTGGATGCTGTTCAGCCACCTGCTCGCCGCCGGGGACGAGGTCGTCGTCGAGCAGCCCTCCTACGACCGGACCCTGCTGATGCTCGAGAAGCTCGGCGTCGACCGGATCGGGATCCCGCTCGAGGCCGACGGAATCGAGGTCTCGGGGCTCGAGCAGGCGCTCGCCGACGGCCACCGCCCGAAGCTCGTCCACGTCATCCCCAACTTCCACAACCCGGCCGGCTGCACGCTCTCGGAGCCGAAGCGCCGCCGCCTCGTCGAGCTCGCCGCCGAGCACGGCTTCTGGATCTTCGAGGACGACCCCTACCGCGAGGTCCGCTTCGGCGGCGAGCGGCTGCCGACGATGCTGGCGCTCGCCGAGGGCACGGACGCCAGGGTCGTCCACGCCTCGTCGTTCTCGAAGACGGTCAGCCCCGGCGTCCGGGTCGGCTACCTGATCGGCCCCGACGACGAGATCGGCGCCCTCGCCAAGGGCGCCTCGGAGACCTACATCTCGCCGAACATGCTGGCCGAGTCGATCGTCTTCGAGCTCTGCCGCTCCGGTGCCCTCGACCGCAACATCGAGACCGTCAACGCTGCCCTCGCCGAACGCCGCGATGCCGTCGTGACCGAGCTCGGCAGGCAGATCCCCGAGGCCCGGTTCGTCGCCCCCGGTGGCGGCTACTTCCTCTGGCTCGACCTCACCGAGGGCACCGACACCCGGCAGATGCTCGCCCCCGCCAAGGCGGAGGGCGTCGGCTTCGTCGCCGGCCCCGACTTCATGCTCGAGGGCGGCGCCAACAGCCTGCGCCTCTCGTTCGCCAGCGTGCCGCCG
>DATAFA010000053.1:0-19695 GCA_036257785.1 Solirubrobacterales bacterium | reverse complement strand
TCAACGTACCCGCCCACCTGCCGATCGACGCCCCGCTGCCCCGCCAGCAGGAGAAGGCGCAATCGAAGATCGAGCGGGCGAAGCTGATCGGCGGCCGCCGGGTGACCGGGCACGTCCAGCGCGTTCGCCCCGGCCAGGCGCCGAAGGCGATCATCGAGGAGGCCGTCGACATCAAGGCGGTCGCGATCGTCATGCAGCTCACCTATCGCAATCGCACGCCCCTCTACGGCAAGACCTTGCAGGGCGTCCTCGCGAAGCGGCCGTGCCGCGTCATCGTCGCCGCGAACCCGTTCGGCGACACGGCCGAGGACGAGGTCGCGGCCGTCGCTTGATCGCTGCCGTTGCGCCGTCCGCGGGCTCCGGCGCGGTCGCTGAGCCTGCATCTACAATCGCCGCCGATGGCGTCCCGGCAGCGGATCGGTTCGAACGGCACGAAGATCCTCTCCTCGGTGATCCTCGGGCTCGGTCTCGTCATCGTCGTCCGGACGCTCGCCGCCGGCGGCGGCCCGGCCTCGGTCGGGGTTCTGCTCGGGCTCGTCTTCGTGGCGCTGGGCGGCGCCCGCCTCTACCTCGCGACCCGGCGCCCGGCTTGATGGACCGCGGGTGATCGAGCGGCGGAACGCCAAGCCGGCGATGGGCCGGCGGTTCTTGGGCGTGCCGTGGCTGTGGGCCGTGGCGCACTCCGCGATCGCGTTCTCGGTCTATTACTCGCTCGGCGTCGTCACCGACCACGCCCTGGCGCTGGCACCGGTGGTCTTCGCGGTCGCCGGTCTGATCTACGTGCTGACGACGATGACCTACGTCGAGGCCGGGGCGATGTTCCGCGAGCGGGGCGGCTCGAACACCCTGGCCCGCCACGCGTTCAACGAGCTGATCAGCTTCGTGGCCGGCTGGGCGATCCTGATCGACTACGTGATCGTGATCGCCCTCGCCGCGATCACCGTGCCGCACTACCTCGGCCCGATCTCCTCGGAGCTGGCTGACGGGACCGGCGAGGAGATCGTCGCCGTCGGGGTCGTCGCCGTCGTCGCGGCGATCAACATCATCGGCTTCACCGGCAGCAGGCGCCAGGGGCTGCTCGTCGCGATGACCGGCGCCGACCTGCTGCTTCAGTTCCTGTTGGTCGTGGTCGGCCTGATCGTGGTCTGGGACCCGAGCGCGCTGACGAGCTCACTCGATGCCTTCGGGACCCCAAGCGTCAGCAACATCGCCGAGGCGCTGGTCATCTCGATGGTCGCGCTGGCCGGTATCGAGGCGGCGTCCGATCTCGCGCCCGACCTGGCCTGGCGCCGGGAGGACCTGCGCCACGTCCTCCGGGCCGGAACGTTCGTGGTCCCGTTCGTCTACGTCGGGATGTCGCTCGTCGCCCTGATGGCGCTGCCCGTGGTCGCCGGTCCCGACGGGCCGACGACGGCCCTCGCGACGACGTTCGAGGACGCACCGGTGCTCGGGATCACGTCCGCGTTCGAGCCCGACTGGCTTTCGACCGTATTCAAATGGGCGGTCGTCGCGATCGCGCCGCTGATCCTCTTCTTCGCCGCGAACGTGACGATGCTCGGGCTCTCGCGGCACGTCTACGTCCTCGCCACCAACCGGCAGATCCCGAGCTGGCTCGGCAAGCTCGGCGGCCGCCGCTCGACGCCGCACGTCGCGATCCTGATCGCCGCCGCCTTCGCGGCTGGCCTCGTCCTTCCCGGGGACATCGAGCTGCTCGCAGCGGTGTTCGCGTTCGGCGCGACGTTGGCGATCTCGATCGCGCACCTGTCGCTGATCCGGCTGCGCTTCACCGACCCCGATCGCGAGCGGCCCTACTCGGTTCCGCTCGGAGTGCGCATCGGCGGCACCGCGGTACCGCTCCCGGCGCTCCTCGGCCTGCTGCTCGCGGGCGCGGGCTTCGTCTCGATCATCGTCCTCCACGGTGCCGCGCTCTGGGTCGGTGGGGGCTGGATGGCCTTCGGGCTGGTCTCCTACTTCGTCTACCGCCGCCTCGTCCAGGGGCTGCCGCTGACCGCGCGGGTCTCGGTTCCCGAGCAGGCCCTGCTCAAGCATCCGCCCGACGTCGAGCTCGAGAGCGTCCTCGTCCCGGTGCTCGGGACGGGCAGGCTCGAGGACGACATCGTCCAGACCGCCTGCCGGCTGGCGGAGGCGAACCCGCTCGAGGGACAGAGGAATCCCCGCCTCGAGCTCCTCTACGTGATCGACCTGCCGCTCACCGTGCCGCTCGAAGGGCCGATCCCGCCCGAGAAGGTCGCAGCCGCCGATCGGGCGCTGGCGCGGGCGCAGGAGATCACCGACGAGTACCCGGGGGTCGAGGCCGACATCGACTTCGTGCTCGCCCGGGACATCGGCGAGGCGATCGTCCAGCGAGCGCGCGATCACGAGGTCGAAGCGATCATCGTCGGTGGCGAGCCGCCCACCCTGATCCGCGGTGGGGCCGTCCTCGGCGGGGTCCGCGGATCGAAGCCGGCCGAGATCGGGCCGGTCAGCGAGTACGTCCTCCGGCACGCCCCGTGCCGGGTACTGCTCACCGCGCCCCCTGGTGAATAAGATCGTCGGATGCTGATCCTGATTGTGGGATGCGGGCGCGTGGGCTCGTCCGTCGCGCGAACGATGCTGGCCGAGGGCGAGGAGGTCTCCTGCCTCGACGAGGATCCCGACTCGCACGCCCGGCTCGAGCTCGGGCTCGACAGCTCGTGGGAGGACGCCGGCGGTCAGTTCACGGTCGGAACCGGCCTCGAGATCGACGCCCTGACGACTGCCGGGATCGAGCGCGCCGACGTCTTCGTCGCCTCGACCAACGGCGACAACACGAACATCGTCATCGCCCAGATCGCCCAGCGGCGGTTCCGCGTGGAAACCGTGATCGCCCGGATCCTCGACCCATACCGGGCCGAGTGGTACGCCACTCAGGGACTGCGGACGGTCTGCCCGACGCGGACCGCGATCGAGATGCTCGAGACCGACCTCCGCGAGGTCGCGGCCGGGAGAGAGGAGGGGACCGATGGGTGAGAAGGGCGAGAACGGCGACTACATGCTGATCGTCGGCGGCGGAAAGGTCGGCTGGAACCTCGCGCGCGAGCTGATCGACAAGGGTCACGAGGTGACGCTGATCGAGGCCGATCGCGACCGCTACCTCACCGTCGAGCAGGAGCTCGAGCATCGCGTCCTCTACGGCGACGCCTCCGAGCTCTGGGTCCTCGAGCGGGCGGGGATCGCCCGGGCGGGGATGGTCATCGCGGTCACCGGCGACGACGAGGACAACCTGTTGATCTGCCAGGTCGCCAAGGACAAGTACGGCGTCGATCGCGTCATCGCCCGGGTCAACAACCCGCGCAACCGCCAGCACTTCGAGCTGCTCGGCGTCAAGCCCTACGTGTCGGCCACCGACCTGATCCTGCGACTGATCGAACGCCAGGTCCCTCGCTACGGGCTCGTCCACCTGCTCGACCTCGCCGACGCGAAGATCGAGATCATCGACCTGCTGATCGGCGAGAACGCGCAGGTCGTCGGCCGCCCGCTGCACGAGCTCGACATGCCGAAGGGCAGCCTGTTGATCAGCGTCATGCGGGACGGCACCGGCTTCGTGCCGACCCCGGACACGGTGCTGGTGCCCGGCGACGAGGTGCTGGCCGTGCTCGATCCGAGGGTGGAGGAGGAGCTGACCGTCTACCTCGGCCTCGAAGAGGGCACGGTCGACCGGACGCCCGAAGCCTGACCGGTGGCCGATCGCGAGGTCGACCACCTGCTCGTCGGCGGAGGCGTCGCCTCCGCCTACTGCGCTTCGGAGCTCCGCAAGCTCGGCGCCGAGGGCTCGGTCCTGCTCGTCGGCCGGGAGCCGGAGCCGCCCTACGACCGCCCGCCCCTGTCGAAGGAGTACCTGCGCGGCGACGCCGGACGCGAGGATGCCCACGTCCGCCCGCGCTCCTGGTACGAGGAGAACGACGTCGAGCTGCTGACCGGAAAGAGCGTCATCTCGCTCGACGCCGCAGCCCGCACGGCCAAGATCCAGGGCGGGGAGGAGGTCGGCTTCGGCACGGCCCTGATCGCGGCCGGGGCGATGGTGAACATCCTCCGCGTCGACGGCGCCCAGCTCGCGGGCATCCACTACCTGCGGGCCTTCGGGAACGCCGACTCGATCCGCGAGGACGTTGCCGCCGCCGAGCACGTCGTCTGCGTCGGCGGCAGCTACATCGGCGCCGAGGTGGCCGCGTCGCTGATCGAGATGGGGAAGCGCTGCACGATCGTCGAGATCGAGCCAGTGATCCTCTCGCGGGCCTTCGGCGAGGAGGTCGGGCGGCGGCTGCAGGCGCTGCTCGCCGACAACGGGGTCGAGCTCGCGACCGGCGAGACCGTCGCCGCCTTCGAGGGCGACGAGCGCGTCGCGACCGTCCTCACCGAGAGCGGCCTCGCGATCGACTGCGACGCGGTCGTCGTCGGCGCCGGCGTCCGGCCCGACACGATGCTCGCCGCTCGCGCCGGCCTCGAGGTCGGGGACGGCATCGTCTGCGACTCCTGCCTCGAGACCTCGGTTCCCGGCATCTTCGCCGCCGGCGACTGCTGCAGCTACGACAGCGAGCTCCACGGCCGCCGCGTCCGCTTCGAGCACTGGGACGTCGCGCTCCACCAGGGCCGCCACGCCGCCCGCGGGATGCTCGGGGACAAAGCGCCCTACCGCGTCGTCCCCTACTTCTTCAGCGACCTCTCCGACTGGGCTTCGATCGAGTACCTCGGCGGCGCCGCCGACTGGGACGAAGTCATCTGGCGGGGCGATCCCGACGGCGGCGGCTACTCGGCCTGGTACCTGAGCTCCGACCGTCTCGTCGGCGCCCTCTCGGTCGGCCGATCCGAGGACCTGCTCGCGGCCCGGCGCCTGATCGATTCGGGCGAGCCGGTCGGCGCCAACCGCGGTGCGATCGCCGACCCGGACGCCGACCTCGACGCACTCGGCTAGCTAATCTCCGCGACGCACTGCGGGCTGGTGTAACGGCAACACGCCTCTCTCTGGAAGAGGTATTCGGGGTTCGAATCCCTGGCCCGCAGCTTGGCTCTGGGTGTGGCCGGCGGGGGTCATGTCAGTTGGCGGGGAACGGGGGCCGGTGGGGGCACCACCGCCTCCGGGAAGTGGAGGGTCGGCGGCGGTGCCCCCACCGGCCCAGTGACGTCCGACGGTTGGCGGACCCGCCGGCCACGCTTCGCTCGGAGGGTGGGAGGGTCGGCGGCGGTGCCCCCACCGGCCCTGTGACGTCCGCGGGTCGGCTGGACCGCCGGCCTCGTTCGCTCGGAGGGTGGGAGGGTCGGGGGCGGTGCCCCCACCGGCCCAGTGACGTCCGACGGTTGGCGGACCCGCCGGCCACGCTTCGCTCGGAGGTGGGGGAGGTCGGGGTCGATGATTCGTCCAGGGCCTCGGGAGTGTCTCGCGGGGGCGCTAATCTGGCTGCGATGAGAGGGAAGACGGCCACGCTGGCTGCGGTTGCGGCCGGATCGATCGCGATCTGGTCCACCGGTTGCGGAGGGGACGATCCGACGACCTCGACGGTCACGTCGTCCTCGACGTCGACCTCGGCGGTGTCCACGGAGGAGTTCACGACGGCGGCCGACGCCCGCTGCGCCGAGGCGAACGCCGCGATCGCGAACCTGACCTCAGAGGGATCGGGCAGCTCGACCGTGCTCCAGCAGCAGCTCGACATCACCAAGCAGACCCTGACCGGACTGAAGTCGCTCGGCAGCCCCGACGACCCCGATGGCTCGCTCAGCGACTACTACGACGCCGTCAAGGAGCAGATCTCGCTCCTCGGCCAGCAGCAGAGCGCCCTCGCCTCCGGTGACAGCGCCTCCGCCGATGCCCTCTCGACCCAGCTCGACCAGGCCGAGAGCGACGCCCAGACCGCCGCCGAGTCCTTCGGCTTCGAGGAATGCGGGCAGTCTGGGACCGCGTTGTCGACCGGCGGCTCGACGACGGCGGCGACGACGCCGGGCGTCACCACGACGACGACCCCAGTGGCGCCAAGCGCCACGACACCCACCACGACGACGCCAGTGCCGGTCACCCCGGCTCCCCCGACCGGGGGCACGTCGGGTGGGGGGACCAGCTCCGGCGGCACGTCGGGAGGCTCGTCCGGCGGCTCCGGCGGGTCCTCGGGCGGGATCAGCGCCGGCGGCTGAGCCCGTCCCCGCTCAGGCTGCGACCTGGCCGGCCCAAGTCCCGTAGAGACGCGCGTAGGCGCCGCCCTGCTCGATCAGCTCGTCGTGGGTGCCGCTCTCGGCGATCGTCCCGTGCTCGAGCACGACGATCCGGCTGGCGCGCCTGATCGTCGACAGGCGGTGGGCGATGACGATCGCCGTCCGCCCGGCGAGCAGCCGGTCGAGCCCCTGCTCGATCCGCTTCTCGGTGCGGACGTCGACGGTCGAGGTGGCCTCGTCGAGGATCAGGATCCGCGGCTCGGCGAGAAGGGCCCGAGCGAACGCGACGATCTGCCGCTCGCCGGCCGACAACGACGTCCCGCGCTCGCCGACCTCGGTGTCGAGCCCCGCCTGCAGCCCGGCGACGAGCGGCTCGCCGCCGACCGTCCGCAGCGCCTCCATGATGTCCTCGCGCGACGCCCCGGGGCGGCCGAAGGCGACGTTGTCGGCGATCGTGCCGCTGAACAGGAAGCCCTCCTGGGGGACGATGCCCAGCCGGCTGCGGAGAGCGTTCGAGTCGAGCTCGCGGACGTCGACCCCGTCGATCAGGATCCGCCCGCGCTGCGGGTCGTAGAAGCGGGCGACCAGCTTCGCCAGCGTCGACTTGCCGGCGCCGGTCTCGCCGACCAGGGCGACCGTCTGGCCGGGCAGGATCCGCAGGTCGATGTCGGTCAGCGCCCAGTCCTGCTCGCGCCCCGGGTTCTCGGCGTAGCCGAACCAGACACCCTCGAGGTCGATCGCGCCGCGGATCTCGCCGGGGTCGATCGCGTTCGGAGGGTCGACGAGGTCGGGCTCGGTGTCGAGCAGGTCGAAGATCTTGTCGAGCGCCGCCATCCCCTGCTGGTAGGTCGTGTAGAGCTGGCTGATCTGCTGGATCGGGTCGAAGAACGTCTGCAGGTAGCCGACGAACGCGAACAGGACGCCGATCTCGACGTTGCCGTCGAGCACCTGGTAGCCGCCGAACAGGAGGATGACCGCGGTCCCGACCGCGGAGAGCAGCTCGACCGCCGGGAAGTAGGAGGCGTTGAGGTAGACGGTCCGCATGTTGACCTCGCGGTTCTCCTCGTTGAGGACCGCCATATCGCTCAGGTGGCGGGGCTCCTGGCCGAAGCTGCGAACGACCCGGACGCCGCTCAGGCTCTCCTGCAGGTAGGCGGTGATGTTGGCGATCTTCTCCCGCGTCAGCCGGTAGGCGTTGGCGGACGCGATCCGGAAGATGATGCTGCCGATCGCCAGCAGCGGGAAGGTCAGGAACGTGACCAGCGCGAGCTGGACGTCGATCGCGAGCAGGATGACGACGACCCCGACCAGGGTCAGCACGCTCGAGACCATCGTGACGATGCCGTCGGTGACGAGCGTGTCGAGCGCCTGGACGTCGTTGGTCATCCGCGAGATCAAGACGCCGGGGCGATTGCGGGTGTAGAAGCCGAGCGACATCGACTGCAGATGGGTGTAGATCCGCTCGCGGAGGTCCTGCAGCGCTCGCTGACCGACCCAGCCGACCAGATACGTCTGCACGTAGGTGGCGGCCCAGTAGATGCCGGCGGAGGCGAGGAAGGCGACAACGATCAGCGTCAGCGCGTCGAGGTCGCCGGGCGGCGAGATCCCCTTGTCGATCGCAAGGCCGGCGAGGTAGGGGGGAGCCAGGGCCGCGGCGGTGGCGAGGACGAGCGCGACCATCATCCAGAAGACCCGGACCCGGTAGGGCCGGAGCAGCCCGAACAGCCAGCGGACCTTGCGCCCGCGGTCGTCGTCGCCCCGGAACATCCGCCAGAGGGACTTTGCGAGCAGCCAGGCGTCGCCGAGCCCGCGCCTTCCCTCCTCGCGCTCCTGGAAGTCCACCGACCCCTCCGCCTCCGGCTCCGGGGCCGGCTTGCCGCCGTTCGTGCTCCACCCGGGCGTCACAGTCGCGCGACCTCCTCGCGCTCCTCGAGGTCGGACTGCAGGAAGGTGCGGTCGACGAGCCCGTAGTCGGCGATCTCGCGGTAGAGCGGGCAGCGGTCGAGCAGCTCCTCGTGGGTGCCGCGGTCGACGACGTGCCCTTCGTCGAGCACTACGATCTCGTCCGCCAGAGAGATCGTCGACAGGCGGTGGGCGACGATGAATGTGGTCCGGCCCTCGAGTGCCTCGTCGAGGCCGCGCCTGATCTCGGCCTCGGTCTGCGCGTCGACCGACGAGGTTGCGTCGTCGAGGATCAGGATCCGCGGGTCGGCGACCAGCGCCCGCGCGATCGCGATCCGCTGGCGCTGGCCACCCGAGAGCGTCAGCCCCCGTTCGCCGACCATCGTCTGGTAGCCGTCCGGGAGCCGCTCGATGAACGACGCGGCCTGCGCGCGCCGCGCCGCGAGCTCGACCTCCTCGCGGGTCGCATCGGGCCTGGCGTAGGCGATGTTCTCGGCGATCGAGGCGCTGAACAGGAAGCTGTCGTCGGCGACGAAGGCGATCTGGTGCCGCAACGATCCGACGTCGACTTCGCGGAGGTCGGCGCCGTCGATCGCGACGGTGCCGCCGCTCGGGTCGTAGAGCCGGGCCAGCAATGCGACGAGGCTGGTCTTGCCGGAGCCGGACGGGCCGACGAGCGCGACGACCTTGCCGCCCTCGACCTCGAGGTCGACCCCCTCGAGGGCCGGTGCCGCCCCCCCGTAGCGCAGCGAGACGTCGCGGAGGACGACGTGGCCGTTGCCGGGCGGAAGCTCGGGCGCGTCCGGCGGGCTCTGGATCTCGGGCTCGCGGTCGAGGACCTCGAACAGGCGGTTGCCGGACGCGATCGCGCGCTGCGACATGCCGAGCGCGGTGCCGAGCATCCGCATCGGCCCGATCAGCATGATCAGGTAGGTGTAGAAGGCGGTGAAGTCGCCGAGCGAGAGGCTGCCGTTGACCACCTGCCGGCCGCCGACCAGCAGCACGACCGCGAGCCCGAGGTTGGGCAGGAAGGCGATCATCGGGTTGTAGAAGGCACGCAGCCTGGTCGAGTAGACGTTCTGGTCGAAGACCCGACTGACCCGGCTGCGGAAGCGGTCGAGCATGTGGTCCTCGCGGGCGAAGGCCTTGACGACGCGGACGCCGGAGACCGACTCCTCGGCCTCGACGGTCAGCTCGGCGATCCGCTGCTGGACCTCCTGCAGCGCCGGCCGCGAGGTCCGGTTGTAGCGGGACGCGGCGAAGACGACGAACGGGACCGGAAGCAGGGCGAGCGCGGCCAGTCCGGGCTGGAGCACGAACATGATCGCCCCGGCGAGGACCAGGGTCAGGGCGCTCTGGGTGATGAAGATCAGCCCGTAGCCGAGGAAGAAGCGGATCGACTGCAGGTCGACCGTGGCGCGCGACATCAGCTGACCGGTCTGCTGGGAGTCGAAGTAGCCGAGCTCGAGCGACTGCAGGTGCCGGTAGATGCGCTCGCGGAGGTCGTACTCGACGGCGAGCGAGACCTTGCCGGCGACGATCCTTCGCGAGGCCGTGAGCGCGAGGCGGAGCAGGCCGGCGGCGACGATCGTCAGGACGAGCGGGACGAGCGCGCTCTCGTCCCCGGTGTTGATCGCGTTGATCGCCCGGCCGACGAGCCAGGGAATCAGGACGGTGGCGCCCATCGCCAGCGAGGCGAGCACGATCGACCAGATGTTCTGCCGCCTGTAGGGGCGGAGGAACGTCAGGAGGCGGCGGAAGGTCGGCATCTGCGGCCCCCACTATACAAAGTGAAGTAAAGGTTTAGACTCGCGGCGATGGCGACCGGAGCCGGACTCTGCGACCGCTGCAGCCAGCAGCGGGTGGTGCGAAACACACGTGGGTCGCGGTTCTCGCTCTGCGAGCGCTCGCGAATCGACCCGGCCTATCCGAAGTATCCGCCGGTCCCCGTCATCCGCTGTCCGGGCTTCGAGCCGCGGCAAGCGTCGGAGCCGGGCTGAGTCAGCTCTGCGGCGCCTCGACGGCTTCGGCAGAGCTCAGGGCTCCCGCCGAGGCGAGGACGACGAGCGCGATCGCGAGGACCTCGCGGCCGACGAGGTGCTGGTCGAGCACGATCAGCCCGACCACCGCCGCGACCGCCGGCTCGAGGCTGAGCAGCACGCCGAAGACCCGTTCCGGGAGCCGCCGGAGCGCTTCGAGCTCGAGGACGTAGGGAATCGCCGAGCTGAGCACGGCGACCCCGAGGCCGATCGCCAGAACTCGCGGGCCGAGGAGGTCGCCGGCCCCGTCGGCGATGCCGACCGGCAGCAGCAGGACCGAGGCGAGGATCATGGCCGTGGACAGGCCGCTGAGGCCGGTCGGGCCGCGACCGACCCGGGCCGACATCAGGATGTAGGCGCCCCAGAATCCGCCGGCGGTCAGCGCCAGGGCGACGCCGGTCCCGTCGAGCCCGTCGCCGATGTCTGGCGCGAGCAGGACGATGCCGGCGGCGGCGAGGAGGACCCAGACGATGTCGAGCCGGTTGCGGGTCCCGGCGATCGCGACCGTCAGCGGCCCGACGAACTCGAGCATCACCGCGATTCCGAGCGGCAGCCGCTCCAGCGATTCGTAGAAGCACAGGTTCATCCCCGCGAGCGTCACCGCGTAGAGGGCGATGTCGCGCCGCGTCACCCGGCTGAGACCGCGGGCGGCCGGTCGCCAGATCGCGCCGAGCACGGCGGCGGCGAAGATCGCCCGCAAGAGGACGGTTCCCGCCGGGCCGACATCGTCGAAGATGTGCGTGGCGAGCGCCGAGCCGAACTGGACCGACGCGATGCCGCCGAGCACCAGGCCGGCCGCCCGCCGGTCGGGACGGGGGACCGCCGGCGTCATCGGGGAGCCGCGTCCATGGTGGCGGGGTACCGGCGCTTCCGCGGTCGGCCGTCGGTTATCGTCAGCGGCCGGCAACTCGTCCGCACCCCGGGGCGACCGATCTGAGGAGAGCACTTGTTCAAGCGTTGGAGCGTCATCGTCGTCTTTCTGGCCGCCATCATGGCCCTACCCGCAGCGGCGTCGGCGAAGGACTATGCCGGGACCGCGCTGAACATCATCCCCTCCGGTCAGCTCCAGCCGGGCGAGCCGGCGGCGCCGAAGCCGAACGACGCGCAGGCGACCATGTACGACGGGCTGACGCCGTTGTTCGACGACGTCAGCACCGGTGACCTCACCACCTACTTCAAGTCGGAGGCGCTCAACAGCCTCGGGACCGACGGCCCCGGCACGCTCGAGACGATTCCCGACCACCCCGGCATCGAGATCACCCGCGACACCTACGGGGTGCCGCACGTCGACGCCGAGACCTACGACGACGGGATCTTCGCCGCCGGCTGGATCGCCGCCGAGGATCGCGGGCTGTTGCTGCAGCAGGCGCGCTACAACGCCCGCGTCGCCGCGATCGACGCCCCCGGGCTCAGCGCGATCGGCCTCGTCACCCAGCTGAAGAGCTTCGTCCCCAGCCAGGAGACCGAGGACGTCGTCGCCGAGCAGACGCAGGCGCTCAAGGATCAGGGCAAGGAGGGCAAGAAGGTCCTCGCCGACATCGACACCTACCTGGACGGGATCAACCACTGGTACGAGCTGCACAGCCCCGCGACGGCGCCGTTCACCCGCAACGACATCTACTCGCTGAACGCGCTCAAGGACCAGTTCCTCGGCGAAGGCGGCGGCGACGAGGCGCGACGCTCCCAGTTCCTCGGCGGTCTCCGCGACCGGCTCGGCACGAAGCGGGCCTGGAGCGTCTTCAACGATCTGCGCCAGTTCAAGAACAAGGGCGTCCCGACGACGATCGACGGCAAGTTCCCCTACGGGAAGGCCGCCAAGCGCCTCAAGGACGCACCGGGCAGCGTCGTGCTCGACCACGACAGCTACCACACGACGCCCGCCGTGGCCGACCGGGAGCTGGCGCGGCAGGTCGCGCCGCAACCGGTCCAGGCGTCGAACACGCTGATGATCACCAAGGAGCACTCGAACACCGGCAACGCCCTGATGGTCGGAGGGCCGCAGATCGGCTACTTCTACCCCGGGCTCACCTACGAGATCGACATGAACGCGCCGGGCCTGAAGTGGCGCGGAGCCACGTCGGCGCCGTTCCCCGGCTACCTGCTGATCGGTCGCGGCGAGGACTTCGCGACGACCCTGACGTCGGCCAGCGGCGACGTCATCGACCAGTATGCGGAGACGCTCTGCGGTGGCAGCGACACGAAGTACAAGTACAAGGGCAAGTGCCGCAACATGGGTACGTTCGACGCCGGAACGCTGAACGGCGACCCGGTCACGTTCAAGACCACGGTCCATGGCCCGGTCACGGGTTACGCCACCGTCGACGGCAAGAAGGTCGCGATCTCGTCGAAGCGTTCGAGCTACGGCGAGGACGTCCTCGACCTGATGTTCAACCGGCGGATCTCGAACGGCCAGGTCCATGACCCGAAGTCGTTCTTCAATGCCGCGGCGAAGACGCCGCAGACGTTCAACTCCTTCTACATCGACAACAAGCACGTCGCCGAGTACACGGCCGGCAAGCTGCCGATCCGCGCCGACGGCACCGACCCCGGCCTGCCCGCCAAGGGGACGGGCAAGTACGAGTGGCAGGGGTTCCTGAGCAAGAACGGCCATCCGCACGGCGTCGACCCGAAGGACGGGACGATGACCAACTGGAACCAGGTCGTCGCGAAGGGCTTCGGATCCGCCGACGACGAGTGGGGCCGGGCGGGATCGGCCGAGCGCGTCGACCTGCTCGACAAGAACCTCGAGCGCCTCGAGAAGAACGGCAAGTGGTCGCTGGCCACCGTGACATCGGCGATGAACGCCGCCGCGACCCAGGACATCCGGGCGATCGACACGGTGCCGCTGCTGGCGAAGCTCCTCAAGGGCTCGCAGGCTCCGAGCCAGCGCGCCGCCGAGATGCTGCAGCTGCTGGTCGACTGGAAGAACGACGGCGGCAGCCGCCTCGACCGCGACAACGACGGCCTGATCGACGATCCGGGAGCGGCCGTGATGGACGGGTCGTGGACGAACATCGCAAACGCGTTCATGAAGCCGCGTCTCGGCTCCCAGCTCGATGAGCTGAACAGCCTGTTCTCCCGCTTCGACCTGCCGCCGGGCGGCCAGTACTCGGGCTGGTACCAGTACTTCGACCGCGACATCAACTCGCTGCTGGGTAACCGGGTCCCGAGCCCGTTCAGCAACGCCTACTGTGGCAAGGGCAAGCTGTCGAAGTGCCAGAACGACATCTGGAAGGCGATCGAGACGTCGGGCGACGAGATCGCCGCCGAGCAGGGCACCGCCGACCCGGCCGCCTGGCACTCGGACGCGCTCCGCGAGCAGATCCATTTCTCGCCGCTACCGTTGAAGACGATGCGTTACACGAACCGTCCCAGCGGCATCCAGCAGGTGATCGAGTTCGACGGCCACCGCAAGAACAAGTAGCGCCGGTCCGGAGATGAAGGCGATCCAGATCGTCGACCTCAGCGGGCCCGCGACGGCTCTGCGCGAGGCCGACCTGCCGGAGCCGGAGGCGTCGCACATGCTGACCCCCGGCAGCGGCGTGCTCGTCGACGTCACGGCGGCGGGCGTCTCGTTCCCGGAGGTCCTGCAGACCCGTGGCGAGTACCAGGTCAAGCCGCCGCTGCCGTTCGTGCCGGGCAGCGAGGTCGCGGGGATCGTCCGCTCGGCCCCCGCGGGATCGGAGCTGTCGCCCGGCGACCGCGTCGCCGCCTTCCCGATGCTCGGCGGGTTCGCCGAGGTGGCGGTCTCGCCCGAGTTCCTGACCTTCCCGCTTCCCGACGCGCTCGACGACCGCCAGGGCGCGGCCCTGATCCTCAACTACCACACGGCCTGGTTCTCGCTCGTCATCCGCGGGCGTCTGACCGGCGGCGAGACGGTGCTCGTCCACGGCGCCGCCGGTGGCGTCGGGACCGCTTCGATCCAGGTTGCGAAGGGACTCGGAGCAAGGGCCATCGCGGTCGTCTCGAGCGACGAGAAGGAACGGGTGGCCCGCGACGCCGGCGCCGACGAGGTCGTTCGCTCCGACGGGGAGTGGCGCGAGGAGGCCAAGGAGCTCTCGGGCGGCGGGGTCGACCTCGTCCTCGATCCCGTCGGCGGCGACCGGTTCACCGACTCGCTCAGGTCGTTGGCCGAGGGCGGCCGTCTCGTCGTCGTCGGCTTCACCGCGGGCTCGATCCCCGAGGTCAAGGTCAACCGCCTGCTGCTCAACAACACCGAGGTGATCGGTGCCGGATGGGGTGCCTTCGTCATCGGCAAGCCCGAGCTGAACCGCGAGATCGGCGCCGAGCTCGCGAAGCTGATCGCCGCGGGTGCGATCCGCCCGCTCGTCGGCGCTTCGTTCCCGCTCGGCGCCGCCGGGGCCGCCGCGGCCCTGCAGCTGATCGACGATCGCGGCGCGACCGGCAAGATCGTCCTCGACGTCGGCTGATGGCCCGGGCCTTCCTCGTCACCGGCGCGTCCAGCGGCATCGGCGAGGCGACCGCGCTCCGGCTCGCGCGTGAGCCCGACTGCCGGCTGATCCTCGTCGCCCGCCGCGAGGAGCGCCTGCGCGCTCTCGCCGAGTCGCTGCCGGCGCCGGCGAGCTGGGTCGCCGCCGACGTGACCGACGAGGATGCCCCCGGGCGGATCGCCGCTCACGTCGAGGAGAACGGCGGCCGCCTCGACCTGCTCGTCAACAACGCCGGCGCGTCCTGGCGCGGCCGCTTCGCCGACGAGGGCTCCGAGAACGTCCGGCGGACGATGGAGCTCAACTTCGACGCCGTCGTCCGCCTCAGCGAGGCGCTGCTGCCGGCGCTCCGCCGCTCGGCGCCGAGCGCGATCGTCAACGTCGCCTCGACGGCCGGGCGGATCTCGCGCCCCGGCGCGGGCGCCTATTCGGCCAGCAAGTACGCGCTGATCGGCTGGAGCGACTCGCTCTACGCCGAGGAGCGCGAGCACGGCGTCCACGTCGGCCTCGTGCTGCCCGGCTTCATCGAGACCGAGGGGTTCCCGGCCGAGGAGCTGCGCGCCAAGCCCTGGACGCGCTGGCTCGTCTCGACCCCCGACAAGGCCGCCGAGGCGATCGTGGATGCCGGCCTCCGCGGCCGCGCCGAGCGCTACGTGCCGCGCCCCTACGGCCTGATCGCCGTCCTCCGCGTCCTCGCGCCCGGCCTCGTCCGCCGGATCATCGCCGGCGGCGCCGGCGGCGCGATGGTCACGGCGACGAGGCCGGGGGAGTAGGGCCGCCGGAGGCGAGCCGGGGCCCCACCGCCGGCGCCTCCTCGTGATGGGTGGGGAGGACCGGGGGGCCGTTGAAGTCGCACGAGTACTCGCCGGTGATCGGCTCCGCGGGCTCCTCGGCGCCGAGGACGTCGGACTCGATCGTCGCCCAGGCGATCAGGCCGCCGAGCGCGGAGAGCGCGGCGGTGACGTACATGGCGGTGTGGAAGCCGTCGGTCATGGCGGCGGGGTCGTAGAAGGCGTCGCCGGTGAGGCCGGCGATCAGCGGGAGGACGGCGACGGCGAGGAGGCCGCCGACCCTCGAGACCGCGTTGTTGATCCCCGAGGCGATCCCCGAATGGCGGGATTCGGCGGCGGCGAGGACCGTCGCCGTGACCGGCGCGACGACGAAGGTGAGTCCGATCCCGAAGACGATCACCGCCGGCAGGACCGAGGTGAGGTAGTCGGCGTCGGCGTCGATGCGGGTCATCATCAGCATCCCCAGTGCGATGACGAGCGGGCCGATGGTGAGCGGGATCCTCGCGCCGAACCGCTGGGCGAAGGCGCCCGAGCGGGCCGAGAACAGGAGCATCAGGACGGTCACCGGGAGCGATGCGGCGCCGGCCGCGATCGGTGAGTAGCCGGCGGCGATCTGCAGGAACGCGACGAGCAGGAAGAAGACCCCGCTGAGGGCGGCGTAGACGACGAAGGTGACCGCGTTGGCGGCGCTGAACTGGCGCGAGCGGAACAGGTTCAGCGGCATCATCGGGTGGGGGCTGCGGCGCTCCTGGAAGATGAAGGCGATCAGGCCGAGGATGCCGGCGAGGGCCGCGATCACGATCGATGCCGACCACCCCTGGTCGGGGCCCTGGATCAGCGCGTAGGTCGTGCCGCCGAGCCCGACCGCGGCGAGGAGGGCGCCGAGCCCGTCGAGACGGTCGGGGGCGTCGGGGTTGCTGGTCTCGGGGACGTGCCGGGTCGCCATCACGGCGACGAACACGCCGATCGGGACGTTGATGAGGAAGATCGCGCGCCAGGTCACCGCCTCGACGAGCCAGCCGCCCAGCAACGGGCCGAGCGCGGTCGCGACGCCGCCGAGCCCCGACCAGGCGCCGATCGCGCGAGCCCGGTCGGCGGGACGGAAGCTCGACTCGATCATCGCCAGGCTCCCGGGCGTCAGCAGCGCTCCGCCGACGCCCTGCAGCAGCCGGGCGCCGACCAGCGCGTCGGCGCTCGGCGCAACGGCGCAGAGCAGCGATGAGATCGTGAACCACGCCAGCCCGACCACGAACATGCGCCGCCGGCCGTAGCGGTCGCCGAGCGAGCCGCCGAGCAGGATCAGCGACGCCAGCGTCAGCATGTAGCCGTTCAGGATCCACTGCAGGGAGCTCGTCTCGGCGCCGAAGTCCTCGCCGATCCGGGGCAGCGCGACGTTGACGACGGTGCCGTCGAGGAAGACGATCCCCGACCCGAGGACGGCGATCGCCAGGACCCAGCGCCCCGGGCCGGTGCCGTAGGCGATCCCTTCAGCCTGCTTGCTGTCTCGCGGCACCCGTTGCCGCTCCCTTCGGCGCGTGCTCAGGCGAGGAGCTTTGCCTTCATCTGCTCGTACTCGGCGTCGCTGAGCTTGCCCTTGTCGTGCAGCTCAGCGAGGCTGGCGAGCTCGTCGACCTTCGACGTGCCCGCGGTCTCCTGGATGTATTGGTCGAAGTGCTTCTTCTGCTCCGCCTGTTCCTGGAGCGCGCGATCGCGCATGCCGCTTCCGCGGGCGAGCAGGTAGACGAGGACGGCCAGGAACGGGATGAAGATCAGGAACACGACCCAGGCGGCCTTGCCCCATCCCGACATCTCGTGGTCCCGGAAGAGGTCGGACAGGACCGTGAAGAGGACCATGATCCAGGCGACGAAGATGAAGACCGCCAGGACGGTTCCCAGCGCCTCCCCGAACGAGTAGTCGGCGACGAGCATTCAATGCCTTTCAGTTGCTGATGACAGGAATCGGGAGACTACTTCAGCGCGCTGTCCGAATCGAGCGCGTCACCAGGCGCCGCCGCCACCGCCACCGGAGAAGCCACCGCCGCCACCGCCGCCCCCGCCCCCGGAGCCGGAGCTGGATTCCGGCGCGACCTGGCTGGCGAAACCGGAGGAGAACCCGTCGAACCCGTGGCCGAAGCTCCCGGACGCGATCGCGTAGGACGTCCAGACACCGGTGCTTGACGCCTCGGCGGCGACCGGCGCGGGGATCCGCCCGGACTTGGCGACCCGCTCGGCGGTCCCGAACGCGATCGCGTAGACGAGGATCCGGCGCCACAGCTTCAGCGTCGCCGGCGGATCGTCGTCGAGGCGCGGGAAGTCCTCCGTCCACTTCGCGAACCCGCTCCACCGCTGGTTGCGCTCGCGAGCGGCGGGCTCGAGCCGGCGCAACCAGTTCGACGGCGGCACGTACATCAGCAGGAGGGTCGCGACGAGGCCGGTCAGTGGGATGCCGATCCGGTGGGTGCGCGACCAGACGAGGACGATCACCAGGCCGAACAGGATGGCCGCCGTCAGCGCGATCAGCGCCCGGCGGCCGCGGTAGTCGCGGTCCCAGTCGATCGCGCCATCCTCGGCGTCCTCGAGACTGCCGTTCATCGATTGCCACCGCGCCCGCCAAGTGCTCGAATGCTCGGGGATCCGATCCTTCATGGCGGCCAGGGCGACCGGCTCGTCGCCGATCAGCTCGTCGAAGAAGTCGAGGACCTCCTTCTCGTAGGGCTCGAGCTCGGCCGTCCCGCCCGGCCGCTCGCCCTTCCCGATCTCGAGGTCGAGCTCGTCCGTTCCCGCCGCCGGCCGCGCCTCGTAGAAGCCGCGATCGACGAGATCCATGAGGGTCGCGAGGACGATCCGCTCGTCGTAGTCGCCTTCCTTCGCGATCGCGTAGCCGACCGCGGGCGGCACGTCCTCGGGCGGCTCCGGCAGGTACTCCGGCACGCCGGTCTCGCGTTCGCGGGCGAGCAGGCAGAGGGCCGCGGTCGCGGCGAGCGCCGCCCCACCGATCAGCAGCGCGAGCAGCAACGCGTTGTCGGTGGCGAAGTTCTTCAGCTTGTCGACGGCGCCGTAGCCGTCATCGAGCGCGGCCTCCCGCTGCTCGATCCCGGCGCGGCCGTCACCGGACTCGACGACGGCGCCACCGGTGCCGGCGATTGCGTCGCGGGGGAAGATCGCGTGAAGCCCCACCGCCTCGCCCTCGGGCACGCGATCGATGGAGACGGCGGCGTCTGTACCGATCGCGACGTTCTCGCCGAGTGAGCGCGGCTGAACCCAGGCCTGTTCGGGAGCTGCGCCCGACGCGGCCGAGATGTCGGCGTCGAGGTGGTCGAGCCAGAAGTCCCACTGGCTGCCCCAGACGTTCCAGCCGACGTCGACGACGTCGTCGTAGACCTTGACCGCGCCCGTCACCCGATAGACGAGGTCGAAGGTGCGGGTCTCGTCGGCGGCCCGGTAGTGCCAGACGATGCGGTAGCCGTCGGACATCTCCTCGGTGCCGAACGAGCCCGGCCGATCGAAGGAGCCCAGCGCTGTGTTCGCGCCTGGCGAGTAGCGCCCGTGCTGAGCATCGCGGACCTCCGCCTGGGTGATCCGGACGCCCGGCAGCAGCGGGATGTCGCGGTAGGCACCGCTGAAGCTGCCCGTGAGGTCGAAGGGAAGCGACTCGCGGACGATCAGGCTGCCGTCGTCCTGGAGCTCGACCGAGACCGTGGCATCGGTGATCTCGTATTCCTTCTCCGAGGTCGGGACCGCCGGGGCGATCGCCGTCACCGCCGCGACGACGGCGATTACGAGGAGGGCGCCGCAGAGCCGCAGGACGACGCGCTTCACGGCCGGGCATCTCCGCCGAGCTCGACCACGGGCGCCGTGTGGACCTCGGCGTCGGCGGTGAAGAACTGACGCGGCCGGAAGCCGAAGGCGCCGGCGACGAGCGACTGCGGGAAGACGGCGACCGCGGTGTTGAGGGTCTCGACCGTGTCGTTGTAGACCCGGCGTGTGATCGAGATCCTCTCCTCGACCGATGAGAGGTCCCGCTGCAGCGACGCGAAGTTCTCGCTCGCCTCGAGCTCGGGATAGGCCTCGGCGACCCCGATCAGGTTCGTGATGCCGGCCGCGAGCATCCCCTCGACCGGTCCCTGAGCGGCCGGACCGCTGCCGACGGCTGCGACGGCGGCCCCGCGGGCCTCGGCGGTCCGCTCGAAGGTGGCGCGCTCATGCCCGGCATAGCCGGAGACGGCGGCGACCAGGTTCGGGACGAGATCGTGGCGGAGCTTCAACGCGACCTCGATCTGCGCCCAGGAGTTGTCGCACGCAAGCCGCAGCCGAACGAGCTTGTTGTAGGTGATG
>DATAFA010000047.1:0-17156 GCA_036257785.1 Solirubrobacterales bacterium | reverse complement strand
GGGTCACGGGAGTCGTTGACGTGAAGCAGGTCGATGCCGCCGGTGATAGCGATCGCCCGCTCGACCGCGTCGGCAAGCTCCTCGCCGGCGGCGTGGGCATGACAGGTGTCGAAGCAGAAACCGATCTCGACGTCGGTTTCCGCTCCCGCGACCTCCTCCCAGAGTCGCGCCAGCGCGTCGAAGCGGCGCGCGACCGCATGGTCGCCGCCGGCGGTGTTCTCGAGGTACACCGGCACCTCCGACTCGAGCATCTCGAGCGTCCGCGACCAGCGACCGACGCCCGCCTCGAGGCCGTCCTCGGCATGGCCGGGATGGACGATCACGGCGATCGCGCCGACGGCGGCCGCGGCCTCGCAGGTCTGGGTGAGGATCTTTCGCGAGCCGTAGCGGACGTTCGGCTTCGGCGAGCAGACGTTGATCAGGTAGGGAGCGTGGACGTAGATCCCGGTCTCCGACTCGCGCAGCTCGTCGGCGTCCTCGCGGTCCGGCGGCTTCTCCCAGCCCTGGGGGTTCGAGAGGAAGAGCTGGATGCAGTCGGCGCCGACCGCGTCCGCCTCGGCGAGCGGGTCCTTCCCGATCACGTGTGCACCGACGGCCACCGCGCTTATCACCGACGAGGATAGGCGCACGTGCCCTCGCGGCGGCGAGCGACGAGGAAAGACCACAGATTGGGACGAATTCGTCGCTCGCCGGTGCTCGAGGGAGCCGAAGCGCCCGCGGGTCTACCCTCAAGGGGTGCCCTGGACCGAGACCGACTCGCTCAGCTTCACCGTCCGCTTCGAGGAGGGGGACGAGGAGTGCGCGGAACGCACCCTCGATCGCCTCGAGGAGCTGCGGCTGAAGCTCGAGGAGCGCTTCGAGCGGGTGCCGGGAGGCGTGACCGTGATCCTCCACCCCAGCTCCGGCTGGCTCGCTGCGGCACATCCGTTCCTGCCGGCCGCGCGGATCGCCGCCGCCCCGGCGGGCCGCCGCTACCACGCCGGCTGGGCGACCCGGACCGAGCTCCACACGCTCACCGACAGCGCCCTCGAGCGCCGCGCGGCGGGCCCCGATTCGCTGAAGGCCCTGCTCGGCACGTCGGAGCGGCTCTACGCCCAACTGGTCCTCGCCGCCAACAACGCGAAGATCCCACCCCCGTGGGGGCCCCGGTCCTTCGGCCGCTACCTGCGCTGGGCGTGGCTGATCGAGGGTGGCGCCCAGTTCTACGCGGGCCAGTACTCGAGCTTCCGGCCGGCCGTCCTCCGGCGCCTCAACGAGGGCTCGCAGCCGAGCTTCCCGCCCTCGGCCCGCGACGCGATCCTCCTCGGCAGCTCGATCTTCGACCTCCTCGACCACGAGGTCGGTCGCCATGCCTGCGACCTGCTCGTCGCCCGGCTGCCGAAGGCGGGGCCCACGACCGCGCTCGAGACCGCTTTCGGGGCCTCCGTGCGCGAGATCGAGCCGGTCTGGCGCGAGCACGTCGAGATGCTCGCCGCCGGCTCCGCGACCGGCGCGTTCGAGCGCCTCGCCGATCCCGCCCGGCTCTAGTTGACGAGCGCCCAGACGATCCCGATCAGGGCTCCGGCGACCAGCAGGAGGACGAGCATCGCAGCGGCGAGCCGGAACGCGGCCCGACGCTGCTCGCCGGGCTCGGCGCCGGCCGCCGGGGGACCGAGGTTGAGCAGCTCGCGGGCGGCCTCGGCCCCCGACGCCGGAACCAGCAGGTCGCGCGGTCCGGCCGCGAGGAAGTCGGGCACGTCGAAGCCGCCGGAGCGGCGCAGCATGCTCGGGATCCCCTCCTCGAGGAGGATGTTCTGCATCAGCTCGGCCTCGGCGAGGTTGCCGGCGACCGCGACCCGGACCGTCTCGCCGCGGGCGTAGCGCGGCTGGATCTTCCGGGCCCGCTCGGTGCGCTCGTCGACCTCGACCTCGGCTCCGGCGGCCGGGCTGAGCAGCATCCCGCAGGTCTCGCAGAATCGCACCCCCTCCTCCGATCGGCCCGGCTGGGCCGCCCCGCAACCACGACAGAAGAGGGGAGCGTCAGACGACGTCGAGATCCTCCTCCTCGATCTCGCCGTCGCGAATCCTGAAGCCGCGGACGACGGGGGCGTCGTAGTCCTCGAGCGAGCAGATCAGCCAGAGAACGCCGGGCCACTGCGCCGCGAGGTTGACGTCGGTCTGGGAGGGATAGGCGGGGCTGTTGGTGTGCGAGTGGTAGATCCCCACGAGGTCCTCGCCGTCGCCCTCGATCCGCTCCATGATCCGGAACTGATCGCTGGGATGAACCTCGTAGCGAAGCCAGGTCGCGGCGGCGTTGCGCGCCCGGTGCACGGAGGTCATCTCGCCGTCGGAGCCGCCGATCAGCCCGCAGCACTCCTCGCCCCGCTCGCCGCGCGGGCGGGCGTCGCGCGAGTGGGCGACGATCTCGTCGATCAGGTCCTTGCCGATCCGCATCGCCGGGCTACCACCAGTTGGTGGTGTCCAGTCCGTCCAGCTCGTCGACGTTGGTCGTGTAGACGCCGGAGGACAGGTACTTCCAGCCGTCGTCGGGGATCAGGAAGACGACGTTGCCCTCATCGAGCTCGCCGGCGATCCGGTTCGCGACGTAGGCGATCGCGCCGGCGCTGACACCCGCGAAGATTCCCTCCTCGTGGAGCAGCTTCTGCGTCCAGACGACCGAGTCGCGGTTGGAGACCATGATCTTCCGGTCGAGGACGGAGAGGTCGATGATCGGCGGGATGAAGCCGTCGTCGAGCGAGCGGAGCCCGTCGACGAGCTCGCCCTGCATCGGCTCGGAGGCGACGATCTTCGTGTCGGGATCGTGCTCCTTCAGTCGGCGCCCGACCCCCATCAGCGTGCCGCCGGTGCCGAGGCCGCTGACGAACGCGGCGACCTCGTCGAGCTCCTCGAGGATCTCGACGGCGGTGCCGTTGTAATGGGCGAGCGGGTTGGCCTCGTTGCCGTACTGGTAGGGCATGTAGTAGGACGAGTCGGCCTCCGCCATCTCGAGCGCCAGCTCGACCGCGCCGTTGGAGCCCTTCGGGCCCTCCGAGTAGACGATCTCGGCCCCGTACATGCTGAGCAGCTGCGAGCGCTCGGCGGTGACGTTGTCGGGCATCACGGCCTTGAGCCGGTAGCCCTTGCGCCGGCAGATCATCGCGAGGGCGATCCCGGTGTTGCCGGAGGTCGGCTCGAGGATCGTCTGACCGGGAGCGATCAGGCCGTCGACTTCGGCGCGGTCGATCATCGCCTTGGCGACGCGGTCCTTGACGGAGCCGGTCGGGTTGCGGCCTTCGAGCTTCGCGAACAGCCGCACGCCCGGGCGCGGGGCGAGGCGCGGCAGCTCGACCAGAGGAGTGTTCCCGATCGCCTCGAGAATGCTCTCGAACTGGCCGCCGCAAGGTCGGTTGAGCAGTTCGCCGCCCATCACTTCAATAAGTGTAGTGAAGTCCGGCCGCGCCGATCGGACCCCGGCGAGGCCGAAGCTCGGGGCGATTCCGGATAAAGTGAAGGAGCTTCACCGGCATGGGGCGGGTGCAGTTTCAGAGAGAGAAGGGACCGACCCGTGCAGAGGAAGACGAGGAGTTGGTCGCTTCTCGTGCTCGTTGTCGGTCTGGTTGCCGCCTTCGCGGTTGCCGGATGCGGAGACGACGACAGCACCAGCGGCAGCGACAGCACAGCAGCAAGCACCGAGTCAGGGACGGTCGACATTTCGAACGTGAAGCTGATCAAGGACGGGCAACTGCTGGTCGGAACCGACGCTCCGTACCCGCCGTTTGAGATCGGGACCCCCGAGGGCGGCGACTTCAGCGGCTTCGACAAGGACCTCATGGACGCGATTGCCGCCAAGCTCGGCCTCGAGCCCACGTACCAGAACAGCTCGTTCGACACGATCTTCCGCGACGTGGCGAGCGGCCAGTTCGATGTCGTGGCGGCCGCCGCAACGATCACTCCGGCACGCGAGAAGGTCGTCGATTTCTCTCGTCCGTACTACGAGGCCCAGCAGGCGCTCGTCGTGCCCGAAGGCTCCGACATCACCTCGACGGCCGACCTCGCGGGCGAGATCGTTGGCGCCCAGCAGGGTACTACCGGCCAGGCCCTTGCCGAGGATGAGACCGATGCCAGCGAGGTACGCGGCTTCGGCAAGGGAGCCGATGCGCTCGCGGCCGTGACCACCGAGCAAGTCGCCGCAGCGATCGTGGACCAGCCCTTCGCGGCGGACGCCGTCGAGAAGCAGGGCGGCATCGAGATCGCCCAGGAGATCTCGACCGACGAGGTCTACGGATTCCCGACGGCGCCGGGCAACCCGCTGCACGACGCGATCAACGAGGCGATCGGTCAGCTGATCGACGACGGCACGATGGACGAGCTGTACCAGCAGTACTTCTCGACCGATACGCCCGAGGCGGTGACCAACGGCGGCTGACGGCAGCAACGACCGGACCGCGGACGCTTGGACAACAGTGTCTTGCGGCGGACACGAGATGAAGAAGGAGCGCCCCTCGGCGCTCCTTCTCGTTCGTGGGCGGATATAAAACCTGGTACAGGGCGCAGGATTAAGCTAGGAGCGAGGACGCATGGATTTCATCCGGCAGTACTACTTCGACTTCAACGTGATGATCGACGACCTGTCGCCGATCCTCGACGGGTTCTGGCTGACGTTGAAGCTCTCCATCCTCGGCGGCGTGTTCTCGCTCATCTGGGGCTTAGGCCTGGCCGTGCTGCGACAGCTGCCGGGCAAGGCTCTCGCACCCATAAGGTGGGTGACGATCGGATACATCGACGTCTTCCGGGGCATTCCCCTGCTGATCGTGCTGCTGCTCGTCTCCGGAGGGCTCAGTTCGCTCTCCTCGCCGATCGGCGGGGATGTGATCCCGGATTTCCTGGGCAAGCCGACATGGTTGGGTGAGACGAGCCCGTTCTGGTACGGAGTGATCTCGCTGACGATCACCTACGGTGCGTACATGGCGGAGGTCTATCGCGCCGGAATCGAGTCCGTGCCCAGCGGGCAGATGGAGGCGGCGCGCTCGCTCGGTATGAGCCACGGCCAGGCGATGCGGAGGGTGATCGTCCCGCAGGCAGTTCGCAGGGTGATCCCGCCGCTACTGAACGATTTCATCGCCCTCATGAAGGACACATCTCTGGTCAGCATTCTCGGCGCCGCCGAGGTCGTCTACGTCGGCCGCCAGATCCAGTCGGACATCTTCAACGGCTCCGGGCTGGTGATGGGAGCGATCCTGTTCTTGATCGTTACGATCCCGTTAGCCCGACTGGTCGACTACATGATCGGCAGACAGCAAGCCCGCTATCAGAGGGGGATGGCATGAGCCCGGCAGGCGGCTCGGTCGTCCCGACGACCGGCGAGCTCAAGACCGCGCCCGACGGCTCGATTCTCGGCCTCCACGAGGTTCGCAAGAGCTTCGGCGAGCTCGTCGTCCTCGACGGGATCGAGCTCACCGTCAAGCGCGGCGAGGTCGTCTGCGTTCTCGGCCCGAGCGGCTCCGGCAAGAGCACACTGCTGCGCTGCGTCAACCTGCTCTCGCCGCCCGATAGCGGCCGGATCGTCCTCGAGGGCGAGGAGATCACCGGTCAGGGAACCGCCGGGCTCGACTTCGTCCGCCAGCGGGTCGGCATGGTCTTCCAGCAGTTCAACCTGTTCCCGCTGAAGACGGCGGTCGAGAACGTGATGCTCGCCCCGGAGACGGTGCTCGGGCGCCCCGAGAAGCAGTGCCGGGAACGCGGAGAGGAGCTGCTCAACCGCGTCGGCATGGCCGACAAGATCGGCGAATACCCGGAGCGGCTCTCCGGGGGCCAGCAGCAGCGCGTCGCGATCGCCCGGGCGCTGGCGATGGACCCCCACGTGATGCTCTTCGACGAGGTCACGAGCGCCCTCGACCCCGAGCTCGTCAAGGAGGTGCTCGACGTGATGCGCGAGCTCGCCGACGAGGGGATGACGATGATCGTCGTCACCCACGAGATCGGCTTCGCCCGCGAGGCGGCCGACCGGGTGATCTTCATGGATGGCGGCGTCATCGTCGAGGAGGGACCGCCGGCGCAGGTCCTCGACGCGCCGCAGCAGGAGCGAACGAAGGCATTCCTGGGGCTCGTCCTCGAGCACTGAGGACCGGCGGACGCCCGGCCGCACCGGCCGCCCCGCACGCCCTTGCGGCCGGCCGGCCGCAATCGCTACCCTTCCGCCTCCGTGTCTGCAGCTCCGACAACCGGGGCATGGGTGACGATCCGGACCCGCTGCCGTGTGGCGCTCACGATCGCGCTCTTGGCCCTGGCCGCATCGATCGCCCTGCCCGAGCGCTCCGACGCCGCTCAGGCCCCGAAGGGGTTCTTCGGTGTCCACCCGCTGGCGCCCGAATCCAGTGACTTCCCGACGATGGCGTCGTCGGACGTCGGGCTGATCCGGACCGGCTTCGCCTACAGGCAGGCGCCGCCGGTGGCCGCCAACTGGGACCGGTTCGACGCGATCGTCGGGGGCGCGGCAGCCGAGGGGATCGACGTCCTCCCGGTCGTGATCGGCACCGCGAGCGACAAGAGCGGCGCCACCCCGCTCGACACGCCCAAGGCGACCACCGAGTGGAAGCAGTACCTGAGAGACCTCGTCGATCGGTACGGACCGGAAGGCAGCTTCTGGGTCGGCAAGCCTCCAGAGGACGTTCGCCCGATCGAGGACTGGCAGATCTGGAACGAGCCGAACTCGTTCAACAACTGGGCCAAGCCGAGCCCGAAGAAGTACGGGAAGCTCCTGGCGCTGTCCGCCAAGACGATCCACGCCGCGGACCCGTCGGCGAAGGTGATCTCGGCCGGGGTGATCTCGCAGCCCGTCAACCGCAAGGCCGAGGACGGCGACGTCTACCTGAAGAAGATGCTCAAGTCGAAGGCGGCGGCCCGGGCCGCCGACGCGATCGCGGTCCACCCGTACACCGGCAAGGTCAAGGACGTCAAGAAGCAGATCAAGCTGACCCGCAAGGTGATGAACAGAGCCAAGCTCAGGAAGACCCCGATCTGGGTCACCGAGATCGGCTGGGGGGAGGGCAAGAGCTCGAACCCGCTGATCGTCTCCGCCGCCAAGCAGCGGAAGAACCTCCGCGCCTCGTTTCAGATGATGCTCAAGGAGCGCCGGAAGCTGAAGATCGCGAAGGTGGTCTGGTACCAGTGGCGGGACAGCCCCGACGCCGTTTGCGGCTGGTGCAGCACCTCGGGCCTGCTCAAGGAGAGCGGCACCAAGAAGCCGCTGCTCGACGAGTTCAAAACGATCGCCCGCCGCTAGCCGTCCCCGGCGGCGGCCGGGGCCGAGGTCACCGCGGGCCCGGCGCCGACAGCTTGCGACGGCGCTGGAGGCGGCGCTGGAGGTTGCGGAGGTAGGGCGAGGCACCGCCGCGCCCGGCGATCGCCTCCGGGTAGGGGTGCGACGGACGGGCCGCCCGCCAGCCGCGCAAGCGGCCGCCAAGGCCGCTGACGGTCCGGTCGATGACTGCCTGACCGCCGAGGATGACGGTGTCGCGGGCGACGATCGACGGCAGCCGCCGCGGCGAGACCACGTTCCACTTGCGGAGGACGTAGCCGCGCCCGAACCCGGTCAGGTAGTTCTTGGCCCGCGATCCCGATCCGAGCGTGGCGGAGTGCTCGTGGACGCCGCGGGCATCCGCCGCGAGCCGGCACGTCCCCCCCGCCTCGAGCAGCTTCAGCGCCAGGTCGACGTCCTCCCAGTAGGCGAACAGCCGCTCGTCGAAGCCGCCGACGGCGAGAAACGCGGCGCGGTCGAAGGCCGCCGCCTTCGGCGAGGGCCCGATCGGGTCGGCGGCGCCGGCGAGGGCCTCGATCGGCTCGCCGTTGAGGTAGTCGTAGACGAGCAGCGTGCGATCGAGCTCCATCCCGGCGCTGTCGATCAGCTCCGGGTGACGCCAGTCACGCAGCACGCCCGAGGTCATGACCACCCCGGCCCCGGGATCGAGCGGCTCGATCAGTCGTTCGACGAAGTCGGGGTCGCAGACGCAGTCATCGTTGAGCAGGACGAGCGTGTCGGTGGAGGCTCGCCGCGCGCCGAGGTTCATCGGCAGCGAGAACCCCGCGTTGCTGTCGAGCGCGACGACGTCGGCGAACGGGTAGCGGGAGCAGGTGGCGCCGACCGCGCCGCCGGGAGAGGCGTTGTCGACGACGATCGTCTCGTGCTCGACGGTCTGCGCCGCGAGGGAGTCGAGCAGCCGGTCGAGTCGGCCGCCCGCGGGCGCCTGTGACGGGACGATTACCGTGGCGGCGGGCAACCGCGCTCAGAACGCGCCGGTGCCACGCATGACCGCGGGCAGGGTGTGGATCAGGATCCGCAGGTCCTGTCCCAGCGACGGGTTCTCGATGTACTGGATCTCGACGGCGAGACGCTCGGAGAAGGTCAGCTCGCCGCGCCCGAAGACCTGCATCGGGCCGGTCACCCCGGGCTTGACGGTGAGGCGGACCCGCTCGGCGTCGCTGTAGCGCTCGACGAGCTCGACCTGCTCGGGTCGCGGGCCGACGATGCTCATCTCGCCGGCGAGGACGTTGATCAGCTGCGGCACCTCGTCGATGCTCAGCCGGCGCAGGAACGCGCCGACCCTGGTCACGCGAGGATCGTCCTTGAGCTTGAAGACCGGCTCCTCGAGCTCCTCGATGTCGACCAGCTTGTCGAGCTTCGCCTCGGCGTCGACGCTCATCGTCCGCAGCTTGTACATCCGGAACGGCCGGCCGTCGAGACCGGCTCGGATCTGCGAGAACAGCACCGGCCCGGGGCTGTCGAGCTTGATCGCGATCGCGATCGCGATCGCGAAGGGGATGAACAGGAGCAGCCCGACCGAGGCGACGGCGAAGTCGAAGATCCGGCGGATCAGCAACGTCGAGCGGGACGGGTCCCAGGTGTTGTACTCGAGGATCGGCAGGTCGGCGAGCTGCACGAACCGCTCCGAGGGGAGTGCCTTGCCACGCAGTGGCGAGACGACGCTGATCTTCACCTGTCGGGCCCGGCAGAGATCCTTGAGGTAGCCGATCAGATCCGACTCGACGCCGGTCGCGGCGACGACGATCCGGTCGACGCGGTCGGTCAGTGCCACGAGCTCGTCCTCGCGCTCGCGCCCGGTTCCGAGCTCGGCGATCTCGCGGACGGCGGCGAGCTCGAGATGCATCTCCTTGAAGAGCTGAAACTTCCGTTGCAGCGAGGCGAGGACCGGTCCGTCTCCGACCAGCGCGACGAACTCCGGCGGCGTCCGCTTCCACCACAGCCAGCGGGTCATCGACCGGAAACCGATCGCAGCGATCGTCGCCGCCAGGAACAGGGCGATGGCCACGTCCCACCCGACCCGGTCGACCGGGGTCAGCGAGAGCAGCAGGACGACCGTCGTCGTCGTCAGCGCGACCCAGGCGAGGATCGAAGGCACCTCGTCGGCGGTGAGATGGCGGAGCGCCCGGTGATCGCGATCGTAGAGGCCGAAGAGCTTCGCCAGCAGCGGCCAGAGCGGCAGGAACAGGAACGCCCAGAACGTCCCCGTCGTCGGGACGGTGGCGATCAGCGTGGCGACCGAAGCCGCCGCGACGTCGGCCAGCGCCAGGAGCCGGCGACGGCGAGCATCGCGCCACCAGCGGCCACGTCGCCTCGCCACCACGCCGAGGCCAACCGCGACGAGCGGAGTAACGGGTGCATCAGGTTCGGACGAACGGTCGGCAACAACCTCAGTACCGGTGAGATTCGGCATCTAACTCCCATCCAATTGCCGAATTTCCTGAATGCCACAGTACGGGCATCCGCACAGAGCATAGTCCGGGAAAGCAGATATCACGACCCTGGACCGAGTCCGACGCCCGAGTCGAGCGCTGCACGGGGGATCACGAGCGGCGCCAGGGCGAGCGCCTTGGCGGCATAAGCGATCAGGACCTTCTCGTTGCCGAGCTTGCTCTCGAGACCGGAAGCAAGGAGCCAGGGGCGAAAATCCTTGGGCGTGAGCTCGATCGCCCGGGCGGCGTCGAGCCGCGCCGCCTCGAGATTGCCGGCGGCCTGCTCGATCGTCGCCAGTCGCAACCACGGCTCGGCGCTCCAGGGCTCGAGGGCCGCGGCGGTGCGGGCGGCGGCCGCGGCGTCGTCGAGCCGGCCGGCGGCCAGGGCGTCGTCGCTCGCCTCGAGCCTGTTCGTCGCCACCGCGAGCACGCCGCCGGCCCAGATGACCGGGATCGCGGCGACGACGACCAGCAGGGCGACGACGCCGGCCGGCACCGACAACCAACGGGCCGAGGAAGCGGTGGCGACCGGCTCGCCACCGTCGCCGGGGGACCCGGGGTCGAGCGCCCGGGTGCTCAGCACGGCGCCGGCGACGAGGATGGGCAGGGCGACCGCCGGTACGTCCCAGGTCCAGTCGATCACGATCCCGACGAGCCCGGTGGCGATGAGCCCGAGGGCCGCGCCGGCGGCAGCTCCGCCCGGAGCCCGGGCGCGGCGGATGCCGGGAATCGCGACCGCGACGAAGAAGGCCACGAAGGCGGCGAGGCCGAGCGGCCCGAGCTCGGCGAGCAGCTCGAGCGGCTCCGAATGGGCGTTCTTGACCGGAGTCTCGAGGCTGCCGTTGCGGTTCCAGTAGAACGCGAAGCTGCCGCTGCCGATTCCCCGCAGCGGCTCGGCGGCGAAGGCATCCAGCGCCGTCGACCAGAACTGGGCGCGGCCGGAGCCGGTGACCGAGAGCTGGGCTCCCCCCGCGGTCGCCTCGCGCCCCGAGGTGGCCGCGAAGTCGCCGGCGATCCTGCCGGGACCGACGAGCAGGACGAGCGCCACCAGGACCGCGAGCGCGGCGGCGAGCACGTGGCGCATCCGCAAGCCGTGGACCCGGATCGCGTCGCTCCGTGAAACGAGCCGGGGTCCGGCGACGAATGCAAAGGCGATCCCGACGGCGAGGGCCAGGCAGACCGCAGCCTCGGGCCCCCCCGGAGTCGTGCCGGGCGAGTCCGTGATCCCGGTCGCCACGGTCGCGACGAGCACGGCGGGCGTGGCGGCCAGCGCGCCGACGGCGAGCCCGGCCAGGGCCCGGCTGCGCGACTCGGCGGCGGCGATCACGATGCCGGCCCCGATCACGGCGGCGATCAGGGCGCCGCGCGACGACGTCAGATAGGCGGCGAGCACCACCACGGGGATGCCGGCGAGAGCCAGCGCCAGCCCGACGCGGCCACGGAAATCGGAAGCGATCCAGATCAGGACCGGAGCCGCCATCGCCGCCATCGCCCCAAGCGCGTTCCAGTAGCCGATCGGGTAGCTGAGCCGGCCGGCGAACGACGGCGTCGCCGCGACGAGTGCCGTATCGCCCGCCCCGAGGTCCAAGAGTCGCGAGGCGAGGGCGATCACCGACACCGCGACGAGTCCGGCCCCGACCCCCTCGAGGACGGAGCGGCCGGCACCGGCGCGGAGCAGCAGCCCGGTGAGGACGAACGCGCCCAGGTAGGCGCCGAGCCTGACCACGTCGGCGAAGCCGGAGCCGTCGTCGAGCGACCAGCCGAGCGAGACGGCGGTCATCACGGTGAGCGCCGCGAGGATCAGGGCGGCGGCGGCGAACCAGCGATCGATCAGGCGGACGCGCCCGGTGCCGAACGCCACGACGATCGCCCCGAGCCAAACGGCGGCGGCGCCGATCCCGAGGGGAACCCCGCCGTAGCCGCCGCTGTCGAGCGCCACCGCCACGATCACCAGCGCGACTGCAACCGTCGGGCTCAGCAGGCTCGAGGCCCTGGCGGCGATCCCTGTCGAGGCTTTCACTATCTTCTGGCGTCCATGAATCTCCCAACCCGACGGAAGACCAGGCTGGCGGTCGCGATCGTAGCGGCGCTCGTCGTGGCCCCGGCCCCTACCGCCCTCGCCGCGGCGCCGGCCGGAGACGAGTACGTGCTCGAGATCCCCGGCGTCCGCCAGGCCGACGCCGCGGTCACCATGACCGCGGGGTCCGGATCCGGAGGCGACGGCATCCAGCGCGGCGTCGTCGGCGAGACCGACACCCCGGCCACCCCGCTCGGGGCGCTCGCTGACACGTTGACCGCAACCCCCGCATCGATCGTCGCCTGGTTGCTCGCTCTCCTCGCCGCGGCGGCCCTCGTCGCGATCGTCCGCCGCCCCGTCGCCCACGGTCCACGTTGAGGCGCCGCCGGACCATTGCCGCCGCCGCGGCCGCCTTCGCTCTCTGCGCACTGCTGCTGGTCTCCGGATGCGGTGGCGACGACGACTCGGAGGCGACCGTCGACCCGTTCTACGGGGTCGCCCCGGAGGGCCTCCAGAACGACACCGACTACGAGCGGATGCGTGCCGGCGGGGTCGGCACCGTTCGCGCCGTGCTCCAGTGGTCGGCGATCGAATCGACGAAGGGAACCTACGACTGGCGAAGCAGCGACCAGATCCTCAGCCAGCTCGCCCTCGCCGGCCTCGAGCCCCTGGTCACCGTCTACGGCACGCCCGCTGCCTATGCGCCGTCGACGACCGACGCGCCGACCAACGACGAGAAGACGTTCGACGCGTGGGCGGACTTCCTCGCGGCCGCCGCCGCCCGCTACGGCGCCGACGGCGACTTCTGGACGAGCTTCGCGGACTCCAACCCTGACACCACGCCCGAGCCGATTCGCGAGTGGGAGATCTGGAACGAGCCGAACTCCTCGACGTTCTGGTCGCCGACCCCGGACCCGGACGCCTACGCCGAGCTCCTGAAGCGGTCGGCGAAGGTCCTCGGCAAGGCCGACCCCGACGCGAAGGTGATGAGCGCCGGCATGTTCGCGACCCCGCAATCGGAGGGAGCGATCGACTCCTACGACTTCATCGCCGGCCTGTTCGACGTCGGCGGGGTCGACGACGCCGTGGACGTCGTCGGCGTACATCCCTACGGGCCCGACGTCGACTCCGTGATCGGTCAGGTCGAGAAGACGCGCAAGGCACTCGACAACGCCGGCAGCGACGCACCGATGTGGGCGACCGAGATCGGCTGGGGCTCGAACCCGAAGAGCGGCAACGACCTCTCGAAGACGCCGGAGGAGCAGGCGGACCTGCTCGGCAAGAGCTTCGGACAGCTCAGCGCCTCACGCGAGGATCTCGGGCTGGACGGGGTGGTCTGGTACACGTGGCACGACTCGACCGAGAACGCCGTCGGGGCCTGCGGCTGGTGCGCGACCGCGGGTCTCGTCGATGCCGACCGCGACTCGAAGCCGTCCTGGATCGCCTTCACGGATCTGACCGGCGGGACCCCCTAGAGCCGGAGCCGGATCAGGCGGAGCCGCCGGCCATAGCCGGCAGGATGACCACGGTGTCGGTGTCGGAGACCGAGGTCGTGAGGCCCTCGAGGAGGCGGACGTCCTCGTCGTTCAGGTAGACGTTGACGTAGCGGTTCAGCTCGCCGGCATCGTCGAAGAGCTGGCTGCTGACGCCCGGATGCGCTTCGGCGAGCCCCCGCAGCACCGTGCCGACGTCGCCGCCGCCGATCTCGACGACGGATTCGCCGCCGGTCTGGGCGCGGAGCACTGGTGGGATCTTCACCTTCGGCATCGGCGGGCAGCCTAGCCCACTGACGAGGTCGGGCGGCCCGAGATCAAGGAAGCGGCCGGCGCCGCGGCCTTGGGCCGTAAGTCGGCCGATGACACCGATCTGGCGCCGCCCGGCCCGTCAGCCCTGGCAGAACAGGTCGTAGTCGGGGAACTTGCCGAGCTCCCCGTCGGCGAGCTCGGGAGCGTTCGGACCGCAGATCGGGCAGTCCGGGTCGCGCTTGACCTTGAGCTCGGTGAACTCGGTGCCGAGCGCCTCGAACAGGAGCAGGCGGCCGATCAGCGGCCGGCCGATGCCGGTGACGAGCTTGACGGCCTCGAGCGCCTGCAGCATGCCCATGATCCCCGGCAGCACGCCGAGCACGCCGGCGGCGCCGCAGCTCGGAGCGAGCTCGGGCGGTGGCGGCGTCGGGTAGAGGCACCGGTAGCACGGCCCCTCGAAGGGCACGAAGGTCGAGAGCTGGCCGTCGAACGAGAGGATCGAGGCCGAGACGACCGGCTTCCGGAGCCGGACCGAGGCGTCGTTGAGCAGGTAGCGGGTCGGGAAGTTGTCGGCGCCGTCGATGATCACGTCGTAGTCGGACAGCAGCTCGATCACGTTGTCGGAGTCGAGGCGGCCGTTGTGTTCGCGGACCTCGACGTCGGGGTTGAGCGCCTCGATCGTCTTCCGCGCCGACTCCGTCTTCGCCATGCCGATCCGATCGGTGTTGTGGATCACCTGGCGCTGCAGGTTCGAGGCATCGACGACGTCGTCGTCGATCAGGCCGAGGGTGCCGACTCCGGCCGCGGCGAGGTACAGCCCCGTCGGTGAGCCGAGCCCGCCGGCGCCGAGCAGCAGCACCTTCGAGTCGAGCAGCTTGAGCTGGCCCTCGAGGCCGATCTCGGGGACGAGGACATGGCGCGAGTAGCGCTCCTTCTGCTCCTGGGTGAGCGAGCGCGGGGTCACGACCGGGAGGCCGCGGTCACGCCAGAGCGTGATCCCGCCGGCCATCGAGCTGACATCCTCGTAGCCGAGGTCCTCGGCGAGGGTCTTCGCCGCCAGGGCCGAGCGGACGCCGGAGGCGCAATAGAGGACGACCCGCTTGGAGCGATCGGGCACGAACTGCTCGATCCGCGACTCGAGGTAGCTCCTCGGGACGTGGACGGCGCCCTCGATGTGACGCTCCTCGAACTCGTGCTGCTCGCGGACGTCGACGAGCTCGATGTCGCCGGACTCGATCTCGGCGGCAACCTCGCTCGGCTGGACCTCCTCGATCTCGGCCCGGGCCTGAGCGATCAGGTCGGCGCCGCTCGCACGGGTCTTCATCTCGGTCTCCGGAGTCATTACTTCAGAAAGTATAGCGAGTCGGAAACGGGCTGTCAGCCGAGCGCGGGGCGCATCTGCCGGAGCCGGCGAACCCGCTCCTCGATCGGCGGATGGGTGCTGAACAGGTTCGACAGGCCCTTGCCGCCGGCCAGCGGCTTGACGATGTAGAGGCACTCGGTGGCCTCGTTGACCTTCATCGGATGCGCCTTCGACCCCTCCTCGAGCCGCAGCAGCGCCGAGGCGAGGCTCTCGGGATTGCCGCAGATCTGCGCGCCCGTCGCATCGGCCGAGAACTCCCGCTGACGCGAGATCGCCAACTGGATGATCGAGGCGGCGATCGGGGCGAGCAGGACCAGGGCGAGCGAGGCGACGAGACTGAGGGGGCTGTCGTCGTCGCCGCCGAACCAGAGCAGCATGTAGCCGAGGTAGGTGATCGCGCCGCCGATCGACGCAGCGACCGCCTGGATCAGGGTGTCGCGGTTGCGGATATGGGCGAGCTCGTGGGCGATGACGCCGCGGAGCTCGTCGGGCGAGAGCAACTGGGTGATGCCGGCGGTGACCGCCACCGCCGCCTTGTCGGGACTGCGGCCGGTCGCGAAGGCATTCGGCTGCGCCTGCGGGATCATGTAGATCGCCGGCATCGGCATCTTCGCCGCCATGGTCAGCTCACGCACCATCTCGTAGATCTTCGGCGCCTCCTGCTCGCTGATCGGCTTCGCGCCGGCGCTCTTGAGGGCGATCTTGTCGCTGAACCAGTAGACGCCGAGGTTCATGACGGCGGCGATGCCGAGGAACAGCAGGGCCGTGTCCGGGCCGCCGATCAGGGCCCCGATCACGACGAGGAGCCCGGTCAGCCCGGCCAGCAGCAGCGTCGTCCGAAGGCCGGCGGCGAACGTGGAACTACGGGTTGTCGTCATCGGAGTGCCTCCTGGGGCGTCTCGGTGAGAGAAGAATGGTTGCAGACCGGGGTAAGGGACCCCTAACGAGCTAAGGCGCGGGCGGCGAGCGGCCGATTGGGGGGTGATGCGTCGCGGAACCCTTCTCACCCAGGTGCTGGCCGTGAACCTGCTGCTGATCGCCGCGGCCGTGATCGCCGCGTGGATCGCCTCGAACCCCGACAGCAGCCTCCGCGACAGCGCCACGATCGGCCTCGTTCTCGGGTTCGCGCTCGCGGCCACCGTCGCGGTCAACATCTGGCTGCTCACGCGCCGCTTCGCGCCGCTCGAGAATCTCGTCACGGAGATGGAGCAGGCCGACCTCAGCAAGCCTCCGACGGCGCCGGTCGTCACGGACGGGCCCGAGGAGGTCGTCAGCATCGAGCGCTCCTTCCACGCGATGCTCGAACGGCTCGAGGCCGAGCGCCGCGGCGCCGCAAACGCGGCACTGAGCGCCCAGGAGCGCGAGCGCGAGCGGATCGCCCGCGACCTCCACGACGAGGTCAACCAGGCCCTGACCGCCCTGCTGCTCAGGCTCGAGGCCGTGCGCCGCCAGAGCAGCGATCCCGAGGTCGTCGAGGAGCTCGGCGAGATCGGCAGCCTGATCTCGCGGGCGATGCGGGAGCTGCTCGACCTCGCCCGCGGGCTGCGGCCGACGACGCTCGACGACCTCGGGCTCAAGGCCGCGCTCGCGACCCTCGTCGAGGAGGTCGCGCAGGAGGCGGGCATCCGGGCCGGATTCGAGGTCGAGGGCAACGTCGACGACCTCCCCGAGGACCTGCAGCTGGTCACCTACCGGGTTGCGCAGGAGGCGGTGACGAACGTCGTCCAGCACGCCGATGCCGAGCACCTCCGGGTCCGGCTGATCGGCGGCGCCGCGGCGCTGGAGTTGCGGGTCAGCGACGACGGGAGCGGCTACGCCGGCGGCCGCGCGAGCGAGAAGCTCGGCATCGCCGGGATGCGGGAACGCGCCCTACTCTGTGGAGGGGCGCTGACCGTCGAGTCCGAGCCCGGCGCCGGGACGCGGGTAACGCTTCAGGCCTGAGGTGCCGATGAATGCGGAGATGAACACGGAACGAGGAGGGCGAACCCGATGAGGGTGTTGATCGCCGACGACCACGGGATCGTCCGCTCGGGCCTGCGGAAGCTGCTCGAGAGCGAGGACGGGATCGAGGTCGTGGCCGAGGCCGGCGACGGGGTCGAAGCCCGTGACCGGGCGATCGAGGTCCGGCCCGACCTGGCGATCCTCGACGTGAAGATGCCGCGGATGGGCGGCCTCGAGGCGACCCGGGCGATCCGTGAGTCCGCTCCCGAGGTGGCCGTGCTGATGCTGTCGATGCACGACGAGGACCGCTACCTGTTCGAGGCGCTGAAGGCCGGCGCCTCCGGCTACGTGCTCAAGCGGG
>DATAFA010000046.1:0-18513 GCA_036257785.1 Solirubrobacterales bacterium | reverse complement strand
CGATCGTCTCCTTGATCCAGTCGTTGACCTGGTCGGGACCGAGGTCGGCCCAGCTGCGGCCGTCGCGGTAGGTGAGCAGGTCGTCGTCCGGCTTGCCGCGGCGCGCGAGCGCCTTCAGGACCGGGATCACGACCGGGTCGGAGACCTGGTGGGAGGCGAGCTGCCCCGACTTCGCGGGGTACTCGAACTCGGCGCCGCCCCGGCTGAAGCTGATGTGCCGCACCTTGAGGGTCGTCAGGCCGTAGCTGTTGTTCTCGTCCTCATAGCGCTCGCTGCCGATCCGGAACAGCCCGAGGTCGAGCAGGGCGACGGCGGTGGCGCAGACCCGGTCGAAGGTGAGCCCGCGTCCGGCCAGGCCGGATTCGATCCGCGCGCGGAGCTTCGGCAGGCGTCGGGCGAAGTCGAGCATCCGGTCGAACTTCTCGCGGTCCCGGTGAGCCCGCCAGTCGTCGTGGTAGCGGTATTGCTTGCGGCCGGCGGCATCGGTCCCGGTCGCCTGGACGTGCCCGCGCGGATCGCTGCAGATCCAGACGTCGTCCCAGGCCGGCGGGATCGCGAGGGCGGAGATCCGCTCGATCACGTCCGCGTCGGTGATCCGCGTCCCGTCCTCCTCGTGGTAGCTGAAGCCCTTGCCGCGGCGGACCCGCCGCAGGCCGGGGCCGCTGCAATCGACTCGTCTCGTTCTCGGCATCGGGAGTCTGCCCTTACCTCGGGACGGCCGGCTGCAAACAACCGCCGGACGCCGGCGGGATCAGCGCAGCTCGGCGAGGGCGTCGTCGACGCTGTCGTAGATCGAGATCGCCTCGTAGGCGCCGGCGATCCGCAGCAGGCGCTCCACCTGATTCTTGGCGCAGCACATCGCGAGGCCGGTCCCCTCCTGGCGCTCGAGGTCGCGCCAGGTCTGGACGATCAGCGCGAGCCCGCTGGAGTCGATGAACTCGCAGTCGGACAGATCGAGGAGGACCGATGCGTCGTCGGCTTCGCGAGCGGCACGAAGCTCCGCCTCGAGCTCGGGCGCGGTATCCAGGTCGAGCTCACCGACGACCGAGATCTTGTGGATCGGTCCGGCGAGCTCCTCCGTTTTCGCCTCGAAATGGGTGGGCATCAGGCCGCTCGATCCTAACGGCAAATCCGGTGTGTGCCGCAACCAGGCACAATCGGTGGCCGAAGATGAGTGACAATGCGGCATTCGCGGGAGGAACTGCCCGAATCGGTTTTCCGTCTCCGATCTGGAGCGGGCTCATCCCGGCTCTCGTCGCGCTCGCCGGACTGGCTCTGCTCGATGCCCGTGCCGAGTGGGTGATCACCGGCTTCTTCGCCGTCGTGCCGTTCACGACCGCGCTCAGCGGCAACCCCAGGGTGACCGCTGTCGTCGCGGTGATCGCCGTCGTCGTCGCGGCCGTCAGCGGCACCTGGAACGACAACTACGACACCGCCGAGTACTGGGCCCGGTTCGGGCTCGGCCTCGCCGCGTCGGGCTTCTCGATCTACATCGCTCTGATGATCGACCGCAGCAACCGCACCGCGCGACGGCTCCAGCTGCTCAACGAGGTCGCGTCCGGGGCCGGAGAGAAGCCGTCACTCGCGGCGACGCTCGAGCGGATCACCGAGCTCGCGGTGCCGGAGCTGGCCGACATGTGCACGATCGACGCAGTTTCCGGTGGGCAGATGGAGCGGCTTGCGGTCCGCGCCGCCGAGCCGCGGCGGGCAACTGTCGAGCCGCACCTGCTCGCCCGCGAGCCGACGGTCCAGGCCGAGGTCGCGTTCGACCGGGCGCCCGACGAGGGGCCGATCGTCAACAGCCAGGTGACCGCCTACGACCTCGAGGGGCTTGCGCAGTCGGAAGCCGATCTCGAGTTCCTGCGCTCGCTCGACGTCCATTCCTACATCGCGGTGGCGCTGCAGTCGCGGGGAAGGCGGATCGGCGTTCTGACTTTGATCCAGGCATGGTCGGGGAGGCGCCACGACGAGGAGGACGTCCGCTTCAGTCAGGTGCTCGCCGACCGGATCGCCCTGACCCTCGACAACGCCGGCCTGTTCTCGGACCTCGAGAGCGTCGAGCTGAGGATGGACACGGTGATGGGCGTGCTGGACGAGCCCGTGACGATCACCGAGCGCGGTGGCCGGCTGATCTTCGCCAACCAGGCAGCCGTCGAGCTCGCCGATCGCAGCAGCCTGCACGAGTTGCTGGATCCCGAGCCCGCAGAGACCGAGTTCGACATCTACGACGAGGAGGGGAAGCTGCTCGGCCGGGGGATGCTCCCCTGGCAGGTCTCCGAGCTCGAGCGCGATCAGATCATCCGCATGATCCACGCCGGCCACGGTGAGGAGAGCTGGCTGCGGGTCCGGTCGCGGGCTATGCCTGCGGTCGACAACCGGCCGATCTACACGGTCTCCGCCTTCGAGGACGTGACCGAGATGAAGCTCGCCGAGTTCGCGCAGTCCGTCTTCGCGAGCACCGGTGAGCTGCTCAGCACCTCGACCGACCCGCAGATGATGCTGCGCCGCCTCGTCCGGCTGCTGACGCCACGGCTCGCCGACGTCTGCGCAGTGCTGGTTCCGGGGGCCGGTGGGACATTCGAGCTCGCCGCGATCGCCGACATCGACGCCGAGCGGGAGCGGCTGCTGACCGCCGTCATCGGCGAGAACCCGCTGCACCCGGAGGGCCCGGGGATGCCCGAGATGCTCGAGTCGCGCGAGCCGATCGTCTACGCGGCGGCGGATCCCTCCGGCTGGCCGGAGGCCGCGGCGGACCTGGCCGTGGGCCTTGATGCGCTCGGCCTCGGCGCGGTCATGGGTCAGCCACTGCGGAACGGCTCCCGCCTGATCGGCATCATCGGCTTCGGGAACCGCACCGACCGGCGGGCTTTCACAGCGCTCGAGCAGCGGGTCGCCCTGCAAATCTCCGAACGCATCGCGCTCGCGATCGACAACGCGAGGATCGCCAGCGAGCGGAGCGAGATCGCCGCGACGCTTCAGAACGGATTGCGGCCCGCGCCGCTTCCGGCGATCGCCGGGTGGTCGGTCTCCGCGCTCTACAGCCCGGCGGGGGCGGAGAACCGCGCCGGCGGCGACTTCTACGACCTGCACCGGATCGAGGGCGGCTGGATGGTCGTGATCGGCGACGTCACCGGCCACGGCGCCCGGGCGGCGTCGCTGACGGCGCTCGCCCGTTACACGCTGCGGGCCGCGAGCTCGCTCACCGGTGATCCCCGCCAGGCGCTGGCCCAGCTCAACTCGGCCCTTCTGAACCGGCCGGGCACCGCGCTCTGCAGCGTCGCCGCTTTCACCCTCGATCAGCCCGCCCGCGGGAAGGTCCGGGTCGCGGTCGCCGGGCACCCGCCGCCGCTGGTGATCCACGGACACGAGACCCACGAGGTGGAGCCCGCCGGCCCGATTCTCGGGGCGTTCGAGGACACCAGCTGGGAGATCGAAACCCTCGCCCTCGACCCCGGCGATCAGCTACTCGTCTACACCGACGGAGTCGTCGAGGCGCGCGGCAGCGGTGGGCGATTCGGCGAGGACCGGCTCAGCCGCTGCATCGGTGACGCCGAGGACCCGGAGGAGGCGATCGGGCGGATTCGCAAGGAGCTGGCCGACTTTGCCGGTGGCGATCTCGAGGACGATGCGGCCGCGTTGGCCGTCCGCCTCGACGGCCTCGGCGGCGGCCCGGAACCGGACTCGGCGGCCGCTGCCGAGCAGGACGCGACAAGGTCGGCGGTTTCGGCCTCGTGAGGGGGGGTAGCGAGCCGAACATGGCGGAAACTGCGGATCGGAGTCCGCGACTGCGTTTGATCGTGCCCGCGGAGGCCGCGAACGTCGCCCTGATCCGCCACGCGCTCGCCGGCCTCGCCGAGGGCATCGGCATGGAACGTTCCGCAGTCGCCGACCTGAAGACCGTCGTCACCGAGGCCTGCATGAACGCCGTCGTCCATGCCTACCCGGGCGAGACCGGTCCGATCGAGGTCGAGGCGGAGCCCGCCGCAGACAGCATCCTGATCCGGGTGATCGACCACGGCGTCGGGTTTCAGCCCCGACCCGACGTCGAATCCCCGGGCTCGAGCCTGCGGCTCGGCCTGTCGCTGGTTGCTGCGCTGAGCAGCAGCTTCTCGATCCACGGCAGCTTCGACGGCGGCACCGAGGTGACGATGGTTCTGCCGCTGACCAACGGTCACGGCGTGCCGCGGGTCCGCGAGGACCACGAGGTCGCGCCCGCCGGCAAGGCCGTTTCGATCTCCGCGTCCGATGCCGATCTCCTCCCGGGCGTGCTCTCGCGCGCCGTCAGCGCCTTCGCCCTGCGCCGCGACCTGACCGTCGATCAGATCGCCGATGCCATCCTGCTCGCCGAGACCGTCTCGGAGTCCTCGGACGCCGCATTCGGCGACGACCACCTCAACTTCTCGCTCATCAACGGCGACGGCGGCATCGAGATGACCGTCGGCCCGCTCGGCGACGGTGGCAGCGCCAGACTGCGGGAGGGTCTGAAGCTGCCGGCGGGCAGCGGATCGGTCGAGACGTTGGCCGACTCGGTCGCAGTCGAGACGCGGTCGGACGGCGAGTACGTCGCCTTCCGGATCGCTCCTCCAGGCGACTGACGTCAGACGCGCTCGCGGAGCTTGCCGAGAGCCCCGCGGAGGATCCGTGACACCTGCATCTGCGAGCAGCCGATCGCGCCGGCGATCTGCGACTGGGTCATATCGTCGGCGAATCGCAGCTCGATCACCCGTCGCTCGCGGTCATCGAGGTGGGGCATCTCCTGCTCGATCGTCAGCCGGCCCTCGATCAGCTCGTAGCCCTCGTCCTCGGTCCCGATCCGCTCGGCTGCGGGAGCCGAGCCGTCCTCGTCGGTGCGCATCGTCGCGTCGATCGAGACCGGACGGCGGTTCAGGTTCGCCTCGAGCACCTCGAGGACATCGGTCTCGCTCTTGCCGAGGTGATCGGCGATCTCCCGGACCGACGGCGTCCGCTGGAGCTCCGATTCGAGATCGTTCGTCGCCGCCTCGACCTCGGCGATCCCCTCCTGGACGGAGCGGGGCACCCGGACGGTCCAGACCCGATCGCGGAAGTGGCGCTTGATCTCGCCGAGGATCGTCGGTCCCGCGAACCCCTTGAACGGCACGCCGCGCTCCGGCTCGAAGCGGTCGATCGCCTTGATCAGGCCCATGCTGGCCACCTGCTCGAGGTCCTCGTGGGGCTCGCGGGCCGTCCGGTAGCGCTTCGCCATCGCCTCCGCGAATGGCAGGAAGTGGCGGACCAGGTCCTCGCGGGCGCGCTCGTCACCCTCGCCGACCCGCTTCCAGAGCCGCTGCTCCTCGGCCGGGTCGAGCGGTCGCTCGTTTGAATCTCCGCCCTGCGGGTATGTCACCGGCCGACCCCTCCCCCTGGAGGCGGTGCGGCTCGATCGACTACCCCCGGTCCGGCTGTGCGGGGCGCGACACGGGTGACTTTCCCCCGTGTCGCGTTCCGACGACCTCGGACCCGCACGTTCGCGACGTCCACGTCGCCGCTCGCTCCCGTGATCAGCGTCACCCTGGCGGTGGCCGAGAATGTCCCTGAGACACTCATGTGACTCAGGGTAGGGAACCGCCGCTCCGTGGCCGTGAAACGGCTTGACCGAGCAGTTTTCACCGACGGCGCGCGATTCGACGTGGAGGCCGTAAATCGGCGGATCGTTGGCGCCGGCGGCTGTCAACTCAAGTTCGGAGCCCGATCGGCCGATCCTTAGCCATGTGCGGTTGATGGACGGATGGAGGATGCGGTGAACGCAACCGAATCGCTGCCGCCGGGGATCCAGCGGTTGCTCGCCGAATCGTGGCGGCGAATGCCGCGGGCAGTCGCCGCCCGCGAGCGGCGCGCCGAGCTCATCGCCGGCGGCACCTTCGTCGCCGTCGCCGTCCTCATCGCCGTCCTCATCCCGACTGACCGGTCCCTGGACTGGAGCACCGCCGTCGTCGCCACGATCGCCCTCGGCCTCTCATCGATGGTGGTTTTCGAGGTCGGCTCGGCGCACACCTACCCGACCCAGGTCGCCTTCGTGCCGATGCTGTTCGTCCTGCCGACCGAGCTTGTTCCGTTGTTCGTCCTCGCCGGCCTCCTGATCGGCAAGCTCGCGAGCACGTTCTCGGGCCAGCTGGCCCGGGGACGGGTCCTGATGGCAGCCGGCGATTCGTGGTTCGCGATCGGCCCGACGCTCGTGCTCCTGGCCGCCGGCGCCCCGAGCGCCGCCTCGGCGACCTGGTACGTCCTGCTCGCCGCGCTGGCCTCCCAGTTCGCGGTCGAGTCGGTGGCATCGAGCTTCCGCGAGCGGCTGCATGGCAACGTCGACGTCGGCGTGCAATTCGCCGAGAGCCGCTGGATCTACCTCGTCGACACGCTCCTGGCGCCGATCGGGCTGGCGATCGCCCTCGCGGCCGCCGACCGCTCATGGGTCCTGCTCCTGCCACTGCCGCTCTTCCTGCTCTTCCTGATCTTCGCCCGCGAGCGGACGGCGCGCATGCAGTCGCTACTCGAGCTCTCGAGCGCTTACCGCGGGACCGCTCACGTGCTCGGCGACATGATCGGCCACGACGACACCTACACCGGCAGCCACAGCCGCAGCGTCGTCGAGCTCTCCGTCGCCGTCGCGTCGGAGCTGAAGCTCGACGATCGCCGGCGCCGCAACGTCGAGTTCGGCGCGCTGCTCCACGACGTCGGCAAGGTCGCGATCCCCAAGCAGCTGATCAACAAGCCCGGGCCGCTCAGCGAGCGCGAGTGGACCGTGGTCAGGACTCACACGGTCGAGGGCCAGCGGATACTCGAGAAGATCGGTGGGCTGATGTCGGAGATCGGCGCGGTCGTCCGGTCCTCCCACGAGCGCTTCGACGGCGGTGGCTACCCCGACGGGCTCACCGGAGAGGGGATCCCGATCGAGTCCCGGATCATCTTCGCCTGCGACGCCTTCAACGCGATGACAACGGATCGGCCCTACCGATCCGCGGTCACGATCGAGGCCGCGATCACCGAGCTCGAGGACCACGCCGGCAGCCAGTTCGATCCCCGGGTCGTCGCGGTCCTCGTCGGTCAGGTCCGCGACCGCTACGGCATCCTCGTCTGACCCGGCGCGCAACGCGAAGCGGCCCGGTGGCCGAAGCCACCGAGCCGCTCGGTCCTTCTCGTTAGCTCGAGCTACCGGGTGATGGTCTTGCTCGTCGCGCCCTTGCAGAGGCTGGTCTTGCCGACCTTCGCGTAGAACTCGCCGTGCTTGTAGCCGGAGTTCCCGATCGACCACATGTACTTGTCGCCGTTCGGCTCGGCGGTGTCGGTGCCGATCTTCAGGTCGTGCTTGGGATCCTGCTCGTTGCCGGTCTGCTTGAAGACCTTGACCTTGCGATCGTTGGCGCAGTTGCCGGTGTCGGAGCTCTTGACGTAGCCGTAGTAGTCGCCGTTGTCGCCCTTGATCGAGACCTTCGTGTCGGCCTTGCCGCCGGCCTGGGCCGAGGCGACCCCGCCAAAGGCGGTGATCGAGATGGCGAGCGCTGCGATTGCCGTGCGGACCTTGGTGCTGTTGAACATGTCGTGCTCCCTTTCGGAGTGGTTTGGACTTGCACGACCATGATCTGCTCGCGGGGGCCGTTCGGATAGACACCCGCGGTGTGAACCCGGCCACCCCGGAGCCGTCCCTGCACCCCCCGGGCCGAGGCCGAATCGATGCCGGCGCTGCGGTCGCTCTGACGCCCGCCGCCTGACTTCGCGAAACTAAGGGCCCCATGTCGACGACGCCGGTCAGCCACGATCCGTCCCTGCACGACCTCCGCATCGAGGAGACCGTGGCGCTCGTCTCCCCGCAGGAGCTCCTCGCCGAGCATCCGTTGACCGCGGAGCTGGCGGCCTCGGTGGTCCGCAACCGCCAGGCGGTCGAGGCGATCCTCGACCGCGAGGACCCGCGCCTGCTCGTCGTCGTCGGGCCGTGCAGCGTCCACGACCCGCTTGCAGCGCTCGACTACGGCCGGCGCCTCGCGGCGCTTGCTCCCGAGCTGCCCGACCTGATGGTCGTGATGCGCGTCTACTTCGAGAAGCCGCGGACGACGACGGGATGGAAGGGCCTGATCAACGATCCCCATCTCGACGACTCCGGCGACGTCAACACGGGCCTGCGGACCGCCCGCCACCTCCTCCTCGAGGTCCTCGAGGTCGGGTTGCCGATCGGCTGCGAGTTCCTCGACCCGATCACCCCGCAGTACATCGCCGACACCGTCGCCTGGGGCGCGATCGGCGCTCGGACGACCGAGAGCCAGACCCACCGCCAGCTCGCGTCGGGCCTGTCGATGCCGGTCGGCTTCAAGAACCGCACCGACGGCAACGTCGGGGTCGCGGTCGACGCCGTCCGCGCCGCGGCGGCCCCGCACTCGTTCGCCGGCGTCGAGCTCGGCGGCGGCTCGGCGATCCTCCGCACCTCGGGCAACTCGGATTGTCACATCATCCTTCGCGGCGGCCGTGGCGCCACCAACTACGACGCCGCCTCGGTCGCCGACACGGTCGAGCGGCTGCGCGCCGTCGGATTGCCCGAGCGGGTGATCGTCGACGCCTCCCACGACAACAGCGGCAAGGACCACGAGCGCCAGCCGGTCGTCGCGGCCGCGATCGGCGAGCAGGTGGCCGCCGGCGAGCCGGCGATCGTCGGGGTGATGCTGGAGTCGTTCCTCGAGGCCGGCCGGCAGGACCTCGGCGGACCTCTGACCTACGGCCGCTCCGTGACCGATCAGTGCATGGCGTGGGACGCGACCGTCGACGTTCTCCGTGACCTCGACGAGGCGGCGCGAAAGCGCCGTGAGGGCGCGGGTTAGGGCTCGATCACGTTGCCGGGGTCGGGCCGCTCGGCGGGTGGGGCCTGGCTGTAGTCGCCGAACGGGCCGTCGCGCTCGGTGATCGCGGCGCGGACGCCCTCCGAGCCGGCCTTCTCGATGAACCGCAGGGCTTCCGGCGTGTTCCGCATCAGCCCGTCGAGAATCGGTCCGAGGGTCTGGGTCGAGGCGAGCCCCATCGTCTCGTAGGCGTTGTTGACGACCAGCTTCATCGCCGCGAGCTGGGAGGCGGGGATCGAGGCCAGCTCGGCTGCGAGCTCGCCGACCCGCTCCTCGAGGCGGTCGAACGGCACCGCCTCGTTGATCAGCTCGACGTCGGCGGCTTCGCGCCCCGACAGCGGCCGGCCGGTGAGCGCGTGGTACTTGGCCCTTGCGAGGCCGAGCCGGTAGATCCACATCCCCGAGAGGTAGGCGCCCCAGATGCGGCTGTAGGGCGTCCCGATCCGGGCGTCCTCGCTTGCGATCACGAGGTCGGCGCAGAGCGCGAAGTCGCTGCCGCCGCCGACGCACCAGCCGTGGACCTGGGCGATCACCGGTTTCGGCGCCCGCCAGACGCTCATCAGCTTCTGGGTGGGGGAGGCCGACTGCGTGGTCGCGAAGGCGAAGTCCTTGCCCGGGTCCCACGCGCCGTCGGTCGTGATCGCGTCGTCCCAGTGCTCGAAGCCTCCGCTGAAGTCGTAGCCCGCACAGAAGGCCCGGCCGGTACCGCGGACGACGATGACCCTGACCCCGTCGTCGCGGACCGCGGCGGCGACGGCCGCCTCGACCTCGTCGGGCATCGGCGGGACGATCGTGTTCAGATGCTCGGGCCGGTTCAGGGTGATCGTCGCGATCCCCGCGCCGGTCGAGTAGAGGATCGTCTCCCAGGGCTCTCCGGCGTCCCGGTCGGCGTTCGCGCTCATCGGCTATTTGTAGCTGCCCGGTGACGAGAACGCTTTCGATCGACCAGGCGAGGCGGCTGGCCCTGCACGCGCAGGGCCTGGCCGTGCCGGCGACGCCCGGCACGGGGGTGGCCGCGGTCGTCGAGCGGATCGGCTGTCTGCAACTCGACCCGGTCGGGGTCGTCGCCCGCTCGCCGCTCCTGGTGTTGCGGGCGCGGATGAACGGCGGAACTCACGATTCCCACGAGCGGGCGCTCGAGCGGGCGGCGTACCGAGACCGCTCGCTGTTCGACTACTGGTGTCACGAGGCGAGCCTCTGCCACGCCGCCGACCTGCCGATCCACCGCTGGGCGATGCGGACCTATCTCGAGCGGCTGTCGCCGGCCCGGCGCCGGATCCGCGACTGGCTGGCGACGAACGCCGAGTTCGCCGAGCACACGGTCGCGACGCTGACCGCTGCCGGACCGCTGCGGGCGCGTCAACTGGAGGATCGATCGAGCGAGGCCTGGGAGCACGGTCACTGGACCGACGAGATCTCGTCGCGGCAGACGATCGCGCGGCTCCTCGACAAGCTCTGGATGCAGGGGCGGATCGGGGTCAGCGACCGGATCGGGCTCGAACGCCGCTGGGACGTCCTCGAGCGCTGCCTGCCGGGCGGCGCGCTTGCCGCCGCCGACGCCGCCCCGCTCCCGGCGGGGCAGGCCGTCGAGCGAGCGGTCGTTCGCGCCGTCGCGATGCTCGGCGTCGCCCGCGCCCCGCACATCGCCGCTCACTTCACGCGCCGGCGCTATCCGGGGCTCGGCGGCCACGGCAGCGGCGCGATCGGCCGCCTCGAGCGCCGCGGCGAGCTCGAGCGGGTCCGGATCGCCGGCCTGCGCGGCGATTGGTGGGGTCTGCCGGCCGCCCTCGAAGAAGCCGACCGCCTCGAGCCCGGCCGCCGGACCGTCGCGCTGTCGCCGTTCGACAACCTGCTCTGCGATCGCAGCCGGACGGCCGAGCTGTTCGGCTTCGACCACCGCCTCGAGATCTACGTCCCGGCCGGCAAGCGGCGCTGGGGCTACTACGTGTTGCCGATCCTCCACCGGGAGCGGCTGATCGCGCGCGCGGATCTGCGGGTCGACGGCGGCGACGATCGTGTCCTCCGCGTCCTCGCGGTCCACGAGGAGCCGGGCCGGCGGGCGCCGGCAGCGATCAGGAAGGCGCTCGGCTCACTGGCCCGCTGGCGCGGCGCCGAGCCGGCCCAACCCTGACCCCACGGTCAACCGTCGAAAGCGTCCTCCCCGAGGACGTTTTCGACAACTCGCGGGATCTGCCCCCCGGAACGACGAAGGCCGGGCCGCTTTCGCGACCCGGCCTTCGAACGGCATAGCTGAGAGTGGTTCAGCCGGCGGCGGTGACGTTCGCTGCCTGGGGGCCCTTCTGGCCCTCCTCGAGGTCGAACGTGACCTTGTCGCCTTCGGCGATCCGGGTTCCCGGGGCGAGGCCGTTGACGTGGACGAACGCGTCCTTGCCGCCACCCTCGACCTCGATGAAGCCGTAGCCCTTGTCGTCGTTGAACCACTTCACGGTTCCGTTTGCCATATGAGTTCCCTCCTTAGGGATTCGATGCCGGTCCAGTTGAGGAGCAATGCGCTCGGCACCTACTCATCCAAAAAAACAAGCCTTGAAAAAGCCGACCACGGTGGTCGGCACCCCTCACACCATAGGGATTCGCGCTCTCCGGCCTGCGCTCGTCGGCCACGCCACCGTCAAGCGAGCAACGCGATCCCGGTTGCAAGCAGCCACAGCGACCAGACTACGTAGGCGATCGGGACCAGATCCCCGGCCAGCTTCCAGCCGTCCCGCTCGAACTTGCCGACGAACTCCAGGGCCCCGATCGCGAACAGCGGGCTGATCGCAATCGCGACCCATCCGAGCACGTCCAGCACCTCCGGGCTCTGCGTCATCGCGATGCCGGCGAACAGCGTCCAGGCACCGGTCAGCAGGTAGCCGAGGTGCTCGCCGACGCCGACCCCGAGCGCGCGGTGGATCGCCTGGAAGGCGGCATCGATGCCGGGCTCCTCGCGGTGACGGGCGAGATAGGGCACCGCGAACGGCCAGCGGAGCAGACCGACTGCCTGGGCGATCCCCGCCGCGACGCCGATCGCCGTCGCCAGCGCCAGCACGTCGGCGTCGGCGCCGGGGAGTGAGCGTGAGAGCAGCACCGCCGCCGGGATGAACAGGACCGCGCTGCTCGCAAACGCCCACCAGGCCAGCAGCAGCCGTTCGCCACCCGCCTCGAAGGCGGCGAGGATCTCGACCGTGGGACGGCGGAGGACGTCCGGGTAGTCGAACAGCTTCGCGAGCGCCGCGAAGGAGACGTTGAAGAGAACCGGCAGCGCGATCAGCAGCAGCCCGGTGACGGCTTCGACGCTCATCCGGCGACCGCGGCCGATCCACGGCTCGGCAGCGTGCTCCGGAAACTCATGTGCTCTCCCTCCGCAAGTTCCCGTGAAACGTAGCCCGTGCGCGGTCCTGAGCGCGGATCGCCGGTCCCGGCGGGAGCGGACCGACGTCCAGACGGCGGCTCTTGGCTGGAGGCGGAGGGCCGCGGCTCCGAAGCGAACTCCGATGGATCGGATACGCCACTCGGACCTGTTTCTCCTCGCCGCGGCCGTGCTCGGCGGCATCGCGTTGCTGCTGGCCGTGCTCGGCTGGGCGAACGGGGAAACCCCCAGGGTCGAGACGGCCCAGGCGGCCGAGGCGCCATTCGCGCCGACCCGGGCGCCCGTCCAGCCCGAACGCCCCGCACCGGATCCCGGCACGACGATCCTCACGGTCCGTCCGGGGGCCAGCGTCCCGTTGCGCAACGCTCCCGGCGGCGACGTCGTCGAGAGCCTCGGCGACACGACCGAGTTCGGCTCGCCCACCGTGCTGACCGTCGCCAAGCGGCGCGGCGCCTGGGCCGGTGTCCCGACGCAGCTGCTGCCGAACGGGGAGCTCGGCTGGGTCAAGGTCGACGACGGGGTGCTGGCGACCGACAACGTCGGCCAAGCGATCGTGATCGACCTCTCGGAGATGCGCGCCGAGCTGAGCCGCAAGGGTGAGGTCGAGCGCCGCTGGACAGTCGGGATCGGCGGCCCCGGGACGCCGACGCCGACCGGGCACTTCTCGATCACCGACGAGATCGAGGGCGGTCTCAACCCCGTCTACGGCTGTTGCGCGATCGCCCTCAGCGCCACCCAGCCGAACCTTCCACCCGGCTGGAGCGGTGGTAACCGGATCGCGATCCACGGCACCTCCGAGCCGCTCGGCGCCGCGAACTCGACCGGCTGCATCCACAGCAGCGACGCCGATCTTCAGGCGCTGATCGAGCAGGTGCCGCTCGGCACCCCGGTGACGATCCGCCGCTGACCGCGCCGACCGCTCTCCGGCCGCACGGCCGCAGGATCGCCGCTGCCTCACAATCCGTTTGCCGGCCCGAGCCGGGAGGATTCGAGGCGGCCATCACAATCCGAACCCGAAGGAGCGGCAGATGCCCGCAGAAGAGACGATCCTGATCACCGGCTGCTCGACCGGAATCGGCCGCGCCACCGCGGAGCGGCTCGTGGCGAGCGGCCACACCGTCTACGCGACCGCTCGCAACCTCGATTCCGTCTCCGGCCTCGAGGCCAAGGGGTGCAGGACGATGGCGCTCGACGTCACCGACGAGACGTCGATGGAGGCGGCCGTCGCCCGGATCGACGAGGAGGCCGGCGGCGTCGGCGCGCTCGTCAACAACGCCGGCTACTCGCAGTCGGGTGCGGTCGAGACCCTCGGCATGGAAGCGCTCCGGCGTCAGTTCGAGACCAACGTGTTCGGGCTCGTGCGGATGACCCAGCTGGTCCTGCCCGGGATGCGCGCCCGGGGGCATGGGCGAATCGTGAACATCAGCTCGATGGGGGCGAACTTCACGTTCCCCGGCGGCGGCGCCTACCACGCGACCAAGTACGCGGTCGAGGCGCTCTCCGACGCCCTGCGCTACGAGGTCGAGGGCTTCGGCGTCGACGTGGTCGTCATCCAACCGGGCGCGATCCGCACCGAGTTCGACAAGGCGGCCGTCGCCTCGCTCGAGCAGGCGGGCGGTGCCGACGAGGTCTACGGGGAGTTCAACCGCAAGGTCGGTCAGGCGACCCAGGAGGCCTACGAGAAGGGGCCGCTGAAGCTGCTCGGCGGCGAGGCCGACGACGTCGCGAAGGTGATCGAGAAGGCAATCAACGCCAACCGCCCGAAGACCCGCTACCGCGTGACCCCGTCGGCGACCCTGCTGATCAACCAGAGCCACCTGATGCCCGATCGGATCTGGGACCGCTTCAACGCGACCCAGTTCCCGAAGCCGGGACGAAGCTGACCGCCGCGATGGGCGGCCTCCCGGAGCACGCGCTGGGACTGCTCGGCCACTGGCGGCTCATCGCCTGGACGGGCGAGACCGACGCGGGCGTGAGGATCGCCCACGGCGGCGACGAGCCCCATGGCGATCTCATCTACCTGCCGACCGGCCGGATGGCGGTCCAGATCGCCGACGACCGGCGGACCCCGCTCGGCTCCCGGGACCTCGATGCCGGCGACGATCCGCTCCAGGCCGCCGCCTACCGCAGCTACAACGCCTATGCGGGCCGCTTCTCGGTCCCCGAGCCCGGCATCGTCGTCCATCACGTCGAGCAGGCCCTCCATCCCGATCAGCCAGGGATGGACAAACGACGTGCCTACGGCCTCGAGGGCGACCGGCTGACCCTCTGGACCCAGCCGGTGGTCACGGCCGGCGGCGAGGCGACCTCGAAGCTCGACTGGCGCCGCCGCAGCGCCTTCTGAGCGCTGCCGGACGCGCGCTTCCTCCGTAGTTTCTACGGATGCCGCACCGTGCCCCCTACCGCGAAGGTTGAGCGACAGGCCCGGATGTCCGGGCGAGGTGGCGCCGGGATCATCGCCATGGTTTCAGCGAAGGGAGAAAGCGGATGTCGAGCAAGATCGTCGTCGGAGTGGACGGGTCGAAGGGATCGGACCGAGCGCTCGCCGAGGCCACCGAGGTCGCGAAGCGCGACGGCGCCTCCGTCGTCATCTGCCACGTCGTCGAACGGATCGCCGCCAAGGGCGACATGGCTCCGCTGCACGCGGACGAGCCCGACGTCAAGGCGCGGATCGAGCAGCAGGCCGCCGGCCTGAAGGAGCAGGGCATCGACGCCGACGTGCGCTACGAGTCGATCATCCTCGGCGGCCCGGCCCGCTCGATCGCCGACGTCGCGAAGGAGACCGGCGCCGATCTGATCGTCGTCGGCACGCGCGGTCACTCGGCCCTCGCCGGGGTCTTCCTCGGCAGCGTCACCCTGAAGCTGCTCCACCTGGCCGGCTGCCCGGTGCTCTGCGTACCGAAGCCGCACGGGGAGGGCTGAGACGACCGGGATCGTCGTCGCCCGCAGCGCTGCCTAGATCGTCGCCGGGCGGGGTCCGTCGTCGGTACCGCCCTTGCGGCGGACGGCCGACTCGAACTCGTCCGCGGTGAAGCCGCCGACGGTCTCGCCCTCGAGCGCGTAGCGGTAGAGCGCGACGCCGAAGATCCCGCCGAGGGCGCTCTGGATCAGGATCGCGATCGCCATCACGATCACACCGATCCCGATCAGGATGCCGCCGCCGACGCCGCTGGAGGCCATGACCGCGATCCCGGCCGCGATCAGGATCCCGGCCGGGATCAGCCCGATCAGGAAGACGATGCCGCCGATCGCGATGTTGCCGGTGATCTGCTCGCCCCAGCGCTGCCTGAAGAGCCCGGCGGAGCGCTTCAGGGTCTCGATCGGCCCGGTTCCCTCGATCGCGATCACCGGCACCGCGAGGAACGTGATCAACGACCAGCCGAGCTGCAGCAGGCGGCCGAAGATCGCGCCGGCGATCCCACCCTGATCCTGCAGCAGGCCGACGATCGTCCCGATCACCGTCGAAACGAGTGCCCAGCCGGCGATCTTCCCGAAGCGGCTGCGGGCGACCGCGGTGCCGTCGGAGAACTTCGCGTCGCGACCGTGGAAGATCATGTCCGCACAGGCCGCCAGGCCGACGCTGTAGTAGGTGCCGACCAGCGCCAGCAGGTAGAGGCCGACGATGACCAGCGGCGCCCCGGGGGCGATCTCGCCGTCGTCGATCAGGTAGAGGCCGGGGCCGATCACGATGATCGACATCACGATCGTCGCGGCGCCGCCGACGAGCGGGAACCTGAGGAGCTGCCGGTGCTCCGTGAGGAGGCCCCAGCTCTTCTTCGTCAGCCCCCATCCACGCTTCATCCGGCTCATCACGAAATACCCTATCGGCGGCGCAGGCGGCTGACCTTAGGTTCTTAGGGCGACAGGCTGACCGCGGTCCACGGCCGGCCAACCTGAGTCAGCCCTCGATTCGGCGCAGCGACGCCGCGGCAGCGGCGTCGAGGTGGTGTCCCTCGAGATCGACGCCGGGTGGCAGCTCGACGTGGAGGTCAGTGACCGGGTCGACCTCGAGACGACCGCGCTCACACGCGAAATCGAGCACATGCCCGCCGCGGGTCCGGGCGGAGTCGACGAAATGGAGGTGGAAGCCGTCGACCTCGACGCCGTCGCTGTGATCGGGGAAGCGGAAGCCGGTGATCGTCCCCTCGACGTTGTCGAGCGTGAAGACGTGCTGGTCGGCGATGACCTCGGCGAGTGGACGGTACGGGCGCTGCTGTCGGGGCACCGAACGGGCCGTCACCGAGCTGAACCGCCCGTCGATCCGGATCGCCGCGGCGCCCTCGCCCGGAGGGCGCTCGCGGTCGAGCCCGGCCAGCACCTCGGCTTGCGTTTCCGGCGCGGCAATCGATCGCCGACGCCGCGCGGCGAACGGGACGACGACCGCGAACGGCGTCCGCTCGCCCGGATCGATCTCGCTGATCCGTCCGTCGACGTCGGCCCGCCAGAACCGCCCGTCGACGGCGACCATCTCGCCGTCGAGCGCGTTCAGTGTCCCGAGGCCGAGGTCGCCGTGCCGAGCGAGCTCGGCGAAGCTGACGTCGCCCTCGTAGGCACCGTCAAGCAGGGCGCCGATCGTCGAGGCCTGAAACAGGACCGCCGGATCGGTCTCGGCATGGATCGCCGACCGCTGCAGCGCCTCGACGTGGAGGGCCCTGGTGAAACGGACGTCGAGCACGCCTGCAGCCTCGCATCCGTGCCGGTCACCGGATCCGGCGGGCGGGTCCGTATCTTCAGGGAGCGATGGCCGTAGCTATCGCATCGAACCTCGGGATCCACGTCGGCGGCAAGCCGCTGTTCGACGACGTCTCGTTCAAGCTCGAGCGGCGCGAGCGGATGACCCTGTCCGGCCGCAACGGCGCCGGCAAGTCGACGCTGCTGCGGATCCTCGCCGCTGAGCTCACTCCCGACGCGGGCGGGGTCTCGCTCGAGAAGGGAGCGCGGGTGGCGCTCCACGACCAGCGTCCGCCACGCGACTCGGAGATGACGCTCGGTGACTACGTGTTCTCGGGGCGGGCCGACGTGATCGCACTCGAGGACCGCCTCGCCGGGCTCGAGGGCGCGATGTCGGAAGGTGACCACTCGGCCGAGACGATGGCGGCCTACGCCGACGCTCAGGCCCGGCTCGACCTCGCCGGCGGCTACCGCTGGCGCGATCAGGTGCTCGCCGTGCTCGCCGGTCTTGGGTTCGCTGCCGAGCATTCCGAGCGCCCGCTGACGACGTTCTCGGGCGGTGAGCTGACCCGCGCGTCGCTGGCCCGCTCGCTCGCGACCCGTCCGGAGCTGCTGCTCCTCGACGAGCCGACCAATCACCTCGACATTCCCTCGCTGGAGTGGCTCGAGGGCTACCTCACCGATCTCGACGCCGCCGTCGTGCTCGTCGCCCACGATCGCTGGTTCCTCGAGGCGGTCGGGACCTCGGTGCTCGAGCTCGAGGCCGGACGTGGCCGCTACTTCTCCGGCCCCTGGCACGCCTGGCGGACCGAGCAGGCGGCGCGCGAGATCGCGCTCGGCAAGGCGATCGAGCGCCAGCAGGCCGAGATCGAGCGAATGGAACGGTTCGTCCAGCGCTTCCGCTACAAGGCGACGAAGGCCAGGCAGGCGCAGTCGCGGATCAAGCAGATCGAGCGGCTCGAACGCGACGCCGCCGTCCGCGACCCCCGCGATCAGCGGACGCTCCGGTTCTCGTTCGCGCCTCCGGTCAGGGCCGGGCGCTTCGTCCTGAAGATGGAGGATGCGAGGATCGAGGTCCCGGGCCGGACCCTCGTCGAGAGCGGGACGCTGCGGGTCGAGCGCGGCGAGCACGTCGTCGTGGTCGGTCCGAACGGGGCCGGCAAGACGACTCTGATCGACACCCTCGCCGGCCGCCGCAGACCCGCCTCCGGGAAGCTCGCCACCGGTCACAACGTCGAGATCGGTTACCTCTCCCAGCACGCCGAGTCGGCGGCGGGGGAGGGGACCGTCCTCGATGCCGTCCAGCGCGGCACCGGCCTCTCCGGCCAGAAGGCGCGCGACCTCCTCGGCGGCTTCCTGTTCTCCGGCCCGGATGTCGACAAGCAGCTCGCCGACATCTCCGGCGGCGAGCAGCGGCGCCTCTCGCTGGCCATCCTCGTCGCATCGGGCGCGAACGCGCTGATCCTCGACGAGCCGACCAACCATCTCGACATCGAGAGCCGCGAGGCGCTCGAGGACGCACTGCTCGCGTTCGAGGGCGCGGTCATCCTCGTCTCTCACGACCGGGCCCTGCTCGAGGCCGTCGGCACGCGAACGATCGTCTGCGAGGACGGCGAGCTACAGAGCCACCTCAGC
>DATAFA010000043.1:0-4429 GCA_036257785.1 Solirubrobacterales bacterium | reverse complement strand
TCAACTTCATGGCCAAGCACGGCCGAGGACTGATCTGCCTCTCGCTCGCCGGCGAGCGCTGCGACGAGCTCGGGCTCGACCTCATGGCGGCCAAGAACGAGGACCCGCTGAAGACCGCCTTCACCGTCTCGATCGACGCTCGCGAGGGGACGACGACCGGCATCAGCGCCGCCGAGCGCGCGCACACGGTGCAGGTGGCGATCAAGCAGAGCACGAGGCCCGGCGACCTCCACATCCCCGGCCACATCTTCCCGCTGAAGGCGAAGGAGGGAGGGGTCCTCGAGCGGACCGGGCACACCGAGGCGAGCGTCGACCTCGCCCGGCTCGCCGGCCTCAATCCCTCCGGCGTGATCTGCGAGATCATGAACGACGACGGGACGATGGCCAGGGTGGCCGACCTCGCCTCCTACTGCGAGCTCCACGGCCTGAAGATGATCACGATCGCCGACCTGATCGCCTACCGGCGGCAGCAGGAGAAGCTGGTCGAGCGGATCGTCTCGACCTCGCTGCCGACCGAGTTCGGGGACTTCACCGCGGTCGGGTACCGCTCGCTCGTCGACGACAAGCACCACGTCGCGATGGTCAAGGGCGACGTCGCCGGCAGGGAAGACGTCCTCGTCCGCGTCCACAGCGAGTGCCTGACCGGCGACGTCTTCCACTCGCTGCGCTGCGACTGCGGCGACCAGCTCGCGGCGGCGCTGGCGATGATCGAGAACGAGGGGACCGGGGTGCTGCTCTACCTCTCACAGGAGGGGCGCGGCATCGGCCTGCTCAACAAGCTCAGGGCCTACAAGCTCCAGGAGGAGGGCTTCGACACCGTCGACGCCAACCTCAAGCTCGGCCTTCCCGCCGACCTCCGCGATTACGGGATCGGGGCGCAGATCCTTCAGGACCTCGGCCTCGGGAGCATCCGGATCCTCACCAACAACCCGAAGAAGATCATCGGCCTCGAGGGCTACGGCCTGTCGGTGACCGAGCAGGTCCCGATCGTCGCCGTCGCCAATCCCCACAACGAGGATTACCTGGCGACGAAGCGCGACCGGATGGGGCACACGCTGCATCACCAGGGACTTCCCTTCGACGACGAGATGATCCACCGGGAGCAGGAGCGCGACGGGCGCGCCGCCAAGCAGTCCCGGGAGAGCCGGAAGGAGGACCGGGATGGCTGACGGCGAGGTCAGGGCTCTCGAGCCGGAGGAGCGGGAGCGGGTGGCCGCCGCCGAGTGGGCGATCTGCGTCGCGACCTTCTACGGCGACCTCGCCGAGCGTCTCACCAACGGCGCCTTCGAGGGCTTCCTCGAGATGGGGGCCGGAGCTTCGTCGGTTCAGACCTTCGAGGTCCCCGGCGCCTTCGAGCTGCCGCTGGCGGCGAAGCTCTGCGCCGACTCCGGCCGCTTCTCCGGGGTCGCCTGCCTCGGCGTCGTCATCCGCGGTGAGACCGACCACTACGACTTCGTCTGCGCCGAGTCGGCCAGCGGCCTCCGCCAGGTCACCCTCGAGACCGGCATCCCGTGCTCGTTCGGCGTCATCACCTGCGACACCCGCGAGCAGGCCGAGGCCCGCGCCGGGGGCGGCAAGCGAGACCAGGGCCGCAACGCCGCCGTCGCCGCGGTCCAGATGCACCTGCTGGCCGGGGACGACCGGCTCGGCTGATCTCCGGCCCGCCGGGGTCGCTACCATGCCGCCTCCGATGGCCAAGGTATGTCACAGCTGCGGCAAGAAGCCCGCGGTCGGGAACTCGCGCAGCCACTCGATGGTCGCGACCCGCCGCCGCTTCAACCCGAACCTCCAGAAGGTCCGGATTGACGAGGGCTCCGGCCCGCGCCGCGTCTACGTCTGCACGCGCTGTCTCAAGGCCAACAAGGTCACCAAGGCCGCTTAGACGACTCCGACCGAATGCTCCGGCTGCGCCGTCCGCTTCGGTCGGCTGGCGCGCAGTTGCGGGACGGGATGACATGTGTGTCTCACCCAGCCGGGGGCTCCGGCTTCGCCGTCCGCTTCGGTCGGTCGGCGCGCAGCTACGGGGACGGGATGACATGTGTGTCTCACCCAGCCGGGGGGCTCCGGCGTCGCCGGCCTTGGCCGGGCTGAGTGTTAGAACTCGCCCATGCCGGATCCCTCTGTGGCCCGATTCCGGCGGATCGTCCAGACGGCCTATGCGTACCTGGACGCCCGTCGCGATGAGGTGAACGATCTCAACGTCTATCCCGTCGCCGACGGCGACACGGGCGACAACATGGCGCTGACGATGCGGGCGGTGCTGGCCGAGCTCGACCGGATCGGCGCCGAGGAGGGCGAGGAGGCCGATCGCAACGAGCTCGTCCACGCCGTGGCCCGAGCGGCGCTGATGGGCGCCCGGGGCAACTCCGGCGTCATCCTCAGCCAGATCGTCCGCGGCGCCGCCGAAGAGCTCGCAACCCGGCCCGGCGACCTGATCGACCCGGTCCTGGTCGCATCGGCGTTCTCGTCGGCCGCCGACGCGGCCTACGAGTCGGTTCGCAACCCTGCCGAGGGGACGATGCTCACCGTCGTCCGGGCGATGGCCAACTCGGCGACCATGCACCTCGCCCGCCTCGACGACACCGACGTCAACCTCGGCTCCGACCTCAGCCAGGAGCAACAGGATCAGATCCTCGCCGCCGTCCTCGAGGTGATCACCCGAGCCGGCGAACAGGCGGTCCAGAGGACCCCCGATCAGCTCGACGTGCTCGCCGAGGCGGGGGTTGTCGACGCCGGCGCGCACGGCCTGGTGCTGATTCTCGCCGGCATCGTCGCCGGGCTCCGTGGCGAGGAGACGCCCAAGGTCGACATCCCGGCCCAGGCACCGGCCCGCCTCTCCGCTCCCCAGCACACCGATAGCCGTTTCCGTTACTGCGTCAACTTCATCGTCCAGGGCAACGACCTCGACGGCCCGTCCTTCGAGCCGCTCCTGCACGAGTTCGGCAACTCGATCCTGATTGTCGGCGATGAGCGTACGCTCCGGGTCCATGTCCACACCGACGACCCGCCTCGGGCCCGGGAGGTCTTCGCCGGCCACGGCACGGTCTCGCAGGTCGACGAGGCGGACATGCGGGAGCAGGTCGCCGAGCGCGAGCGCCGGCTGTCGGCGATGGGCACGCGATGCGGTCTCGTCGCCGTCGTCTCCGGCGACGGGCTGCGCAGCCTCTACGAGGAGCTCGGGGCGACGGTCGTCAACGGCGGGTCGACGATGAACCCCTCGACCGACGAGGTGCTGGCGGGGATCCACTCGGTCGGCGCCGAGGGCGTCCTCGTCCTGCCGAACTCGCCGAACGTCGTGCTCGCCGCCGAGCATGCCGCCGGGCTCTCCGACCGCGACGCCGAGGTCCTCGACTGCACCTCCCAGCAGGCCGGCCTCGTCGCGATGGTCGAGCTCGACCCCGCCGCCTCGCTCGCGGAGAACGCCGTCAGGCTCACTGAGGCCCTGGCCGAAACCCGGACCGGCGCGGTCGCGGCGGCGGCCCGCGACGACACCGAGGGGCGGTTCGTCCGCGGCGACGCCGTCGGCTTCGTCGACGGCGAGGTGATCGCCTGGGGCGGGGCCGGCTCGACGCTGGCCTCGACGATCGACGCGCTCAGCGACGGTGCCGAGATCGTCACGATCGTCGAAGGCGACGGGGCGCCGATCCCGATCGACGAGGTGACGGCCTTCGTCGCCGATCCGGTCGAGGCCGAGGCCCACCACGGGGGTCAGCCCCACTACTGGTGGCTGCTGGCTGCGCAATGAACGCCGTCCTCTGGCAGATCCCGGTCTCCCACTTCAGCGAGAAGGCGAGATGGGCGCTGGAGCTGAAGGGGATCGAGCACGAACGCCGCTCGCCGCCGCCGCCCTCGCACATGCTCGTCGCACTGTGGCTGAGCCGCGGGTCGAGGATGACCTTCCCGGTGCTGGTGATCGACGGCGAGGCGTTCACCGACTCCTCCGAGATCATCGCCGCCCTCGAGCAGCGGTTCGCGGAGCCGCGCCTGCTCCCGGAGGACCCCGCCGAGCGCGAGCGTGCCCTCGCCATCGAGGAGTTCTTCGACACCGAGCTCGGTCCCTACTCGCGAGCGCTCGTCTTCCACGACCTGCGCAGCCAGCCCGGCGGGTTTGCGGACTTCTCGGCCCCGATGCTCCCGGGGCCTGTGCAGCGCAACGATCTGGGCCGGGCGATCGGAGGGTGGTTCGGTCGCACCTACACGCAACTGCGATACCGGGTTGCCGGCGAGGACGCGGCGGTCAAGGCCCGGAGCCAGGTGCTCACCGCCCTCGACCGCCTCGAGGCGGAGCTCGAGGCCGGCGACGGGACCTACATGGTCGGCGGGCGGTTCTCGGTCGCCGACCTGACCGCGGCGGCGCTGTTCGCGCCGGTCGTCCAGCCGCCGCAGGGCCCGGAGACGACGATGACGCTGCCGGCGGCCTTCGAGGAGT
>DATAFA010000041.1:0-38095 GCA_036257785.1 Solirubrobacterales bacterium | reverse complement strand
TCCCGCCCCGGCACCCTGCCGCGAGGGCGAGGAGCGCCGGGTGCTCGACGCCCGCCGCGCCTCCGCGACGGCCCGCATCGCCGAGCTGCTCTCCAGCGGCGAGCGGGTGATGGTCGTCGCCGCCGACGGCGGGCGTCGCTCGGCCCTCGCCGCGCCCGGAGCGATCTCCGGAGCCCGGAGCCCGGTCTGCGCCTGCCTGCGCTGCCCGGACGGCGAGCTGACCCGGCTCGCGGCTGCCGGCGACTGCAACCTGCTGATCACCGACTGGCACTCGCTCGCGGCGACGCCGACCGCCGCGGCCGGCTTCCAGCATCTGGTCCTCGTCGACCCTCCGAGCGGCGCCCAGCAGGAGCGCGCAGCGCTGCGCGGCAGCGGCTCCGGGTTCGCGCATCGCTGCTGGAGCGCGAGCGCCGAGCTGGCCGAGATGTGCTGGGACGCGGAGTGGGATCTGCAGGGCCCGCTCGCCGACATCTACCGCGGCCTCGACCGCGGCGAGCTGCACGAGGAGCCACTTCGGGCGGTGCTCGTCGGCGCCGCCCGCTACGGCCGCTCGCCGGAGGCCGCGGCTCGCTCGGTGCGGGTCCTCCGTGAGCTCGAGCTGATCAGCGGCTGCGACGACGTTGATGCCCGCACCCTGCGGGTCGTATCCTCGGAGAAGACGAAGCTGGAACTCTCCGGCGCGTTTCGCGCGTACTCGGAGACCCACCAGGAGGGCTTGAAATACCTGCAGAGCCGAAGAGCGGAGCCCTGACGGGCATGAACCCCGACGCCGACCGCGCCGCGCTCGACCCTGCCCTCGACGAGCCGGGACGGATCCGGGTCGGGGTCGAGGAGGGCGCGACGACACCCGCGCCCCTCGACGCGATCACCCGCGATCTGACCGATCGCGAGCGGGAGCTGCTCGGTGATCTGCTCGCGGTGATCGGCGAGCACGACTCCGGCAACGGCGACGCGGTCGACCACCAGGAGGTCGAGCGGGCATTCGTGTTCGCCTGCGAGCGCCACGCCGATCAGCGGCGTCGCTCCGGCGAGGAGTTCATCAACCATCCCGTCGAGGTGGCGAAGATCTGCGCCGGCCTGCGGCTCGATACCGAGACGCTCTGCGCGGCGCTGCTCCACGACACGGTCGAGGACACGAGCGCGAGCCTGACCGAGGTCGCAAACGGCTTCGGTCAGCAGGTGGCGCACCTCGTCGACGGCGTCACGAAGCTGACCGGGATCACGTTCGAGAGCCGCGACGAGAGCCAGGCCGAGAACTACCGGAAGATGATGGTCGCGATGGCCGCCGACGTGCGGGTCATCCTGATCAAGCTCGCCGACCGCCTTCACAACCTGCGCACGCTCGGCGCGATGCCGAAGCAGAAGCAGCTGGCGAAGGCGCGCGAGACGCTCGAGATTTACGCGCCGCTGGCGCATCGCCTCGGTATCCACGCGATCAAGTGGGAGCTCGAGGACCTCGCCTTCCAGGTCCTCCACCCCCGCAAGTACGACGAGATCAAGAAGCTGGTCGGTCAGCAGCGCGACGAACGAGCCCGGTACGTGGCCGAGGCGGGCGCCTTCCTGAGCAAGGAGCTGGCGGCCGTCGGCGTCGATGCGGAGATCTCCGGCCGCGCCAAGCACTTCTACTCGATCTACTCGAAGATGACCAAGAAGGGGCGGGAGTTCAACGAGATCTACGACCTCACCGCGATGCGCGTGATCGTCGATTCGGTCAAGGACTGCTACGGCGCGATCGGCGTCATCCACGCGCTCTGGAAGCCCCTGCCCGGCCGGTTCAAGGACTTCATCGCGACCCCGAAGATGAACCTGTACCAGACCCTTCACACGACCGTGATCGGCCCTCAGGGCCAGCCGCTGGAGATCCAGGTGCGGACCGCCGAAATGCACGAGCTCGCCGAGTACGGCGTCGCCGCGCACGTGATCTACAAGGAGGGCTCGGGCGGCAAGAACCCCGAGCGGGACAAGATGACCTGGCTGCGGCACCTCCTCGACGCTGAGGGCGAGGGCGATCCCGAGGAGTTCCTCGAGGCGCTCAAGGTCGACCTGTTCGAGGACGAGGTCTTCGTGTTCACCCCGAAGGGCGAGATCAAGAACCTGTCGGCGGGCTCGACCCCGCTCGACTTCGCCTACGCCGTCCACACCGACGTCGGCCACCGCTGCGTCGGCGCGAAGGTCAACGGCAAGATCGTGCCGCTGCACTACACGCGGCGCAGCGGCGACATCGTCGAGATCCTCACCGCCAAGCGCGAGCGCGGCCCGTCGCGCGACTGGCTCGGGCTGGTCCGGACGAGCCGCGCCCGCAACAAGATCCGCGCCTTCCTGAAGTCGGAGCGCCGCGAGGACGCCGAGAAGAAGGGCCGCGACGAGCTGTCGGAGGCGCTTCGCAAGCGCGGCCTGCCACCGCAGAAGCTCGGGGGCTCGCCGCTGCTCGTCGACGTGATCCGCGAAGTCGGGTTCCGCAAGGCCGACGACTTCTACGTCGCGCTCGGCCAGGGCAAGATCAGCACCAAGACCGTCGTCAACAAGGTCTTCCAGCGCCTCAAGCAGGGGGAGGGCGTCGCCGAGGAGGAGTCGGCCGGCCGCGACGGCGTCCTCGAGGGCCGCGATGCCCGCGAGCGCCACCACCAGGGGGCGACCGACTACGGAATCGAGGTCGAGGGCGTCGACGACGTCATGGTCCGACTCGCCAAGTGCTGTCGCCCGGTTCCCGGCGACGGCATCGTCGGCTACGTCTCGCTCGGCCGCGGCCTCACGATCCACCGCGACGACTGCAAGAACGTATCGGCGCTGATGCGGTCGCCCGATCGGTTCACGCCGGTGAGCTGGGCGGGCGACAACAGCACCTCCTACCGCGTGGAGATCGCCATCGATGCCTATGACCGAACGCGCCTGCTCGAAGACCTGTCGCGGACCTTCTCCGAAGCAGGCGTGAACATCATCGAGGCCCGCTGCTCGACCAAGTACCCGATGGTCCAGAACCGCTTCGTCGTCGAGGTCGGTGACAACGACCAGCTGAAGACGGCGATCTCGCGCCTGCGCCAGATCGATCAGGTCTTCGACGCGTACCGCATCACACCCTGACCGTTGCCGGTTGGCGTGCCGCGGGTCCTGTCGCGGGGTGTGCCGCACCCGCTCGCTGACGCTCGCGGGATGTCGGCACGACCCGCGCCACCCGCGGAAGGCGGCTGCCGGTCAGCGGAGGCGTCTCCGCCCGACCAAGGCTGGGCAGTGATCCGGGTTGTGTGCGTATATCGCCCAGAATCCGGATCAGTGCTCGATTGGCCCCTCTGAGCCCAAACCAGCGCGGGCGTCGTTTACCCAAGCTCCCTGCGGATCGCTGCCGCCGTCGCCGCCAGGTGCCCTTCGTCCTCGTAGGGGTTCCGTGGCCAGAAGAAGCCCCTGAGGCCGTCCTTCTTGTTGCGGGGAACGATATGGACGTGGAGGTGCGGGACGCTCTGGCTGACCTTGTTGTTGAGGGCCACGAAGGAACCCTGCGAGCCCATCGCGCGGCGGACCGCCCCGGCGAGGGTGCGAGCGGTGGAGAAGAGTGGCTCGACGAGGGTGGGTGGGAGGTCCTCGATCGTCTCGTGGTGCTCGCGGGGGATCAGCAGGACATGACCCGGGAAGAGCGGCCGATGGTCGAGGAAGGCGAGCGTGGTCTCGTCGGAGTGGACGATCTCGGCGTCGATCTCGCCGGCGACGATCGCGCAGAAGCTGCAGTCGGGCGGTCCGGTCACGTCAGGAGACGAAGTGGATCGAGCCGGGGTCGACGCGCAGGTCGAGCTCGCCGTGGAGGCCGATCGGATCGCCGTCGAGCTGGACCGGGAACTTGCGCCAGGCACCCGATTCGTCCTTCGAGCCCGACTCGATCCGCGCCTCGGTGATGCCGTCGAAGACGTCGATCCGGCGGTGGTCGCCGGCGCTCGAGCGCTTGCCGAGCACGCGGCGGGCGATGAACGGGACGTCGCGCTGGCGGGCGCGGTGGAGGACCGCGAGCGATAGCCTGCCGTCGTCGATCGCCACGCCCCTGGAGATCCTGATCTCACGACCCCGGAAGTAGGTGAAGGGATCGGTGTTCTGGCAGATCGCGGTGACGCCCTCGGTATCGCCCTCCGAGCTGGTGACCTTCATCACCACGGGGTTGGCGAGGTAGCTGCCGTAGAAGCCCTTCACCGCTGCCCAGGTGTAGTAGTAGGGCCCGAAGCGGTGTTTCATCTTCGGGTGCGAGTCGACCTGGCTGGCCGCCGTCGCGTCGAGCCCGGCCCCGCACGCGAAGACGAACCGCCGGCCGTTCGCGATCCCGAGGTCGATCGGCCGCGGCCGGAAGTCGTCGGCGCAGCTGAGCAGATGCTCGGTGGCGTCGACGACGTCGTTCGGGATCCCGAGCGAGCGGGCGACGACGTTCGTCGATCCTCCCGGCAGCACCGAGACCGGGATGTCGGTTCCGTGGAGGCCGTTGACGACCTCGTTCAGCGTCCCGTCGCCGCCGAACGCCACGACGATGTCGTAGCCGCCGTCGATCGCCTCGCGGCCGATCTCGGTGGCGTGGTTCTGCGCCTCGGTGCTGACCGCCTCGACCTCGTAGCGGCCCTGGAGCGCGTAGACGACGAGGTTCTTGAGCCGGTCCGAGACCGTCGACGCATAGGGATTGACGATGATCAGCATCCGGCGCTTGTCCGGACGCTCGTCGGGCGTTGACTTGGCGGGCGCCATCGGCTGCGACCCGCTCAGGAGCGGATCAAGGCGAGGACCTCGTCCCGCTTCGCTTCCATGTCCTCGCGTGAGACCAGCGACTCGAGGTTGAGCCGCAGCAACGGCTCGGTGTTCGAGGGGCGGACGTTGAAGTGCCAGTCCGGATAGTCGACGGAGACGCCGTCGAGCCAGCTCACCTCGGCATCGGGGTGCCGTTCGGCGAGCTCCTTCATCTTCGCGTCGGTGTCGGCGACCTCGGAGTTGATCTCGCCGCTGATGAAGTACCTGGATCGGAGCTCGCCGACGAGGTCGGAGAGCCTGCGCCCCGTCTTCGAGAGCAGCTCGAGGACGAGCAGCGCCGGGATCGTGCCGGAATCGGCGTTGTAGAACTGGCGGAAGTAGTAATGGCCGGAGACCTCGCCGGCGAACTCGCCGCCGATCTCCTTCATCGCCCGCTTCATGAACGCGTGGCCGACCCGGTTGACGTGGGCCGTGCCGCCGTGCCGGGCGACGGTGTCGGGAACGGCGCGGCTGGCGCGGACGTCGTAGAGGATGTCGGCGCCCGGGACCTTCTCGAGGACCAGCTCGGCGAGCAACGCGGTCAGGAAGTCGCCGTCGACGAACTCGCCCCGGTCGTCGATGAAGAAGCAGCGGTCGGCATCGCCGTCCCAGGCGATCCCGAGGTCGGCTCCCTCGGAGCGGACCCGCTCGATGATGAACTCGCGGTTCTCGGGCAGCAGCGGGTTCGGCTCGTGGTCGGGGAAGTTGCCGTCCGGCGTCCAGTAGGTCGAGATCAGCTCGATCGGGAGCTCGTCGAGGAGCGGGCCGACCATCTCTCCGGCCATCCCGTTGCCGCCGTCGACGACGACCTCGAGCCGCTTCAGCGAGCCGGTGTCGATGAACGAGAGCGCCCGCTCGCGGAACTCGGCGGAGATGTCGACAGACTCGGTGGACCCACCACCGCCGGCGTCGCCGAGGCCGGCGAGGATCAGGTCGCGGATCGCGGTGATGCCGGTGTCGCCGGAGAGGGCGAGCGCGCCTTCGCGGACGAGCTTGACGCCCGTGTAGGCCTTCGGGTTGTGGGAGGCGGTGATCATCGCGCCGCCGTCGAGCTCGCGGGCGCCGACCATGAAATAGAGCATCTCGGTGCCGACCATCCCGGCATCGAGGACGTGAGCGCCCTCGGCGACGAGCCCGTCGCGAACCCGTCCGGCCATCTCGGGTGCCTGCAGCCGCATGTCGCGGCCGACGCCGACCTGCAGATCCGCGACCCTCTTGCCACGGAGATCGGCCAGGACCCAGGCGAAGGCGCGGCCGAGCAGGTAGGCGGTGTCGCCGTCCATCTCGTCGCCGTAGAGGCCGCGGACGTCGTAGGCCTTGAAGATCTGCGGCTGGACCGAGTCCGGTCCGCCGGCGAGGTCGTCGTCGTTGCTCAAGCGAAGCCTCCTTCGAGGGCGTCGTAGCTCTCCTCCAGCGACTGCGGCATGACGCGCGTGTCGGCGAGGACGGGCATGTAGTTGTTGTCGCCGGCCCAGCGCGGGACGACGTGCAGGTGGATGTGGCCATCGACGCCGGCACCGGCGACCCGGCCCTGGTTCATCCCGACGTTGAAGCCCTCCGGGTCGTAGACCTCGTCCATTCGCCGCATCGCCTGCTGGGCGAGGCCGATCATCTCGGCGGTCACGTCGGGCTCGACGTCCTGGAGGCGAGCGATGTGGTCGAACGGCGCCACCATCAGATGCCCGTTCGTGTACGGGAAGAGGTTGAGGATCACGAAGCAGCGCTCGCCGCGGTGGACGATCAGGTTCGCGCGGTCGTCGCCCGCGCCGGGCTTGGCGCAGAACACGCATTCGTCGGATTTCTTGGCGTTCTTCACGTATCGGAGGCGCCACGGCGCCCAGATTCTCTGCTCGGCCATCCGGCCTGATCCTATTGGTGCCGGACGAGGACGAAACGCGGGGCTACAGCCAGCCGCGGCGGCGGAAGTAGGTGAGCATCCCGACGAGGATGACCAGCATCGCGCCGATCACGAGGTAGAAGTCGAACTCGTCGCCCTCGCCGGGCACGCCGACGTTCATTCCCCAGATGCTCGCGATCAGGGTCAGCGGCAGGACGATGACGCTGATCGACGTCAGCACCCGGAGGATCTCGTTGACCCGGTGGTTGAGCACCGACTCGTTCGTATCCTCGAGCCCCTCGATGACCTCCTTGTAGTTCTCGAGCATGTCCCAGATCCGCTCGTGAGCGTCGACGATGTCGTCGAAGTAGATCTCGAGGTCGAGGGTGGGGGCGAGGAAGCGTTGCTTGTAGTTCTCGAGGTCGCGGAGGACCGGTCGCTGCGGCCGGATCACCTTGCGGAAGTTGATGATCTCCTGCTTGACCTTGGAGATGTCGCGGACGACCTCCTCGGAGCGCTCCTCGGCGAAGATGTCGTCCTCGATGGCGTCGAGCTTGTTGCCGATCTTGCGCAGCATCGGGAAGCAGTAGTCGAAGCTGTCGTCGACGATCCGGTACAGCAGGTAGCCGGAGCCGCGCGAGAAGACCTTGTCGCGGAACTCCTCGCTCGAGCGAGCCCGCTCGAACAGGTACTCGACCGGCTGCAGCTCCTGGTTCGGGATCGTGATCACGAAGTCGGGCCCGACGAACATGTCGAGCTCACCCGTGTTCAGCCGCCCGACCGACGAGTCGAAGACCGGCAGGTGGAGGACGATGAACAGGTACTCGGGGTACTCGTCGATCTTCGGCCGCTGGTTGCGTGAGGCGACGTCCTCGAGGTCGAGGGCGTGGAAGTCGAAGTGCTCCTGCAGCCAACTCCATTCGAGCGGCGTCGGCCGCTCGATGTGGACCCAGCGAAGGCCGACGCCCTCGACGATCTCGATGTGCGGCTCAGTCGGTGCTGCCGGTGCGGCGACGACCGGTTCGGCGGCACGGTAGGCGCGCCGTAGTCTCGGCTTCGGAAGGCTCGGCATCGTTCTCTTCCTGGGCATCGCTCGCGTACATCAGGGCCCAAGACTACGCGACCGGGACGCCGCAAAAGCCGTCGCCGCGCGAGCGGCTGGTATATTGCGCGCCACATAGACCGCCACATCCAGAGGGGTGGAGGGAACTGGCCCGACGAAACCCCGGCAACCCCCCCAAGGACGACAGTCCGACGGGGAAGGTGCCAAGTCCAACAGGCGATGAGCCTGGGAGATGTGAGTGGAAGTCCCACTCGGACCTCTGCTCACACCGGCAGAGGTCTTTTTCGTTGAAATCCGAGTTGGGACAAGGAGCAAGAAAATGACAGTCACGGCCCTCAGGTGCAAGGAGTGCGGGACCGAGTATCCGTTGGAGGCGATCTACGTCTGCGACCAGTGCTTCGGCCCGCTCGAAGTCAGCTACGACTACTCCGGGATCGACGCCGAATCCGTCAAGCGGCGGATCCAGGCGGGCAGCAGCGGCATCTGGCGCTACGCCGACTTCCTGCCGTTCACCTCGCGCCCCGCCAGCGCGATCGAGCCGGGCCTGACGCCGCTCGTCCGCGCCGAGCGGCTCGCCGAGCAACTCGGCGTCGGGGAGGTCTGGATCAAGAACGACGCCGCCAACCCGACGCACAGCTTCAAGGACCGCGTCGTCGCCGTCGCGCTCGCGAAGGCGCTGGAGCTCGGCTTCGACACCGTCGCCTGCGCCTCGACCGGAAACCTGGCCAACGCCGTCGCCGCCCACGCGGCGGCAGCCGGCATCGACTCCTACGTGTTCGTCCCCTCGAACCTCGAGGAGCAGAAGCTGCTCGCGACCGACGTCTACGGCACGACCCTCGTTGGCGTCCAGGGCAACTACGACGACGTCAACCGCCTCTGCACCGAGCTCGCAGCCGAGCGTGGCTGGGCGTTCGTCAACGTCAACCTCCGCCCCTACTACGCGGAGGGCTCGAAGACGCTCGCCTACGAGACCGTCGAGCAGCTCGGCTGGCGCCTGCCGGACCGGGTGATCTGCCCGATCGCCTCCGGATCGCTGTTCACGAAGATCGGCCGCGGCTTCGACGAGTGGCGCTCGCTCGGCCTCGTCGACGGCGAGCTGCCGAGCTTCCACGGCGCCCAGGCCGCCGGATGCGGGCCCGTCGCCAACGCCTTTGCCGACGGTCACGACGTCTGCCGCCCGGTCCGTCCCGACACGATCGCCAAGAGCCTCGCGATCGGCAACCCGGCCGACGGTCCCTATGCCCTCGACCTCGCGCGGACGACCGGCGGGTCGATCGACTCGGTCACCGACGACGAGATCCGCGCCGGCATCCGCCTGCTCGCGGAGACGACCGGCATCTTCACCGAGACCGCCGGCGGCGTGACCACGGCGACCCTCGCGAAGCTCGCCGATCGCGGTGAGCTCGGCTCCGATGACCGGATCGTCGTCTACATCACCGGCGAGGGCCTGAAGACGCTCGACGCAGTCCGCGAGGGCTTCGCGATGCACGAGATCGAGCCGACGCTCGACTCGTTCGCCGAGCGCGTCCCCGAGCGCAGCCCGGTCACGGCCTGAGCTCTCAGCTAAGTTCCACGAACATTCCCGAACGGAGCGAACGACGATGCCAGTAAAGGTCAAGATTCCCGCCCAGCTGCGCCCCGCGACCGGTGGCGAGGGCGAGATCGAGGTCGAGGCGGGGACCGTGGGCGACGCGCTCGACGCCGTCTTCGAGAAGCACGACGGACTGCGTGAGCGGATCACCGAGGACGGCGATCTGCGCCGCTTCGTGAACGTCTACGTGTCCGGTGAGGACATCCGCTTCCAGGACGGCCTCGAGACGACGATCAGCGATGGCGCCGAGGTGACGATCCTGCCCGCGGTCGCCGGCGGCTGACACCGCTAGATAGTGCCGGAGCGCGCCGAGAGCGTCGCGATCCTCTGCGGGGGTCGCGGCACGAGGCTGCAGGAGCACACCCACGCGATCCCGAAGGCGCTGGTGGAGATCGGCGGACGGCCGATCGTCTGGCACGTCATCCGGATCTATGCGGCGTACGGATTCCGCCGGTTCCTGTTGCTGACCGGTTACCGCGGCGAGATGATCGCCGACTTCGCCGCCGGCGAGGACTGGCCCGCCGGCGTCACCGTCGAGTGCCTGCCGACCGGCGACGAGACGCCGACCGGCGGCCGGATCGCCCTCGCGGCGGATCGGCTCGGACAGGGGACCTTCGCGCTGACCTACGCCGACGGCGTCGCCGACGTCGATCTCGGGGCGGCGCTGGCGTTCCACCGTGCCCACGGCACCGCGGCGACGGTGACGCTCGTCCGACCGCACTCGCAATGGGGCGTCGCGGTCCTTGCCGGCGAGGACCGGATCAGCGGCTTCGCCGAGAAGCCGCGCATGGAGCAGTGGGTCAACGCCGGGTTCTTCTTCCTCGAGCCGGCGGCGCTCGGCTACCTGGCGAAGGACTCCGTCCTCGAGGAGGAGCCGCTGCAGCGGCTCGCCGCCGACGGGCAGCTGCACGGGTTCCGGCACGAGGGCTTCTGGGACTGCATGGACACCTACAAGGACGCGGTGCTGCTCAACGACCTCTGGGAGTCGGGGTCGCCTCCGTGGCAGATCTGGGAGTCGGCGGCGGTCCGTTGAAGACGGCGCTCGTCACCGGCGGCCGTGGCTTCGTAGGCGCCTGGCTCTGCCGGGCACTGCTCGAACGCGGCGTCGCCGTCGTCTCGCTCGACCGGCGGATGCCGCGCGAGCGGCCGTCGACGCTGGCGCTGCTCGGGATCGGCTCCGACGTGGTCGAGGAGGCCGGCTCGCTGGTCGACCGCGCCCTCCTCGACCGGGTGCTGACCGAACACGACGTCGACGCCGTCTTCCACCTCGCGGCCGAGACGATCGTCGGCACCGTCCGGGACGATCCCGCGGCGGCGTTCGACACGAACGTCCGCGGCACCTGGACGGTGCTCGAGTCATGTCGTGAGCACGACGTCGAGAAGGTCGTCTTCGCCTCCTCCGACAAGGCCTACGGCGCGCACGCCGAGCTCCCCTACCGCGAGGACTTCGCGCTGCAGCCGACGGCACCGTACGAGGCCTCGAAGGCCGCCGCGGACCTGATCGCCCGCTCCTACTGGCCGAGCTACGGCTTGCCCGTCGCGGTCACCCGCTTCGCGAACATCTACGGCGGCGGCGACCTCAACTTCTCGCGCCTCGTGCCCGAGGCCGCCTGCGCGGCCGTCGACGGGCGCCCGCCGGTGCTCCGCTCCGACGGATCGCCGGTTCGCGACCTGCTCCACGTCAAGGACGCCGCGGCTGCCTACCTGGCGATCGCCGACCACCTCGATCGCGACGAGGTGCGCGGCGAGGCCTTCAACGCGGGTGGGGAGCGCCCCTATAGCGTCCTCGAGATCGTCACGACGATCGCCCGGCTCGCCGGGACCGGTGTGGAGCCCGACGTTCGCGGCGCCGGCAACCCGGCCGGCGAGATCGACCGCCAGTTCGTCGACGCCGCGAAGCTCCGCGAACGCTGTGGCTGGCGACCGCGGATCGGACTCGAGGACGGCCTCGGGAGGACGCTGGATTGGTACCGCGCCCACCCCGAGGTCCGCCCCCCGGTCAGCCCTTGACCCGGGCCGTCCGGTGGTCAGCAGACGCCGCGCATCAGCTTCGCGTACTCGCCGGCCACGACCGCCGGGCCGAACCCCGCAAGCGCGGCACGGCGCAGCGCCCGGCGATCCCAGTCCCGCGATCGGACCGCCTCGATCGCCGCGGCGACGTTCTCCGGGTTCGGGTCGAAGATCGGCTCGCCGATGTCGATGCCGAGCCGGTCGCGGATCTCGACCAGCGTCGGCCCGTAGCCGGCCACCGGCGTACCGGAGGCAAGCGCCTCGATGATCACCAGGGCGAACGCCTCGCTGCGGGAGGGCAGGCAGAGGAGCTCGGCGGAGCGCATCACGTCGATGACGGCACCGACGTGATGACGGTGGCCGAGGAACGGTGCGAACTCGACCCGATCGCCGAGCCCCAGCTCGGTCGTCAGATCCCTCAGGTCCTCCTCGATCGGCCCGCGACCCTGGAGGGTCAGCGAGACGCCGGGGAGCGCGGGCAGAGCCCGCAGCAGGGACTGCGGGTTCTTCCGGTCGTTGAACGATCCGACGAAGGCGATGCCGCGCCGCTCGCCGTCGATCCCGAGATCGGGGTCGGCGAATGCCGGCCCGACTGGGTTGTGGATCACCAGCGCACGCTCCGGGTACCTGAGGCCGAGCTGCTCGCGACCGAGGTCGCGGGTGTGCCGGGACGGGAAGACGACCGCGGCGACGTGATCGAGCGCGGCCTGCGCCGCCGTGCGGTAGCGCTCCGCCTCCCGCTCGTCGTCCTTGGCCCGGATCGCCCGCCACTCGTGGACGACGGCGATCGTCGGCAGCTCCGGCGCGACGGCCGCCTGGACGCGGACGTAGCGGGCGCCGTTGAAGGCGGCGATGTTGTTGACGAGGACGACGTCCGGCCGCTGCTCGTCGAGCAGCAGCCGGGTGAAGCGGCGCGGGCGCCCGCCCTCGGGCTGCATGAAGATCGGCAGCGGCGCAAGACGCTCGGCGATCAGCCTGTGGATCCGCTGCGGCGGCGGGATCAGCACCCCGACCGGCTCGATCCGGTGCCGCCACGGACGGGTGCGAAGCTCCTCGAGCAGGGTGACGTTGAAGCGGGTGACGCCCCCGCGCAGCTTGCCGCCCCATTCGGGGGGGACGGGCCCGACGGTCAGCAGCCGCTTCTTCAGCGCCTGCGGAGGCGCCGGAAGCCGCATCGGGCTCACTCCTGGCCGGACGGCTCGGCGGTCCGGCCGCAGACCGGGCAGGAGTCCCCGCCCGGCAGCCCCTTGCCCTCGCAGTAGGGGCAGACCCCGATCTCCTCGAGGACGCCGAGGACCTCGTTGACGGTGCAGACGAGCAGCCGCTCCTCCTCGACCTCGACCCAGACGCCGGCGCTGGCCGGGAAGACGACGTGATCTCCGGGAGCGACGGGCATCTTCACTCCCGCCTGCTCCCACCAGTCGAGCCCGGGCCCCACCGCGACCACGATCCCGTGCTGGGGTGGCGGCTCGCGGGTGCCCGGTGGAACCACGAGCCCGGACTGACGGACCCGGTCCGGCTCGAGCTCCTTGATGACGACCTGATCGAAGAGCGGGCGCAGTAGGTGGCGCATTGGGCGGAGGTTAGAGCGCCGTGGGTCCGCGGCGGTCCCGAGCGGACAGCGAGCAAGTGCAGATTCCGGGAGCGGACGACGGCGAGCGGGCGATGAGCCGGGCAAGACTTGATCGGTTCCAAAACCGGCATACTCCCGTGTCCATGCCGCCGACCGTGGAATCCGAGCGCCTGCTGCGTCGAGCCGACCTCCGAGTGACCCGTCCCCGGCTGGCGGTCCTGACCGCGGTCGGAGACCACCCGCACGCAGACACGAGCTCGATTGCCGATGCGGTGCGGCGGGACTTCGGCGCCGTGTCGCTGCAGGCCGTCTACGACGTGCTACGAGCGCTGACCGACGCGGGCCTGATCCGGTGCATCCGGCCGGCGGGCTCGGTGGCGCGCTACGAGTCGCGGGTCGGCGACAACCACCATCACGTCGCCTGCCGCTCGTGCGGCGCGATCGCCGACGTCGATTGCGCAACCGGCACGACTCCCTGTCTTACCGCGTCCCAAGACCACGGCTATTCGATCGACGAGGCCGAGGTCGTCTTCTGGGGCCTCTGCCCCGACTGCTCGACAGCGAGCACCCCCAACCAGAACGACCCGTCTCGAAAGGATCGAAATGTCTGACAATCCCGATGCCGTCGTCGGCGAGATGAACGAGGAGAGCAACGGAGGCTGCCCGGTCGCCGAGCGCGCCCCCTACCCGACCGAGGGCGGAGGCAACCGAGGCTGGTGGCCGAATCGCATCAACCTGAGGATGCTCGCCAAGAACCCGGTCGAAGCCAATCCGATGGGCGACGGTTTCGACTACGCGAAGGAGTTCGAGTCGCTCGACCTCGACGCAGTCAAGAGGGATATCGAAGAGGTGCTGACCACTTCCCAGGACTGGTGGCCGGCCGACTACGGCCACTATGGCCCGCTGATGATCCGGATGGCCTGGCACAGCGCCGGCACCTACCGGATCAGAGACGGCCGCGGCGGCGCCGGGACCGGGCAGCAGCGCTTCGCACCGGTGAACAGCTGGCCCGACAACGGCAACCTCGACAAGGCCCGCAGGCTGCTCTGGCCGGTCAAGAGCAAGTACGGCCACAGGCTCTCGTGGGCGGACCTGATGGTCCTCGCCGGCAACGTCGCCCTGGAGTCGATGGGTTTCGAGACCTTCGGCTTCGCAGGAGGGCGGGAGGACGCATGGGAACCGGACGAGGACGTCTACTGGGGCCCTGAGATGACCTGGCTCGGTGACGAGCGCTACAGCGGCGAGCGGGACCTCGAGAACCCACTCGCAGCTGTCCAGATGGGCTTGATCTACGTGAATCCGGAGGGTCCGAACGGCGAGCCGGACCCGCTCGCCGCCGCCGTCGACATCCGCGAGACGTTCCGGCGGATGGCGATGGACGACGAGGAGACGGTCGCGCTGATCGCCGGTGGGCACGCGTTCGGCAAGACGCACGGCGCGGCTGATCCCGACGAGTACGTCGGCCCCGAGCCCGAGGGTGCTCCGCTCGAGGAGCAGGGCCTCGGCTGGAAGAACTCATACGGCAGCGGCAACGGGACGGCAACGGTCACCAGCGGCCTCGAGGGCGCTTGGACGAACACGCCGCTGGCGTGGGACAACACCTACTTCGAGATCCTGTTCGGCTACGAGTGGGAGCTCGCGAAGAGCCCCGCCGGCGCGCACCAGTGGAAGCCGAAGGGCGCCGAGAAGAACGTGCCGGACGCCCAGGATCCCGGCGTGAAGCACACGCCGACGATGCTGACCACGGACCTGTCGCTGCGTTTCGATCCCGTCTATGAGCCGATCTCGCGGCGCTTCCTCGAGAACCCCGAGGAGCTCCAGGATGCTTTCGCGCGAGCCTGGTTCAAGCTGACGCACCGCGACATGGGTCCGGTTTCGCGCTACCTCGGACCGGAGGTGCCGACCGAGGAGCTCCTCTGGCAGGACCCCGTCCCCGCAGTCGACCACGAGCTGATCGAAGACGAGGACATCGCCACGCTCAAGGATCGGATCCTTTCGTCCGGCCTGTCCGTCTCCCAGCTCGTCTCGTCCGCGTGGGCCTCGGCCTCGACGTTCCGCGGCAGCGACAAGCGGGGCGGCGCCAACGGGGCGCGCGTACGCCTCGAGCCGCAGCGTGGCTGGTCGATCAACGAGCCCCACGATCTCGCGACCGTGCTGAGCACCCTCGAGGGGATCCAGGAAGCGTTCAACGGATCCCAGACCGGGGGCAAGAAGGTCTCGCTGGCGGATCTGATCGTGCTCGGGGGGTCCGTCGGCGTCGAGCGGGCGGCGAGAAGCGCCGGCCATGAGCTGAAGGTCCCATTCGCGCCGGGGCGCACGGACGCGACGCAAGAGCAGACGGACGTCGATTCGTTCGCCGTCCTCGAGCCGACCGCCGATGGGTTCCGCAACTACCTGGAGGGAGAGCAACGGCTGCCGGCCGAGTACCTCCTCGTCGACCGCGCGAATCTGCTGACGCTGACGGCGCCGGAGATGACCGTCCTCGTCGGCGGTCTGCGAGTCCTCGGCGCCAACCACGGGGGATCGTCACGAGGCGTCTTCACATCGACCCCGGAGTCGCTGACCAACGACTTCTTCGTCCACCTGCTCGAACTGGGCACGACGTGGAAGCCGACAGCAGAGGATCCGGACACCTACGAGGCCCGCGACGGCGCCGGGGAGCTCAAGTGGACCGGCAGCCGCGTCGACCTCGTCTTCGGTTCGAACTCCGAGCTGCGGGCGCTCGCCGAGGTCTACGCGAGCGAGGATGCGAGCGAGAAGTTCGTCAGTGACTTCGTCGCAGCCTGGGTGAAGGTGATGAACCTCGATCGCTTCGACCTCGCTCGACCCTGACTCGTCGGCGGGCGATAGGGCGCCCGGGCCCGCATGCGCTCGCGCGGGTCACGGGTGTCGTCCTCGCCCTCGCCGTCCTGCTCGCCGGGTGCGGGGGCGGGGGAGGGGATGACTCTTCCGGCGGCGGCATGACGACGACGGCGTCCGGTGACGCCGTGGCCGATCCGCCCGCGCCGCCGCTGCGGCCGCCGCCTTGTCCGGCCGGCGACGATGCCTGTAAGCGGGCCTCCGGCCAGATCGCCTATGTCGAGCGGGTCGATCCCGACGGTGATGGCGATGCGCATTTCGTCCTGATCAGCGACGAGAGCGTCACCGGCCCGGGCATCTCCGTCATCGACGTCGAGGCGGCTCTGCGCCCCGATCGGCTGCCTCGTCCGGGTGACATGCTGGCTGCCGCCGGCCCGGTCTACGAGGGCTCATACGGGCAGCGGCAGATCGAGGCCGTTGCCATCCGCTTCGAGCGGGCCCGATAGGCCAGGGGCGACCGGATCGCCTGCGAAGCTCCGCGCGATGGACGGCGGCGTGCAGAGCAAGGACGCCGAGTCGGCAGAACGGGAGCTCGACCGTGTCGGCGGCTTCAGCGACGGTGTCTTCGCGGTGGCGATCACGCTGCTGGTCCTCAACATCGAGGTCCCGCGGCTGACCGATGACGAGCGGCTCACGACCGCCCTCGACGACCTCGTCCCCGATGTCACCGCCTACTTCATCGCCTTCGCCGTCATCGGGCTGTTCTGGTACGGCCACCACAAGGCCTGGTCACGCCTCCGGCGAACGACTCCAAGGCTCGTCTGGTCGAACCTGCTGCTGCTCTCGCTGATCGCCCTGATGCCGTTCACGACGGCGCTGATGGGCGGCTACGGGGACGAGCCGATCTCGATCGTGATCTACGCCGCCAACGTCGGTCTCGCCGCGCTCGCCGACTCGCACGTGGACAAGGTCGCCTTCGACCAGGGGCTGGCGGTTCCGACGAGCGACGCGGAGTGGCGTGCCCAGCTGGTGACCGGCCGACTCCGGCCGGCGATCTTCTTCGCCTCGATCCCGATCGCGTTCCTCTCGCCGACGCTTGCACAGCTCTCCTGGCTGGCGCTGCTCCTGCTGCCGTGGGTCGGGCGCTGGCTGCTCGGCGCTCAGGGCGACTCGCCGTAGCGACGCTCGGCATACGCCTCCCGGCGCTCCTCGAAGTCCCTCCAGACCCGTCCCGGAACGAGCACGTGGATCTGCCGCTCGAGCGGAGCCAGCGGGGCGCCGTCGCCCGTGAAGGGCGGGATCTCGTGGGTCCTGCCCTCGGCCGTGACAGCCGCCGTCTCGATGCCGCCGCCGACCGGCGCGTCGGAGGCGGCATCGAGGTCGCGGAGCAGGTCCCGCCGTCGCAGCTCCGCGTAGAGGTCGTTCGCGGTGACGGCGACGTCGAACTGCGCCCGCCAGGTCGGGACGCCGGGGCCGGGATAGTCGGGCGTGTACTCGAGGATGCCCTGCTGGGCGTCGTCGACCTCGAGCCGCCACTCACCGAGGAACTTCTCCAGATGCGAGAACAACCTCGATCCCACCGCGGGGCATGCCGACGGTTCGCTATTGACGCAACGTCAGTTGGACCAATAACATCGCCCGCGGCCCTCCTGGGGAGGAGGGGAATCGATCAGAGGAGAGTCCCTTTGTCCCACGCCGCCCGCGCCGGTCGCGCCCTCATCGTCGTGCTTGCCGCCCTGACGTTGACGCTTGCCCTCGCCGGCACCGCCGTGGCGGGCAAGCAGGACAGGCCCGGCAAGCCGAAGCTCGCGCTGAAGACGACCGACCAGGCCACGCTGACGGCGTCGGGAAAGGTTCGCGTGACCGCCTCCTATAGGGGCCGCAAGCCGAGGCGGCTGAAGCTGTCGCTGGCGATCGTCCAGGGCGGCGAGAAGACGCACGCCGCCGCGAACCGGAAGCTCGAGGTTCGCAAGGGCCACAGATCCGCGACGACCTTCGCGATCAACCGGGCGGGCCGGCCGCTCGTCCGCAGTTGCCTCGCCACGAAGCTGCAGCTGACCGCGCGCTACAGCGCCCGCAAGGACCAGGCAAAGGTCGTCGAGAAGGCGGCGATGCACCGGGACCCGGTGCAGTGCGACGGCAAGGACCCGGTCGGGGTCGAGGTCGACACTGCCGATCGCTGCGACCCGATCTCCGCTCCCGGCCAGGAATGTCTGTTCCCGTACCCGAACGACTTCTACACCCGACCCGACGGCTCGACGCCGACCGGCCGGCGGCTCGACCTGAAGACGGCCTCGATGCCGACCAACGTCGGCGGCACGCCGGTCGACCCGACCGAGATCAACACCAGCGACGGGTTCAGCCCGGGCGCGCCGATCGTGCTGCGGATCCCCGGCCTCGACTCGCCGGAGGCCTTCGCGCAGACGAACCCGGTCGCGATCACCGACATGGGAGAGTCGTTTCGCGCCAAGGCGCCGATCGTCGTCATCGACGCCGACACCGGCAAGCGGCAGCTGATCTGGGCGGAGCTCGACTCAAACGCCTCCTCGCCGGAGGAGACCGACCTGCTGATCCACTTCGGCAAGAACCTCGAGGACGGACACCGCTACATCGTCGCCCTGCGGAAGCTGAAGGATGCCGACGGCAACACGATCGAGGCGCCCGCGGGCTTCCAGCTCTACCGAGACCGGATCCCGACCGGGATCAAGGCGATCGAGAGCCGCCGTGATCACTTCGAGTCGATCTTCGCCGACCTCAGGGCGGACGACATCGGCCGCAAGCACCTCTACATGGCGTGGGACTTCACGGTCGCGAGCACCGAGAACATCACCTCGCGGATGCTGTCGATGCGGGACCAGGCGTTCGACGACCTCGGTGACACCGACCTGACCGACGGCGGCGTCGACGGCAACTCACCGCAGTTCACGATCAACCCGAACGACGACGACCCGAGCAACGGCCCGGACGGCGTCGTCGACTTCCCCGACGCGACCACTCCCAACGACCACGGTGCCGAGAACATCCGCGAGGTCACCGGCGCGGTCAGGGTCCCCTGCTACATGACCGATCCCGACGGCGGCGGCGCCGCGAAGCCGTGCGATCCCGGCGCCGTGCTGAACACCGACGCGAGCGGCGTCCCGAAGCAGAACGGGTTCTACGACGCCCGCTTCACCTGCAACATCCCGCGATCGGCGGTCGACGGCAGCGGCAACGTGATCGCACCGGTCCGGACCTCGATGTACGGGCACGGCCTGTTCGGCGACTACACCGAGGTCCACACCCGCGACGTGCGGACGCTCGGCAACGACCACGGGGTGATGACCTGCGCGACCGACTTCATCGGCATGTCCGAGGACGACGTCTTCCCGGTTGCGATTCCGGCGCTCAGCGACATGTCGAACTTCAAGCCGCTGGCAGATCGGCTGCAGCAGGGCTTCCTCGACTTCCTCTACCTCGGCCGGGCGATGATCCACCCGGACGGGTTCGCGAGCAACGCCGCCTTCCGGTTCGACGGGGAACCGGTGATCGACACGACGAAGCCGCTGTTCTACTACGGCAACAGCCAGGGCGGGATCGCCGGCGGGGCGCTGACGGCGATTGCGACCGACTTCACCCGCTCGGTGCTCTACGTGCCCGGGATGAACTACTCGACGCTGCTGACCCGCAGCATCGACTTCGAGGAGTACTCGCTGGTGCTCTATCCGAGCTATCCGGACGAGTCGAGCCGCCCGCTGCTCCTCAGCCTGATCCAGTCGATGTGGGACCGCGGGGAGCCGAACGGCTACGCCAACCACATGACCACCGACCCGCTGCCGGGGACGCCCGAGCACAAGGTCCTGATCGAGATGGCCTACGGGGACCACCAGGTCGCGAACGTCCAGACCGAGGTGGAGGCGCGGACGATCGGCGCGCCGCTGCGGGTTCCGGCCGTCGACGCCAACCGGCTGCAGCCCGGCTACGACGCGCCGTTCGTGGGCCTGCACACGCTCGGCGACCTGAGCGGTCCCGCCGCCCAGGGCAGCGGCTTCTTCATCTGGGACATCGGCCCGAAGCGCCCGGATCCGACGACCCCGGATCCCGACGACATCCTCGGCACCGACCCGCCGCCGCTGACCAACACGGCCCCGGACGACAGCTTCGGCCTCGACCCGCACGATCGGGTGATCCGCAACACGCCCGCGATCCGGGCACAGATCGCGAGCTTCATCGACGAGAACGGGTCGATCACGGATCCATGCGGTCCGAACCCCTGCTACGAGGCGAACTGGGACGGAGCGCTCCCGTAGGCCCCCGTAACCCTCCCAACCTGTTGCTGCTGATCACCGACCAGCAGCGGCAGCCGCGTCACTGGCCGGACGAGCCCGGCTGGATCGACGCGCTGATGCCGAACAGCGCCGAGCTGGCCCGGACCGGACTGACCTTCCGGAACGGGTTCTGCAACGCGTCGATGTGCTCGCCGAGCCGCGCGACCCTGTTCACAGGCCGCTATCCGGCCGAGCACGGCGTCGAGCTGACGCTGACCGCGGCCGACCTGCGGCCGGACCCGCGCAACGTGCCGGCCGTCGTCGGCGAGATGGCCGGGGTCATGCGGCGGCGGGAGGCGCCGGTGCAGCGGGTCCTGACGCAGTTCGGCAAGTCCGCGCTGCGGATCGACTCGAGCACCGGCCACGAGACCGAGCTGCCGGCAACGGTCCCGAACCTGCCCCGGCTCCTCCGCGAGCGTGGCTACGAGGTCGCCTACAAGGGCAAGTGGCACCTGACCCACCCGCTCGGCGGCGAGGGGTCGAGCCTCGGTGGCTGGAGCGAGCGCGACTCCGAGCGGATCGCCCGCGACTACGGCTTCGCCGACTGGGAGGCCCCGGACGCCGGCGAGAACGCGCGGGCCGAGAACTTCGGCGGCGGAATCGCCGGCGAGGGGGAGGGGTGGGACGAGGTCTACACCCGCCAGATCGAGAGCTGGCTCGGCCGCGCCGAGCTGCCCGAGCCGTTCTGCCTCGTCGCATCCCTCGTCAATCCCCACGACGTGCTCGGCTATCCGGCATCCCACGTGATCGGCGGCTACTCGAACGACGAGTTCCGCGACCTCGGCGTCCTCCTGCCCCCGTCGGTCGACGAGAGCCTGAACGGCAAGCCGTCCGTACATGCGCTGATGCGGATGGGCATGACCGCGTACCTGGGACCCCTGCGGACCCGCCGCAGCCAACTCGACTACGTGAACTTCTACGCCTACCTCCATCGGGTGATCGACGACAAGATCGGGCGGATCCTGACGGCGCTCGGCTCGCCCGCCGACCCGGGATCGCTGCGGTCACGGACGGTCGTCGTGCGCTGCTCCGACCACGGTGAGATGGGGCTCGCACACGGCGGCCTCCGGCAGAAGGCCTTCAACGCCTACGAGGAGACGATCAACGTGCCGCTCGTCATCTCCAACCCGGTGCTGTTCCCGAAGCCGACCGAGACCGAGGCGCTCGGATCGCTCGTCGACGTCCTACCGACGATGCTCGACCTGGCGGGTGGCCGCGATTCCACGCCCGCGCCGGGGCTGAAGGGGCGGAGCCTCACCCCGATCCTCGCCGCGAAGGCGGCGCCGGAGCGGGAGCCGGCCGAAGCTGCCGCCGTCGACCTCGGCTCGGTGCTCGAGCATCCCCGGCCGGCCGAGAGCGTTCAGGACACCGTCCACTACACCTACGACGACCACCAGGCCGGGACGGCGCAGCGCGAGGCGCCCGGACAGCCGAATCGGCTGCGCGCGATCCGGACGCGGACCCACAAGTACTGCTTCTACTTCGACCCGGCGGGCGAGCGCCCGCGGGAATACGAGATGTACGACCTCGAGCGGGATCCGGGCGAGGTCCGGAACCTGGTCGGGGTCAGGACGGGGGCGATCCACGATCCCGCCGACCGGCAGGTCCACGCCGAGCTCGTCGAAGCGCTCGGCAACGCCATGAAGAAGGCCGGCACGGAGCCGGCGACAGCCACGGAGGTCAAGTCACGATGAATGCCGCCAGCCACCGTCGTCCGCGATTCGGACTCGCGATCGCTCTCTGCCTCGCTGCCCTGCTCGGGCTCGCCGCAACCGCGTCGGCTCGTCAGGCCGGCGCCGGGAAGGGGGAGCGCCCGAACATCCTCGTCGTGATGGCCGACGACATGGCCCAGAGTGACCTTCAGTTCATGCCGAGCGTCCGTCGCAAGCTCGCGCAGAAGGGAACGACGTTCACGAACGCGATCGACGCCTTCCCGCTCTGCTGCCCGGCACGGGCCACGTTCATCAGCGGTCAATACCCGCACAACCACGGCGTCATCGGCAACTTCGCCCCCTACGGCTGGTATGGGATGAAGCACCGCGGCAACACCCTTCCGGCATGGCTCGACGACGCGGGCTATCAGACGGCGGCAGTCGGCAAGTGGCTGAACGGCTACGGGGCGCTCGATGCCCACGGCGAGGTTCCGAAGGGCTTCGACACCTGGCGCGGGCTGCTCGACGTCTCCGCCTACGACTACTTCAACTTCGTGATGAACAAGGACGGCAAGCTGCAGAGCTGGGGAGACGACGAGTTCGCCCGCAAGCTCGTCGAGTTCGCTCACGTCGAGGTCGACGACGAGCCCGACACGCTGGCGACCATCTTCGCCGAGCTCGGGCGGCTGTTCGGTCCGCCGCCGTACGACTACTGGGGCGCCGAGCGTCCCCGTGACTACTCGCCCGACGTGACCGGCAAGGTGGCGACCCGGCTGGTCCGCCGCGGCCGCAACGCGAAGAAGCCGTTCTTCATCTGGTGGTCGCCCGCCGCACCGCACCGCGAGGACGTCTCGACGACGCTGATGGGGCGGCCCGGGCCGGATCCCCGGCCGCCGTTCCGCTACCGCGACGAGAGCGCCGAGCTGACGCTGCCGCAGGGTCCGAGCTTCAACAACCAGGGCACCGGCCCGATCCCCGAGAACATGGAGGCCGCGACCCCGCTCGACCAGGACGCCATCGACCAGCTCAACCTCGACTACCAGGGGCGGGCGGGCTCGATCATGGCGGTCGACGACCACGTTCGCGAGATGGTCAAGACCCTCCGCGAGACCCACCAGCTCAAGAACACCGTGATCATGTTCGTCTCCGACAACGGCTGGCTCCAGGGCGAGCACCGGATCCCCGGCGACAAGTTCCTGCCCTACGACGAGTCGCTGAAGGTGCCGCTGATCGTCCGCGGTCCCGGCATCCCGCAGGGCGAGAAGGTGCAGGGCCAGGTCTCGAACATCGATTTCGCGCCGACGCTGCTCGATCTCGCGAACGCGCGCCCGGGGCGGACGATGGACGGCCTGTCGCTGCTGCCGACGATGGCCGACCCCGATCAGGTGCCGCAGCGGGCGCTCGGGATCGAGGCGCCGGCGCCGCTGTTCGCCGGGGCGATCCCGGTCAACGGCTGGGACCGGCCCTACGAGGGCGTGCGGACCGACCGCTACACGTTCGTCGAGTACACCGAAAGCGGCGACCGCCAGCTCTTCGACCGCCAGGCGGACCCGGACGAGCTCCACAACCTCGCCGGCGACCCGGCCTACGCGGACATCGAGAACCGCCTGGCGCGCAAGGCGGTGAAGCTCTCCGACTGCGCCGGCAACGCGTGCTCGAAGATCAAGCCCTGACAACACCCCGAGGAGATCCTCCGGGCTTCGCCCGTCCGGTCTCCTCGGACCGTTGGGTGTTACTGGACGGGAAGCATGTAAGGCTCTGCCTTAGCGCGCCCGGCAGGATTCGAACCTGCGACCTCCGCCTCCGGAGGGCGGCGCTCTATCCAGCTGAGCTACGGGCGCTTGCGGGTGGGCAGTGTATTGCGGCGGCTCAGCCGTGGTGCTTGCCGTCGACGAGGGTGATGCCGGTGATTCGCTTGTCGTCGAAGGTCTGAAAGGTCATGTAGGAGCGGCCCTTGCCCTCGACGATGTAGCCGGTCTTGTTGGCGGTCCTGATCGCCTTCGGGTACGCCCGCGGGACCTTGGCGCCCTTGTCGCCGAGGCCGATCCCCTCCTTCGTGTCGAAGCGGAGGAGCCTGCCCTTGAACACGTACTCGTCCTTGCCGTCCCGGCCGGCGAAGATCCCGAACGAGCTGACGTTGCCGCGGCGAGCCGCTTCGATCGAGGCGCTGCCGACGCGGGGGTTCCTGCCCTCGTAGGTGCAACTCTGAACGCCCCTGAAGTCGCAGTCGCCGCGGTGGCCCCACTCCTTGTTGGCCCGCTTCAGCTTCATCTTCAGCTCGACGCCCGCGATCGACTTCGGGACCTCGATCCGGACCGTGTCCTTCGGCTTCGGCAGGCCGGCCGCCGCGGCAGCGGCGAGCGCCAGCGCGAGGGCTACGACCGGGAGCATTGCCGCTGCGAGCTTCCTCATGGCGCGCAAGGTACAGGCGGACGCGGCACCGCGCGCGGGTTGCCGCGCGCCCATACGCTCCCGGCATGGACCTCGACGTGATCTTCCTCGGCACCGGCGGCTCGGTGCCCTCGGCGCGCCGCAACACCGCGGCGCTGCTCGTCCGCCGCGGCGGCGATCGCCTGCTGTTCGACTGCGGCGAGGGGACCCAGCGGCAGATGCAGCGCTCGGTCGGCCTGATCAACGTCGATGCGATCTTCGTCACCCACCTGCACGCCGACCACTACCTCGGCCTGCCCGGCCTGATCAAGAGCTACGAGATGCAGGATCGGGAGGAGCGGCTGACGATCTACGGGCCGCCGGGTCTGCGGGCGCTGTTCGCGTCGATCTCGCGGATCGTCGGCAAGCCCCGATACGGGCTCGAGCTGGTCGAGCTGAACCGCGCCGAGGCCGTCGACTTCGGCGACTACGAGGTCGAGCCCTTCGATGTATCCCATCGGATCGTCGCCAACGGCTACGCGCTCCGTGAGGAGCCCCGCCCGGGCCGTTTCGACCCGGACGCGGCACGGGCGCTCGGCGTCGAGCCGGGCCCGGCCTTCGGGCGGCTCCAGGACGGCGTCCCGGTGCCCGGTCGCGACGGCACGGTCGAGCCCGAGCAGGTGATGGGCCCCGACCGGCCGGGCCGGACGATCGTGATCACCGGCGACACCGAGCCCTGCGAGGAGACCGAGATCGCCGCCGAGGGGGCTGAGCTGCTGGTTCACGACGCGAGCTTCGCCGCCGCCGAAGCCGACCGGGCCGCCGAGACCGGCCACTCCACAGCGCTCGCGGCCGCCGAGGTCGCCGCGGCCGCCGGGGTCGGGATGCTGGCGCTCGTCCACATCTCCTCGCGCCACTTCGTCCCCGACATCCTCGCCGAGGCCCGGACCGCGTTCGCCGCGGCGGTCGCACCCCGCGATTTCGACCTCGTGGAGGTCCCGTTGCCGGAGCGCGGCGCCCCCGCCCTCGTCGAGAACGGAGCCCGCTCGGCGCCGCCGACCGGCACCGAGCAGCCCGAAGCCCGATAGAACTCGGCGGCCATGCCTCGTCCGCCGCTCACGATCGCGCTCCTCGCCGCCTGCCTGCTGACGCTCGCGGCGGCCGCCTCCGGGTTCGCCGCCAAGGGCGACTCGCTTCCCTACCGCGGCCTCACCGACCAGGACCGCGACATCAAGCTGATCGTCGACGGCCGCGGGCGCGTCAAGCGCGGCGCCTTCTCAGCCGTGACCGAGTGCTCGGGTCGGTACAAGCCGTTCACCGGCGAGTTCTCCTTCCGAGCGCCGCTCGACCGCTCGCGCCCGGACAAGTTCCGTGACGAGGGCGCGACGATCGACTCCGACAGGACCTTCAGCGCCCGCTACAAGTGGGACATCAAGGGTGAGCGCAAGGGGAAGCGCAAGATCGCCGGCAAGTTCACCGTCAAGATCGTCTTTCGGCGGAACGGCAGGAAGTTCACGACCTGTGGGGCCGAAGATGTCGCATATACCGTGAAACGGGACCGCCGCTCCGGCTGAGGATCCGGGCGCCGCCGGTCGGCCCTGCTAAGTTCCCTCGCGACGTTTCCTTTAACCAGGTCCAGCGAGGCCAGGAAGGGGCGCCCATGAGCGAGAGAGTCGTCCTCGACCGGGACGATCTACGCCGGACGCTGGTGCGCATCGCGCACGAGATCATCGAGAAGAACGCCGGAGCCGGGGCCGGCGACGCCGATTCCGCCGATTCCGATCTTCGGCCGGGCTCGGCCATCGCGATCGTCGGGATCCATACCCGCGGCGCCGTCCTCGCCCGCCGCCTGCACGCCCATCTCGAGGAGCTCTCGGATGCCGAGGTGCCGCTCGGCGACATCGACATCTCCTTCTACCGGGACGACGTGGGCGGCCGGGCGCCGAGCGACTCCCCGATCGTCCACTCCTCCCACCTCGACTTCGACCCCGACGGCCGCACGATCGTCCTCGTCGACGACGTCCTGTTCACGGGCCGCACCGTCCGCGCGGCGATCGAGGCGCTGTTCGACTACGGGCGGCCTCAGCGGGTCCAGCTCGCGGTCCTCGCCGACCGCGGCCACCGCGAGCTGCCGATCCGGCCCGACGACACGGGCAAGAACCTGCCGACCGCCCGCGACGAGCGCGTCTACGTGCGGCTCGAGGAGGTCGACGGCCTCGACGAGGTCGCGATCGGCGAGGCGGCGCCGGTGGGCGCCGCGCACAGCAACGGGGAGGCGTCCCGATGAGGCATCTGCTCTCGATCGAGGATCTCGACCGCGACGACATCGAGCTGATCTGCGACCGTGCCCGCAGCTTCGCCGAGGTCGGCCGGCGGGACATCAAGAAGGTCCCGACGCTCCGCGGCCGCACGATCGTCAGCCTCTTCTACGAGTCGAGCACCCGCACGAGCTCTTCGTTCGAGCTCGCCGCCAAGCGGCTCTCGGCCGACGTCGTCTCGGTGAAGTCGGTCGGCTCCTCCGTCGACAAGGGCGAGTCGCTGCGCGACACGATCGCGACGCTCTCGGCCTACGAGCCGGAGGCGATCGTGATCCGCTCGCCGGAGGCGGGAGCTGCGGCGCTCGTCGCCGGATGGACCGAGGCCGCCGTCATCAACGCCGGCGACGGCAAGCACGAGCATCCGAGCCAGGCCCTCCTCGACGTCTACACGCTGATCGACAACGTCGGCCCGCTCGACGGCAAGCGGATCTGGATCGTCGGTGACGTCGCGCACAGCCGGGTCGCCCGCAGCTGCATCCGCGCCTTCGTGACGATGGGGGCGGAGGTGACCGTCGCCGGCCCGCCGACGCTGATCCCGCGCGGGATCGAGGAGCTCGGCTGCGCGGTCGCCTACGACCTCACCGACCTCGGCGAGGCGGACGTGATCTACGCCCTGCGGATGCAGAAGGAGCGCATGAAGCAGGCCTTCGTGCCGTCCCTGCGCGAGTACGCGATCACCTATCAGATCAACGACCGCCGGCTCGGCCCTCGCCAGCTCGTCATGCACCCCGGGCCGGTCAACCGCGGCGTCGAGCTCTCGCCGGAGATCATCGACGGCCCCGCCTCGCTGATCACCGCCCAGGTCGCGAGCGGCCTGCTCGTCCGGATGGCGATCCTCTACGAGATCCTCGCCGGCGGCGAGCGCCCGCGGCCGCTGAGCCGGATCGGCGCCGATCGCGGCCGGACCGGCGAGGAGTCGCCGATCGGAGAGCCGGCTTGAGCGCCGAGCAGCGCGAGATCGCGTCGCTCGACTGGCGCGGTGGCGGCGATCCCGGCGGCGACCTGCTGATCCGCGGCGCCCACGGGTTCGATCCGCGCTCCGACCTCGACCGCGAGTGCGACATCGTCGTTCGCGAGGGCCGGATCGCCGCGATCGCCGAGTCCGGCGCCGGCGAGCTGCCCGAGGGCGGCGAGGAGCTCGACGCCTCCGGCCTGCACGCCTTCCCCGCCTTCTTCGACCCCCACGTCCACCTGCGGACCCCCGGGCAGGAGTACCGCGAGGACATCGAGTCCGGGACGCGCGCCGCCGCCGCGGGCGGCTTCTGCGGGATCGTCGCGATGGCGAACACCGATCCGGTGGTCGACGACCCGGCGATCGTCGCCGCGCTGCGCGAGCGGGCCGAGACCGAGGCGGTCGTCCCGACCGCGTTCGTCGCGACCGTGACCCGGGGGATGGCCGGCCGCGAGCTCAGCGAGATGGCGGCGCTCCGCGAAGCCGGTGCGGTCGGCTTCTCCGACGACGGGCTGCCGGTCACCGACGCCGGGGTGATGCGACGGGCGCTGCAGTACCAGCACCTGGTCGGGGGCACGATCCTGCTCCACGAGGAGGATCCGGCGCTGAGCGGCGACGGAGCGATGGGGGAGGGGGCGGTCTCGGCCGCGCTCGGGCTCGCCGGTGTCCCCGACGTCTCCGAGTCGACGATGATCGCTCGCGACGGCGCCCTCTGCCTCTACGAGGATGCCCGCGCCCACGTCCAACACCTCTCCGCCCGGGCCTCGGTGGAGGCGGTGGCCGTTGCCAAGCAGGCCGGCGCGAAGCTGACCGCCGAGCTCACGCCACACCACCTCGTCCTCACCGACGAGGAGGTCCGCAGCCTCAACGCCCGCTTCAAGATGAACCCGCCCTTGCGGACCGAGGATGACCGTCAGGCGCTGATCGAGGCGCTCCGCAGCGGCATCGTCGATTGCATCGGCACCGACCACGCCCCGCACGCCCCGCACGAGAAGGAGATCCCCTTCGAGGTCGCCAACATGGGCGTGACCGGACTCGAGACTGCCTTCGCGGCGCTCTACACCGAGCTGGTGCTGCCCGGCGTCGTCGATCTCGGGCTGATCGTCGAGCGGCTGGGGGCGGGTGCCGAGCTGTTCGACATCGCCCCGTCGCGGATCGCCCCCGACGCCGAGGCCGACATCGCGCTCGTCGACCTCGACAGCGAATGGGAGGTCGGCGCCGACGGCTGGGAGAGCCGCTCGGTCAACTCCTGCTTCACCGGCCGCCGGCTGCGCTCCCGCCCGGTGATCACGATCGTCGCCGGCACCGTCGCCTACCGGCGCCGCGAGTTCACGATGAAGGTCGCCGGATGAGCGCCAAGCTCGACCCGCAGCGTGCGGCGCTCGTCGTCGTCGACGTCCAGGAGGGCTTCCGGAAGGCGATCCCGGGCTTCGAGCGGGTCGTCGCCGCGACCGGGACGCTCGTTCGCGGCGCCGACGCGATGGGTGTGCCCGTCATCGTCACCGAGCAGTACCCGAAGGGGCTGGGAGCGACCGTCGAGGAGGTCGCCGAACGGCTGCCGGCCGGCGTCGAGCCGCTGCCGAAGACCGTCTTCTCCGCCGCCGCCGCCGAGGGATTCGAGCTCGGCGGCCGCGAGCAGGCCATCGTCTGCGGCGTCGAGGCCCACGTCTGCGTCAACCAGACGGTTCTGGACCTGCTCGACGACGGCGTCGAGGTCCACGTCGTCGCCGACGCGGTCGGGTCCCGCAGCGACTCGGACCGCGATCTCGGGCTCGCCAAGGCCGAGCGGGCCGGTGCCTGGGTGACCAGCGTCGAGACGGCGCTCTTCGAGCTCCTCGGCGAGGCCGGCACGGATCGCTTCAAGGACGTCCAGCGGCTGGTCCTGGAGTACGCGCCGTGAGCGCCGTGAGCGGCTACGTCCTGCTCGAGGACGGCTCCCGCCTCGACGGCGAGCTCTGCGGCGCCGCCGACGGCGAGGCGCTCGGCGAGGTCGTCTTCAACACCGGAATGACCGGCTATCAGGAGTCGGTCACCGACCCCAGCTACGCCGGGCAGATCATCACGTTCACCTACCCGCTGATCGGCAACTACGGGGTCAGCCAGGCGGCCATGGAGTCGGACGCCGTCCACGCCCGTGGCGTGATCATGCGCGAGGCGAAGAACGCCGAGGACTGCGCGACCGCCGAGCGCGGCTGGCTCGACTGGCTCGACGATTACGGGATCCCGGCGATCGCCGGCGTCGACACCAGGGCGCTGGTCCGTCACATCCGCGACGCCGGGGCGATGCGGGGCGGGATCTTCGCGGCCGCGACCCCGGTCGAGGCGGCCCGCGAGCGGATCGCCGCGGAGCCCTCGATGAACGGCGCCGACCTCGCCCGGACGGTGACGCCGTCGGAGCCGGTCGTCCTCGGCGGCGACGGGCCTCACGTCGTCGGCATCGACACCGGCATCAAGCTCTCGATCGTCCGCCAGCTCCGCGAGCGCGGCTGCAGGGTGACGTTGCTGCCCAGCGGGTCCTCGGCCGCTGACGTCCTCGCTCACGACCCCGACCTCGTCTTCCTCGCGAACGGCCCCGGCGACCCGGCCGCCCTCGACTACGTCGTCACGACCGTGCGCGAGCTCGTCGGCAAGCGGCCGGTCTTCGGCATCTGCCTCGGCCATCAGCTGCTCTGCCGGGCGATCGGGCTCGAGACCTTCAAGCTCCCGTTCGGCCACCGCGGCATCAACCATCCGGTCAAGGACCTCGCCACCGGCCGGATCGAGATCACTTCGCAGAACCACGGGTTCGCGGTCGCCGGGCCGCACGGCGAGACGCGGATGGAGACCGACGAGCCGATCCGGTGGGAGACCGACTTCGGGACCGCTGAGCTCTCCCACCTGAACCTCTACGACCGCACCGTCGAGGGGCTGACGCTGCTCGACGTTCCCGGCGGGACGGTCCAATACCACCCCGAGGCCGGCCCCGGTCCGCACGACGCCCGCTACCTATTCGACCGCTTCCTCGAGCACGCCGGTGCCTAGGCGCGACGACATCGAGAAGATCCTCCTGATCGGGTCGGGGCCGATCGTGATCGGCCAGGCGGCCGAGTTCGACTACTCGGGGACCCAGGCCTGCAAGGTGCTGCGCGAGGAGGGCTACGAGATCGTCCTCGTCAACTCGAACCCGGCGACGATCATGACCGACCCCGAGTTCGCCGACCGGACCTACGTCGAGCCGCTGACCCCCGAGGTGGTGGCGGCGATCATCGAGCGCGAGCGCCCCGACGCGCTGCTGCCGACGCTCGGCGGGCAGACCGCGCTGAACCTCGCGAAGGCGCTGTACGACGACGGGACGCTGCAGCGCTTCGGCGTCGAGCTGATCGGTGCCGACTACGAGGCGATCCACCGGGCCGAGGACCGCGACGCCTTCCGGCAGACGATGGAGGGGGCGGGCCTGCGGGTGCCGTGGTCGCTGATCGCCGAGTCGGTCGCGGACGCCGAGGCGGCCCTCGCCGACGGGTCGCTGACGCTGCCGGCGATCATCCGCCCGGCGTTCACGATGGGCGGCCTCGGAGGGGGCGCCGCCCGGACCGAGACCGAGCTCCGCCAGATCATCTCCGAGGGGCTTGCCGCGAGCCCGATCAACCAGGTGCTCGTCGAGGAGTCGGTGCTCGGCTGGGGCGAGTTCGAGCTCGAGCTGATGCGCGACCGCAACGACAACGTGATCGTCGTCTGCTCGATCGAGAACATCGACCCGATGGGCGTCCACACGGGCGACTCGGTGACCGTCGCGCCCGCCCAGAGCCTCAGCGACGCGCTCTACCAGGAGCTCCGCGACCAGGCGATCAAGGTGATCCGCGCCGTCGGCGTCGAGACCGGGGGCTCGAACGTCCAGTTCGGCGTCGACCCCGAGAGCGGCGAGATCGTCGTCATCGAGATGAACCCGCGGGTCTCGCGCTCCTCGGCGCTGGCCTCGAAGGCGACCGGCTTCCCGATCGCGAAGATCGCCGCCCGCCTCGCCGTCGGTTACACGCTCGACGAGATCCCCAACGACATAACCAGGGCGACGCCCGCCGCCTTCGAGCCGACGATCGACTACGTCGTCACGAAGATCCCGCGCTTCGCCTTCGAGAAGTTCCCGGGCAGCGAGGGAAGGCTGACGACTCACATGAAGTCGGTCGGCGAGGCGATGGCGATCGGCCGCACGTTCCGGGAGTCGTTCGCGAAGGCGATGCGCTCGCGTGAGCTCGACGCCGATCCCGACCTGCCCGACAGTGACGGGGAGCTGCTCGACCGCCTCGAGGTTCCGTCCTCGGACCGTTTCGATCTCGTTCTCGAGGGCTTCCGGCGCGGGATCGGAGCCGACCAGATCCATGCCCGGACCGCGATCGACCACTGGTACCTGCACGAGCTCGAGCAGCTGGCCGTCGCCGGCGACGGGACCACCGGCCTCGACCGGACCTACAAGTCGGTCGACACCTGCGCGGCGGAGTTCGAGGCCGAGACGCCCTACTACTACTCGACCCACGAGCGGGGCGGCACCGGGCCGATCTCGGCCGGCGAGATCCGCCGCGGCGAGCGCTCCAGCGTGGTCATCCTCGGCTCCGGCCCGAACCGGATCGGGCAGGGGATCGAGTTCGACTACTGCTGCGTGCACGCCGCGATGACGGTGCGCGAGTCGGGCCGGGACGCGGTGATGGTCAACTGCAACCCGGAGACGGTCTCGACCGACTACGACACCTCCGACCGCCTCTACTTCGAGCCGCTGACCGCCGACGACGTCCTCGCCGTGATCGAGCAGGAGCAGCCGGAGGGCGTGATCGTCCAGTTCGGCGGCCAGACGCCGCTGCGGCTCGCCAAGCAGCTCGAGGACGCCGGCGTGAAACTGCTCGGCACGCCGGTCGACGCGATCGACCTGGCCGAGGACCGCGGCCGCTTCGGCGCCCTGCTCGAGCGGCTCGGCGTCGCCCACCCGCCCTACGGCACCGCCCTCAGCGCCGAGGAGGCGGAGTCGATCGCCGGCCGGGTCGGCTTTCCGCTGCTCGTTCGCCCCTCCTACGTGCTCGGCGGCCGGGCGATGGAGATCTGCTACTCGACCGACGACCTCGCGACCTACCTGAGCCGCTACGCGAAGGCCGACCGCGAGCACCCGCTGCTCCTCGACCGCTTCCTCGAGGACGCCATCGAGGTCGATGTCGATGCGCTCGCCGACGGCACCGACTGCGAGCTCGCCGGAGTGATGCAGCACGTCGAGGAGGCCGGGGTCCACTCCGGCGACTCGGCCTGCGTCCTGCCGCCGATGAGCCTCGGCGACGAGATGCTCGGGCGGATCGCCGAGACCACCCGGGCGCTCGCGCTCGAGCTCGGCGTCGTCGGGCTGATCAACATCCAATACGCGGTCGCGGCCGGCGAGCTCTACGTCATCGAGGCGAACCCGCGCGCGTCGCGGACGGTCCCGTTCGTCAGCAAGGCGATCGGGGCGCCGATCGCAAAGATCGCCTGCCGGCTGATGCTCGGCGAGAAGCTCGCCGACCAGGACCTGCCGGGGATGCCGACCGGCCACGTGTCGGTCAAGGAGGCGGTGATGCCGTTCTCCCGGTTCAGCGGGACGGACACGGTGCTGGGGCCGGAGATGAAGAGCACCGGCGAGGTCATGGGCGTCGCCGAGGACTTCCCGTCGGCGTTCGGCAAGGCCCAGACCGCGGCCGGGGTCGCCCTACCCAGCTCGGGCACCGTCTTCATCACCGTGACCGACGGCGACAAGGCGAGTGCGATGCAGCTGGCGACGCGCTTCTGCGACCTCGGCTTCGAGATCGTCGCGACCGCCGGAACCGCGCAGGCGATCTCGCGGATGGGCGTGCCGGTCGAGACGATCCACAAGATCCAGGAGGGGTCGCCGAACGTCGTCGACTACATCGAGCGCGGCGAGGTCGACCTGGTCATCAACTCTCCGACCGGCTCCGGCGCGCGCACCGACGGCTACGAGATCCGCAGCGCCGCGACCCGGAACGGGATCCCCTGCATCACGACGATGACCGGCGCGACCGCCGCCGCCCGGGCGATCGGCGCCTCCCAGGCGAACGGCCGGATCGAGGTCCGCAGCCTGCAGGAGCTGCACGGAGAGGCCGCCCCGGCCCCCGCCGAGCGGGCCTGACGCGGTGCCGGCGCGGGCCGACAGCGAACCGCGGGCCGCCGGCCGGGGCGAGGACGGCCGGGTGCCGGCCCCCTTCGGCCGCCGTCGCGGCGAGGTGATCGCCAACGAGCCGAGCGGCGGTTACCGGATCATCACCGCGCTCGACCCCGGCGGGCCGTTGCCGGCCGCGGGGCAGTTCTACATGCTGGCCACCGAGGGTGGTTGGGGAGGGGACGGCGAGCGGCCGTTCCTTCCGCGCGCCTTCTCGGTCGCCGAGGCGACCGGTGGAGCCGAGGGCGCGCGGCTCTCGTTCCTGGTCGAGGACGTCGGGCCGGGCACCGCGAGGCTGGCGACGCTCAGCGAGGGCGATGGGCTGCTGCTGACGGGTCCGCTCGGCAGGCCGTTCTCGACACCCGATGAGCTCAACCCCGATGCGGCCGGCGCGATCCTCGTCGGCGGTGGAATCGGCCTGGCGCCACTGGCGATCTGGCGCCGCACCCTGGCTTCCCGCGGCATTCCCGAGCGCTCGCTGCTCGGCTTCCGCGATCGTCAGCATTCCGGCGGGCTCGAGCTCTTCCGCTGCTCGGAGATCCGGCTCGCCAGCGAGGACGGCCACGCCGGCCACCGCGGCTACGTGACCGACCTGCTCGAGCGGATGCTTGCCGGCGACTCGGCGAGGACCGCGGTCGTCTACGCCTGCGGGCCCCCGGCGATGCTCGAAGCGGTCCGGGCGCTCTGCGAGTTGCGGGGGGTCGCGGCGGAGCTGGCGATGGAGTCGCCGATGGCCTGCGGCTTCGGGGCCTGCTTCGGCTGCGCGATGCCGCTCCGCTCCGGCGGCTACATGCGCCTCTGCGTCGACGGGCCGGTCGTCCGCGCGGCCGACGTCGAGACGGCGCTCGTCATGGGGGCCGGGCACCGATGAGCCCGGCCGGGGCCGTCGACCTCTGCGGGATCGAGCTCGCTCACCCGATCATCAACGCCTCGGGGACCTTCGACGCGATCGCGGCACGGCGTGCGTTCGGCGACGCGGTCCTCGAGCGGTTCCCGTTCAGCGCCTACGTCTCGAAGACGATCACCCCGGCGGCCCGGACCGGCAACCCGCCGCCGCGCCTCTGGGAGGAGGGCGCCGGGATGGTCAACTCGATCGGGCTGCCGAACAAGGGCCTCGAGGGCTTCCTCGAGGCAGATCTGCCGCTGCTCGCCGAGCTGCCGGTGCCGCTGATCGTCTCGGTGATGGCGACGAGCGCCGAGCAGTTCGCACCGCTCGTCGAGGCGGTCGCGGACCGCTCCGAGGTCGCGGCGCTGGAGCTGAACGTCTCCTGTCCGAACGTGCACTCGGGCCTGATCGTCGGCGAGGAGCCCGACGAGACCGCCGCGCTGATGGCGACATTGCGACCGCTGACCGCGAAGCCGCTGATCGTGAAGCTGACGCCGAACGTCGCCGAGCCGGCGACGATCGCGATCGCCGCCGAGCAGGGGGGAGCCGACGCCGTCTCGCTGATCAACACGCTCAAGGCGGCGCCGCTGCTTGTCGACGGCACCCCCTGGCTCGGCGCCGGCAGCGGCGGGCTGTCGGGCCCCGCGGTGCGGACGATCGCCCTCAAGCAGGTGGCCGACGTCGCCGCTGCGATCGAGATCCCGGTCGTCGGGATGGGCGGGGTCGAGCGCGGCAGCGACGCCGCGACGCTGCTCGCGGCGGGGGCCACCGCCGTCGCCGTCGGGACCGCCAGCTTCCGCGATCCGCTCGCCGCCGAGCGGATCCGGGCCGAGCTCGAGGCCCTTCAGCCGGTGGCCGGCGGAGGCTCCGGAAAGCCGTAATTTCGGTGAACATCGCCACCGCTGGGCGGCGGCCAACCTCGACCTCGAGTCGAGGTTGAGCCGAATTCGCCGGGAATCGCCGCGTTCGGCTTGCACGCAGCCGAGGCCTGTATATGATCGCCGCGCCGATGCCCACCGCCTCCTCGACTCCGACATCCGTTCCCACGCGCAGTCACGACCAGCGCATGAGGGCGCTCGAGGCGGCGAACGAGATCCGGACCCGACGGGCGCAGTTGAAGCGCGATCTGAAAGCCGGCAAGGTCCAGATCGAGGGGCTTCTCCTCGATCCGCCCGAGTACCTCGAGACGGCGAAGGTCTTCGACATGATGCTCGCCGTCCCGAAGTACGGCCGCGTCAAGGTCAACCGGATTCTCAACCAGTGCCGGGTGTCGCCGTCGAAGACGATCGGCGGCCTCTCGGTCCGGCAGCGCTCCGAGCTCGTCGCGCTGCTGCGGCGTCGCTGATCGATCCCGATCAGCGCTGAGCCGCCGCTCCTCCAGTAAGAATCGGCCGTCGTGTCGGCTGTCTTCGTCATCACCGGGCCCTCGGGGGTCGGCAAGGGAACGCTGATCCGCGCGTTGCGCGAGCTCGTCCCCGAGCTCGAGCTCTCGACCTCGGCCACGACGAGGGACGCCCGCGCCGGCGAGATCGACGGCGTCGACTATCACTTCCTCGACCGCGACGAGTTCGACCGCCGCATCGAGGCGGGCGACTTCCTCGAGCACGCCACCTACAGCGGCAACCGCTACGGGACGCTGCGAACCGAGGTCGAGGAGCGCAACGCCCGCGGCGTTCCGGTCGTCCTCGAGATCGAGCTCCAGGGCGCCCGCCAGGTTCGCGCCACGATGCCCGAGGCGATCCAGATCTTCGTCGCCCCGCCGGACCCCGCTGACCTCCGCAAGCGCCTCGAGGGCCGCGGAACCGACGACGCCGAGACGATCGAGGCCCGCCTCGAGGTCGCCGCCGAGGAGCTCGCCGCCCGCGGCGAGTTCCCGCACGCGGTCGTCAACGACGACGTCGACCGGGCCGCCGCCGAGCTGGCGTCGATCGTCCGCAAGCACGGTCGCTGACTCGCCGTCAACCCGAGGTCGTTCTCGCATATGGAGAGGTTCCTCGGTCTGACCGGGAGTCAACGGCGCTTGCCCGCGGTTCCCGGCGTGCCCTACACTGCCCGGCGATGATCAAGCCCCGAGTAGACAAACTGATGGACCGCACCGACTCCCACTACACGGCGGTCGTCGTCGCCGCGAAGCGGGCGCGGCAGCTGAACAGCTACTACCGCGCGCTCGGCGAGGGCACCTACGAGGAGCACACGCCGCCGATGGTCGAGGCCGAGAGCGACAACTACCTGACGATCGCCCTCGAGGAGCTGGCCGCCGGCAAGATCAACTACGAGTACCGGCACTAGCCCGAAGGCGCCGCGCCCGCGGTCCGGGCGCATCCATCCGGAGGAAGCCGTGGCAAGAATCCTGATCGGCGTCAGCGGCGGCATCGCCGCCTACAAGGCGGTCGAGCTGGCGCGGCAGGCGACGCTCGCCGGCCACGGCGTGCGGGTGACGATGACCGAGGCGGCCCGGCGCTTCATCGGGCCCGCGACGTTCGAGGGCATCACCGGGGCGCCGGTCCTGACCGGCGAGTTCAGCCGCGACCCGCTCCGCGGCACCTACCCTGGCGACGAGCCACCGGCCCACGACCCGATCTCCCATCTCGCGGTCGTCGAGGCCGCCGACGCCTTCGTGGTCGCGCCGGCCTCCGCCAACACGCTCGCCAAGCTCGCCGCCGGGATCTGCGACTCCTACCTGACGACCTCGTTTCTCGCCTGCACGGCGCCGCGGATCGCGGCGCCGGCGATGAACGGGAGGATGTGGGAGGCCGAGGCCACCCGGGCCAACGTCGCGACCCTGCGCGACCGCGGCGTGACCGTCCTCGAGCCCGGGGTGGGGGCCCTGGCGTCGCGCGGCGAGCACGGGCCGGGCCGGATGCCGGAGCCGGCCGAGATCCTCGCCGCGATCGAGGCGGCCGCGGCGGCCCCGGCCGCGGACCTCGCCGGCCGCCGCGTCCTCGTCACCGCTGGCGGGACCCGTGAGCCGATCGACCCCGTCCGCTTCATCGGCAACCGCTCGAGCGGGCGAATGGGGATCGCGCTCGCCGAGGCGGCAGCCCGGCGCGGTGCCGACGTCACCCTGATCGCCGCGAACGTCGCCCTGGCGAGCGCCGCCGGCGTGAACCGGATCGACGTCAACAGCGCCGCTGAGCTCGACGCCGCCGCCCGAGCCGAGTTCGGTGACGCCGACCTGCTGCTGATGGCGGCCGCCGTCGCCGATTTCCGGCCGGCCGAGCCGTACGCCGGCAAGCTCGTCCGCGAGCAGGGCGCCGGGCTGAGCCTCGACCTCGAGCCGACCGCCGACGTCATCGCCGGCCTCGCCGCCGAGCGCCGGGACGGCCAGGTGCTCGTCGGCTTCGCTGCCGAGCACGGCGGCGATTTCGTCGCGCGGGCCCGTGACAAGCTCGAGCGCAAGGGGATCGACGCGATCGTCGTCAACGACGTCTCCGACAGCTCGATCGGCTTCGAGAGCACCGACAACGAGGTGACGATCGTCTCCGGAACCGAGGAGGACCGGCTCCCCCGCGGCACCAAGCGGGAGCTCGCCGACGCGATCCTCGATCGGGTCGCGGGGCTCGGCTGAGCGCCCCCGGCCGGACCGGTCGCCGGTCGTTCCTACACTTGCTGCCGTGAAGGACGTCCTGATCCTCGGTTCCACGGGCTCGATCGGCGAGCAGGCCATCGACGTGGTCGAGCGCGGCCCGGAGCTGGAGGTGGTCGGCCTGGCCGCCTCGTCCAGCTGGGAGCTGCTGCTCGAGCAGTCGCGCCGCCTGGGCGTGGAGCGGATCGCGCTGGCCGATCCCGACGCCGCCGCCCGAGCGGGCGAGCACGCGACCGTGC
>DATAFA010000040.1:0-10904 GCA_036257785.1 Solirubrobacterales bacterium | reverse complement strand
GTGATCGCGGCGGTGATGGGGGCGCCCGCCGGAGACGCCGCCCGCCTTCACGACTGGTCGATGTGGATCCAGCGGCAGTTCGACCCGCCGGCGCTCGGGGATCCCGAGCAGCTCGCGACCATCAACCGCAAGGTCGCCGAGTTCTACGACTGGGTCCGGCCGCTGATCGCCGCCCGGCGCGACACACCGGCCGATGACCTGATCTCGTCGTTGATCACCGCCGAGGAGGAGGGCGACCGGCTCTCCGGCGCCGAGCTCGAGAACCTGGTCCTCAACATCCTCGTCGGTGGAGTCGACACCAGCCAGAGCCAGCTCGCCCATGCGCTGCGGCTCCTCTCCGAGCGCCCCGACCAGTGGGCGGCGCTGCGCAGCGATCCCGATGCGCTGGCGCTCCGAGCGGTGGACGAGGCTGTCCGCTTCGAGCCGATCACGCCGTTCACGGCCCGGCTGCTCACCGAGGACCTCAGCTACGACGGCGTCGACTTCCCGGCCGGCACCGTCGTGTCGGTCTGCGCGTTCACCGCGAACCGCGATCCGGGAGCGTTCGCCGAGCCGGACCGCTTCGACATCACCGTCGAGCGCGACAAGGCCCGGACCCTGACGTTCGGCGCCGGGATCCACTTCTGCGTCGGCCGCAACCTGGCCCGGGCCGAGATCGCCGAGGCGCTCGCGTTCGTCGCCCGCCGCGCCGAGCGGATCGAGCCGGCCGGCGAGCCCGAGCTGCAGAGCGTCAGCGGGATCTACGGAGTCGAGCGGCTGCCGGTCGAGGTCGTCGCGGCCTGACCTGCTCGATCGCTGCGCCGGGCGAGGGCGTCGACCGCCGTGCATCCGGTCGGGCCGGCGATCAGCGGATTGAGCTCGAGGAGGTCGAGCCCGGCCTCGAGGAGGACGTCGCCGGCTTGCGCGGCCGCCGTGCAGACGGCCGCGAGGTCGACCGGCGCGCTGCCGCGGCCGCCGGTCAACAGGTCGGCGCTGCGGAGCCCGCCGAGTGCCCGCTCGACCCGCGCCGGCGATGCGGGGAGGGGCACGATCGCGACGTCGTCGAGCGCCTCGGTCCAGATGCCCCCGATGCCGACGACGAGCGCCGGCACGACCGCGTCGGCGCGCGCGGCGACGAGGAGCTCGGCCCCCGGCGCTGCCATCCGCTCGACGAGCAGCTCGGCTCCCGCCGCCTCGGGCAGCTCCAGCAACCGGGCCGCGGCGTCGCGCACCGCCGACTCCGACTCGAGCCCGAGCGCGATCGCGCCGGCGTCGCTCTTGTGCCGGAGGGCGGGGGAGGAGAGCTTGACCGCGACGGGGAAGCCGATCGCCGCGGCCGCGACCGATGCCCCGACCGGGTCGGCGGCGGTGCGCGCCGCCGGCACCGGGATGCCGGCGGCCGCGATCAGCGTCTTCGCCTCCGCCTCCGATAGCCATCCGCCGTCGCCGCTCGCCCCCCGCGCCGCGGCTGCTGCAGTGGCGATCGCCCGCAGCCGCTCCGGGTCCCCGGGCGGGCGCCGGAGCTCCGCCGCGCAGTGGACCGCCGTGATCAGTCCCTGGACCGAGGCGAGGCCGCGCCCGGAGAGCTCGCGGATGATCTCCTCGCCGATCAGGTCGGGGAGGGTGGAGGCGAAGAGCGGCGCCGCCGCCGACCGCTCGGCGCCGTCGGCGAGGCCCTCCCGAGTGGCTCGCCAGCCCGGCTCGGTCTCCGCCGAGAGCGACTCGGGCGTGTCGTGGAAGATCACCATCTGGTCGATCGCCGGGTCGTCGCCGACCGCGGCGACGATCGCGGCGAGCCGCTCGCGCTCGGCCCAGATCTGCGACGTGTAGTCGAGCGGGTTGCCGATCGTCGCCGCCTCCGACAGCAGGCCCTCGAGCCGCTCCCGGCTCGCCGCCCCCAGCGGCGGCAGCTCCAGCCCGATCCGGTCGGCCTCGTCGGCGGCGATGCCGGAGTCGCCGCCCGAGCAGGTCAGGAAAGCGAGCCCGCCGGAGCGGTCCGGTCGGGCACGCGGCTCGGCGAGGACGCGAGCGATCTCGAGCAGCTCATGGGGGTCGCGCGCCCAGCGGGCGCCGGACTCCTCGACCAGCGCCCGGAAGACCCGCTGATCCCCGGCCAGCGAGCCGGTATGCGCAGCCGCCGCGCCGGCGCCCGCCTCCGAGGAGCCGACCTTGAGGATCACGACGCCGATCCCGCGTTCGGCACAGCCGGCGAGCGCGCCGGCGAAGCGCTCCCCGTCACCGTCGGACTCGAGGAACATCGCGATCGAGCGCACGCCCTCGGCGACGCTCAGCGCCCCGAGCCAGTCGCTCGCGTCGCAGACCGCCTGGTTGCCGGTCGAGATGACGGTGTGGAAGCCGATGCCCCGGCGCGAGCCGAGCGCGTTGACCGCGACGTTGCCGCTCTGGGAGACCATCGCGACGCCGCCGGCCGGCAGCGCCTCGACCGAGTCGCCCCAGAGGCCGGCGCGGGCGGGGAAGTTGACGATGCCGTTGCCGTTCGGGCCGCAGACCGGAAAGCCGGCGGCGCGGGCGGTGGTGACGATCCGCTCCTCGAGCGCCCGGCCCGATTCGACCTCGCCGAGGCCGGCCGAGACGACGACCGCCCCGCCGCACCCGAGCGCGACCGCATCGTCGATCGCGTCCGGGACGGCGCGCGCCGGCACGGCGACCGCGACCGCGTCGACGGGGCCGGGCAGCTCGGCGACGCGGGGGACGCAGGGGACCTCGCGGATCCGCTCCCGGTTGGGGTTGACGCCCCAGACCGCGCCGTCGTAGCCGAGGCGCTCGAGGTTGCGCAGCAGGGTGTCCCCGTAGGCGCCCTCGCGGTCGGTGGCCCCGACGACGGCTATCGACCGGGGCTCGAGCAGACGGGAGAGGCCGGTCGCCGACACCCGGTTCCGATCAGTGGAGCATCCGCTCGACGCCGCGGCGCTCGAGCCCGCGGGCGACGACGAGGCGCTGGATCTCGCTCGTGCCCTCCCAGATGCGGTCGACCCGGAGCTCGCGCAGGAAGCGCTCGGCGACGTTCGAGCGCAGGTAGCCGCGCCCGCCGAACGCCTGCACGCAGCGGTCGGCGCAGCGCCAGGCGGTCTCGCTCGTGAACAGCTTCGCCATCGAGGCCTTGCCGTGGACGACCTTGAGGTCGGCGCCGCGGTCGGCGAGCTCGGCCACGGTCAGGGTCAGCAGCCGCCCGGCGGCGGCGTCGGCGGCCGAATCGGCGAGCGGGAACGAGACTCCCTGGTAGTCGAGGATCCGGTTGCCGCCCTGCTCGCGGCTCGCCGCCCACGCGACCGTCTCGTCGAGCAGGCGCCACATCGCGCCGACGCAGCGGGCGGCGATCCCGAGCCGCTCCTCCATGAACCAGGCGCGCTGCAGGTCGTCGCCTCCACCGATGCCGCCGATCGCGTCGCTCTCGGTGACCTCGACGTCGCGGAAGACGATCGTCGGATGGCCGTCAGGGTAGGAGTGGGTGAAGGCGGGGTCGTCGACGATCTCGACGCCGGCGGACTCGCGATCGACGACGAACAGCGTCGGCAGCTTCTCGCCGTCGGCGACGACGTTGGCCATGACGACGTAGACGGCGGCGACGTCGCCGGTCGTCACGAACCACTTCTCGCCGTTGATCCGGTAGCCGTCGGCGGTCGGTTCGGCCACCGTCGCGATCCGGCTCGGGTCGGAGCCGGCGTCGCGCTCGGTGACCGCGTAGGCGTCGCGGACCTCGCCGCGAAGCGCCGGCACCAGCCAGCGCTGAACCTGCTCGTCGCTGGCGTGACGCCAGACGTTGTAGGCGTTCGGGACGTGCCAGTGGATCGCGTTGGTGCTGCGGCCCCACTGCTCCTCGACCAGTGCCCATTCGAGTCGGCTCCAGCCCTGGCCGCCGTGCTCGGGCAGGTGGAGCCCGCCGATCAGATCGGCGTCGGTGGCCGCGCGCTTGACCTCCTCGATGACGTCGTCGGGAAGGATCCCGTCGCGGCGCTCGGCCTCCTCCTCGAGCGGGATCAGGACGTCCTCGGTGAACGCGCGGGCCCGCGCTTGGATGTCCCGGGCCCGGTCGTCGAGCTCGAAGGGGATCTCGTCCATGCCCAGGGCTCCCGTCTCGTAGGTGGCGCTCTCCAACTTGACCGGCACTCTAACATAGTTTGATCGATTGACTACAAGGTCAACGCGGTGCCCGCTGGCCTGCCGAGAGAGAGACAGAGAGGAATCAAGTCGATGAGCGCGCCGGCCACCAGCAACGGAAAGCTGCACCTCGATCCCGCCGACGTCAGCTCGACCCTGCAGCCGGTCGAGCGCGCCTCGATGCTGCCGCCGGCCGCGTTCGCGGATCCGGCCGTGCTCGACTGGGAGGTCGAGAACCTGTTCGGGGGTTGGGTCTGCTTCGGGCACGCCTCGGTGATCGCCGAGCCGGGCAGCTGGCTGATGCGCGAGATCGGCCCCAGCAGCGTCTTCGCGATGACCGGAGCCGACGGCGTCCCGCGGGCGTTCCTGAACGTCTGTCGCCATCGCGGTTCCCGGCTCGTCGAGGAGACCGAGGGCAAGGTCCGGCGCCGGATCCAGTGCCCCTACCACGGCTGGTCCTATGACCTCGACGGCAGCCTCGTCGCGGCGCCGCACATGGATGCGGTCGAGAACTTCGACCGGGGCTGCTTCGGCCTCATCGAGGCCCGCTCAGCCGTGGTCGGTGGCCTGCTGCTCGTCGACCTCGGGGGCGAGGCCCCCGATCCGGGCGAGCACGTCGGCGACCTGCGCGACTTTCTCGATCGCTGGCGCCTCGGCTCGCTGGAGCGGGCGCGAGGCACCGTCTACGACGTCGCCGCCAACTGGAAGGCGATCGCCGAGAACTACAACGAGTGCCTGCATTGCCCCGGCGTGCACCCTGAGCTGAACGCCCTCAGCGACTACCGCAGCGGCGAGTCGCAGGCTGGCGCCGGCCGCTGGTGCGGTGGGTCGATGACGCTCAACGAGGGTGCCGAGACGATGGGCACGGGCCACGGCCACGCCGGCGACCGGCCGGCGATCGACGGCCTCGACGCCAAGGAGATCAACTCGGTCTACTACTTCGCGCTGTTCCCGAACGCGCTCGTCTCGCTGCACCCCGACTACGTGATGCTCCACACCCTCTGGCCCCGCGCCGTCGACCGCACCGAGGTCACCTGCGAGTGGTTCTTCGAGCCGGAGACGATGGCCCGGCCGGACTTCGACCCCAGTGACGCCGTCGACTTCTGGGACACCGTCAACCGCCAGGATTGGCGCGTCTGCGAGCTCACCCAGCGCGGGGTGCGGACGAAGGGCTACACGGCCGGCCGCTACTCCGCCGACGAGGGCGACGTCCACGCCTTCGACTCGCTCGTCGCCGAGCGCTACATGGCCGCGCTCGCCGCACCGTCGTGAACGAGATCGCCGCCCAGCTCGGTGAGGTCGGCCTGCCCGCCCCGGTCGCGGAGCTGGCGACCAAAGACTGGGACGCGGTCGTCGTCGGCGGCGGCCACAACGGTCTGACCGCGGCCGCCTACCTGGCCCGGGCGGGACGCTCGGTGCTCGTCCTCGAGCGCCGCGAGCGGCTCGGCGGAGCCTGCACGCTGGAGCGCCCGTTCGCCGACGAGCGGTTCGTCGTCAGCCCGTGTGCGTACGTGGTCGGCCTGCTCGACGACGTGGTCATCGACGAGCTCGAGCTCCGCAAGCGCGGCCTCAGGTACTGGATGGCGGATCCGAACCTCTGGGTGCCGTTCGAGGACGGCACGTCGTTCGGCCAGTTCCTCGACGACGCGAGGACGCAGCGGAACCTCGTCGAGCTGGGGCTGTCGAAGCGGGACATCGACGGCTACTGGGCCTACGAGGAGCTGTTCGACGACGTCCGCAAGCTGCTCCGCAAGGGCGCCCGTGATGCCTGGATCGGCGCCACGCCGTCCCGCGAGGAGATCGAGGAGATGCTCGGCCACGACCGCGAGAAGATCGACCTCGTCTTCGCGGACTCGATCGCCGACGTGCTCGGGCGCTACATCGAGGACGAGCGGCTGAAGTCGGCCCTGTTCGGTCAGGGCGTGATCGGGACGTGGGGAGGCCCGTTCGACCACGGCACCGCCTCGATCAAGCTCATGCACTACCAGGGCGACATGGACGGGCAGGGACCGGTCTGGGGCTACGTCGAGGGCGGGATGGGAATGGTCTCCTTCGCGATCGCCGACGCCGCCCGCGACGCCGGGGCGGTGCTGGCCTGCGAGCTGCCCGTCGCCCGGATCCACCCCGATGAGGGGGTCGAGCTCGAGGACGGGACGAGGATCCGCGCCCGGGCAGTGGTCTCCAACGCCGACCCGAAGGTGACGATGCGGCTGGTCGGGGCAGACGCAATCCGCGCGGCCGATCCCGCCTATCTGGACAGGCTCGAGAGCTGGAAGACCCGCAGCCCCGTCGTCAAGTTCAACGCCGCCCTCGAGCGGCTCCCGAGCTGGACCGCGGCGCCCGGGGAGGATTGGCCGGCGCGGGCGACCGTCGATGTCTGCGGGACCATGGAGGACGCCCAGCGGTCGTTCGAGCGCTGCGCCGCCGGCGAGCCGGCGGTCGGCTTCGGAGAGATCTACGTGCAGACGGGCTACGACCCGGGCCCCGCCCCGGAGGGCAAGCAGCTGATGAGCGTCTTCGGCCAGTACGCGCCCTACGACATCGCCGACGGTGACTGGGACTCCGCCCGCGACGGCGTCGCCCGGCAGTTCATCGACCTGATCGGCCGCTTCGCGCCCGATTTCGAGGACGTCCTCGCCGACTACGAGGTGCTCGGCCCGCCCGACATCGAGTCGCGGATCGGACTGACCGGCGGCAACATCTTCCAGGGGGAGGTCACCCCCGATCAGCTCTGGGAGGGACGCTTCGCGCCACGGACGCCGGTCGAGGGCCTCTACATGTGCGGCGCTGCCACCCACCCGGCGGGCAGCGTCATCGCTCTCAACGGCCGCAACGCCGCCGCCGCGGTGCTCGCCGACCAGGGCGCCGCGCTCCCCGCCTAGCCTGCGCCGTTCTCGCCCCGGGCGCGCCAGGGGAGCCGCCCATCGACTCCGACGAAACCGGTTGACTGGCGGATTTCCACCGACTGTCGATGAAGATCCGCCAGCGACGAACGGCGGTAGGCTCGGCGCCGGTGGAACGATGAACGAGATCGCCTCCCAGCTCGGTGAGGTCGGCCTGCCCGCCCCGGTCGCGGAGCTGGCGGCCCGGGACTGGGACGTGGTCGTCGTCGGCGGCGGCCACAACGGGCTGACCGCGGCCGCCTATCTGGCCCGGGCGGGACGCTCGGTGCTCGTCCTCGAGCGCCGCGAGCGGCTCGGCGGAGCCTGCACGCTGGAGCGCCCGTTCGCCGACGAGCGCTTCCTGATCAGTCCCTGCGCCTACGTACTCGGCCTGCTCGATCAGCGGGTGATCGACGACCTCGACCTCCACCGCCGGGGGCTGCGCTGGTGGACCGCCGACCCGAACCTGTGGATCCCGTTCGCCGACGGGAGCTCGCTCGGGCAGTTCGTCGACGACTCGCGGACGCAGGCGAACCTCGAGTCGATGGGGGTCTCGAAGGCCGACATCGACGGCTACTGGAAGCACCAGAAGCTCTACGACGACGTCCGCAGGCTGCTCCGCAAGGGCGAGCGCGACGCCTGGGAGGGGGAGACTCCGACCAGGGCCGAGATCGAGACGATGCTCGGTGGCAGTCGCGAGATGATCGACCTCGTCTTCGAGGCCTCGATCGCGGAGGTGATGGACGAGTACTTCGGCGACCAGCGCTTGCACGATGCCTTCTTCGGCGGAGGGGTGATCGGCACCTGGGCGGGCCCGCGCGATCGCGGCACCGCCTCGGTGAAGCTGATGCACCACCAGGGGGACCTCGACGGGACCGGCTCGAACTGGGCCTACGTCGAGGGCGGGATGGGGATGGTCTCCTTCGCGATCGCCGACGCCGCCCGCGACGCCGGCGCGACGCTCGCCTGCGGCGTCCCGGTGGCCCGGGTCGATCCCGGCGCCGGAGTCGAGCTCGAGGACGGCACGGTGATCCGGGCGCGGGTCGTGATCTCGAACGCCGACCCGAAGGTGGCGTTGGAGCTGCTCGGCGGCGAGACGATCGATTCCTTCGACCCCGCCTACCGGCAGCGCCTCGAGGCCTGGGACGTGCGCAGCCCCGTCGTCAAGTTCAACGCCGCTCTCGACGAGCTTCCGAACTGGGCCGCGGCCGACGGCGAGACCTGGCCGGCCCGCGCGATGATCGAGCTGACCGACGGGATCGACTCCGCTCAGGCGGCGTTCGAGCGCTGCGTGGCCGGCGAGCCCGCCGTCGGGTTCGCCGAGGTCTACACCCAGACCGGCTTCGACCCGAGCCCGGCTCCGGCGGGCCAGCACTCGATGACCGTCTTCGGCCAGTACGCGCCCTACGCGATGTCGGACGGGGACTGGGACTCCCGCCGCGACGAGGTGGCGCGCCAGTTCATCGACCTGATCGACCGGTTCGCGCCCGGGATCGAGGACCGGCTGATCGACTACGAGGTGCTCGGCCCGCCCGACATCGAGTCGCGGATCGGGCTGACCGGTGGCCAGATCTTCCAGGGCTCCGTGTTGCCCGAGCAGATGTGGGAGAACCGGCTCGCCCCGCGAACGCCGCTGCCGGGCTTCTACCTCTGCGGCGCAGCGACCCATCCCGGCGGCAGCGTCATCGCCACGAACGGCCGCAACGCCGCCGCCGCGGTCCTCGCCGACGGCTGAGGTCGGCTACCCGAGCTCCGGCGGCATCGCCTTCGGGCCGTCCGGGTAGAGCGTCCGCAGCGTCTCCGCGCCCATCTCGAGCGTGTTCGCGGCTTCGGGCGGAGCGCCGACGACGAGCCAGAGCTGATCGGCGCCGGTGTCGTTGAACGGCTGCCGGACCGTCTCGGGCTCGACGAACAGGGCGCTGAGGGGAGCCAGGGTCAGCAGGTCGCCGTCGACGCGGATCCGCCCGGTTCCCTCGAGCACCACGTAGAGCTCGCTGGTCGCGATGTGCCGGTGGCGGGTCGACGCCTGGCCCGGTGCGATCCGCCAGAGCCTTGCGCCGAACGTCTCGATCCCGAGCTGCTTGGCGAAATCGGTGTTGGCGATGCCCATCTGGTTCGAGGGGCGCCAGTGCGCTTCGCCGGCATCGAGGACGCGGTATCCCAATCTGAACCTCCTTCGCTCCGGTTAGGCTCGGTGAATGAGCTCCGAGACAGCCGATCGTATCCTCGAGGCCGCCTGCGAGCTGATCGCCGAGGACGGGATCGACGAGGTCCGGATCGCCCGGGTCGCGCAGCGGGCGGGGGCGTCGACGTCGCTCGTCCATCACTACTTCTCGACCCGCGAGGAGCTGCTCGAGCAGGCGCTCGTCCATTCGTTCGAGCAGGCCGGTGACGACCGCTTCGGGGAGGGCGTCGCGAGCGGGGACGGCAGCGCGGTCGAGGGCCTCGCCGCCGCGATCCGCGAGAGCCTCCCGTACCCGGGCGGGCAGGAGCGCGAGTGGGTGCTCTGGGTCGAGCTCTGGCTCCGTGCCGTCCGCGAGCCCGACCTCCGGCCGGTCGCGGCCCGCATGTACGACCGTTACCGGCGCTGGATGAGCGAGGTCATCGCCACCGGGGTCGAGAGCGGCGAGTTCGCCCCCGACGCCGACGTCGAGCGGAGCGCCGACCTCGCGATCGCCCTGCTCGACGGGGCGGGGATCAGGGCCCTGCTCGGGGATCCGAGCATGGAGCTCGAGGCCGCGGCGGAGCTGATCGGATCGGCGCTCGCCGTGGAGCTCGGGGTCGAGCCGGCGGCGCTGCTGCCGCGACCGGGTCGCTGAGCCGTTGGCCCTTGCGGATCGGGAGCTCCGTGGAGTAGTCTGAACGGCGGTTCAGTTTTGGAGGAGAACCGCGGAAGGAGTCAGGGCCATCAGCCCTCGCCCGAACTTGGAACACATCCGCAAGCCACAGATCCTCGCCGCCGCCGGCGAGGTGATCTCCGAGCGTGGCATCGCCTCGACGCGGATCGCCGACGTTGCGGTCCGGGCCGGGACCAGCCCGCCTGCGGTCCTCTACTGGTTCGACGATCGCGACAAGCTTCTCAACGAGGCGCTGGCCTGGTCGGAGGATCGTTTCTACGACTCGCTGACCGAGCGCCTCGCGGAGTTGAACGCCCCCGGCGAGCGCCTGCGGCTGCTGTTCGAGGCGTCCGTAGCGGACCCCGACTGGACCCTCTGGATGGAGCTCTGGACCCATGCCCTGCGAGATGCGCAGGCGCAGGAGACCCGCAAGCGGCTCGACGACCGCTGGCGTCGCGAGATCGCCACCCACGTCCGCGACGGCCAGGCGACGGGCGAGTTCGACGCCACCAGCGACCCCGGCGAGGTGTCCCTGCTGCTCGCTTCGCTGCTCGACGGCCTCGCCCTGCAGGCGACGCTCGGCGATCCCGAGGTCGGCCCGGAGCGGCTGCGCGAGCTGACGTTCGACGCGGTCGAGCGGGTCCTCGGCGCCGAGTTACCGGAGCTTGACGATGAACCCGACGATCGCGGGCGCGAGTTGCTCGCCGAAGGAGGATGAGGATGACGGGCAGGAACATCGACCGGCTCTGGCTGGCGGACCGGATGTCGCGGCGCGACGCCTTCAAGGTCGGGGGCGGCCTCGCGCTCGCGGCCGGGCTCAGCGCCTGCGGAGTCGGCAACGGCTCCGATTCCGGGGACGTGAGCGCGACGGAGGAGAAGATCGAGCCGAAGATCGACGGCGATCTCGTCTACTTCAACTACGCCCAGTACATCAACCCGAGCCTCGTCAAGCAGTTCGAGCAGAAGCACGGCATCCAGGTGCGCGAGTCCTACTACGACTCGATGCCGGCGATGATGGCCAAGCTCGGCTCCGGGAACCATTACGACCTCGTCTTCCCGAGCGCCGAGTTCGCCGACAAGCTGATCA
>DATAFA010000038.1:0-2421 GCA_036257785.1 Solirubrobacterales bacterium | reverse complement strand
CACCCCTATCTCGACGCGCTGGGAGGCCTCGATGATCCCCTTGGCGATCTCGTCGCCGCGGGTGATGCCGCCGAAGATGTTGAACAGGATCGCGATGACCTTGGGGTCGGAGGTGATCACCTCGAGCGCGTCGACGATCGCGTCGGCTTTCGAGCCGCCGCCGGCGTCGAGGAAGTTGGCCGGCGCGCCGCCCGCCTGCGCGACGACGTCCAGCGTCGACATGCAGAGCCCGGCGCCGTTGCCGAGGATGCCGATGTCACCGTCGAGCTTGACGTAGGTGAGGCCCTTCTCCTTGGCCATCCGCTCCTGCTCGTCCTCGATGAAGCCCTCCTCGAGGTCCGCGAGGTCCTCGTGTCGGAAGAGTGCGGAGTTGTCGATCGTCACCTTCGAGTCGAGAGCGATCACATCACCGGACTTGGTCACGACCAGCGGGTTGACCTCGATCAAAGTCGCGTCGGATTCGCTGAAGGCCGTGAAGAGCTTCACCATCATCTCCGCCGTCTTCTGCCGGTAGTCCTCAGGGACCCCCGCGTCGGCGACCAGCGCCGAGGCCTGCGCTTCGCCGAAGCCCTCCGCGGGCTCGATGTGACGCCGCACCAGAGCGTCGGGATCCTTTTCCGCGATCTCCTCGACGTTCATGCCACCCATCGTCGAGAGCATTGCCAGCAGCTTCTTGGCCGAGCGGTCGAGGATGATCGAGGCGTAGTACTCGGACTCGATCTCGGAAGCGCGCTCGACCCAGACCTGATGGACGGTGAAGGGGCCCTCGCCGCGGGGACCGCGGATGTCCATGCCGAGGATCGCCTTGGCGTGCTCCTCGGCTTCGGACTTGTCGGCGGCGACCTTGATGCCACCCGCCTTGCCTCGCCCGCCGATCTGCACCTGGGCCTTGATGACGCACGGATAGCCGATCTCCTCGGCGGCCTCGACGGCGGCTTCGACGGTGTCGGCGACCCGCCCTTCGGGGACGGGGACCCCGTGTCCGGCGAAGAGCTGCTTTCCCTGATACTCGAGCAGATCCAAGGCCGCGAGAGGGTACAGGACGGCCGATCAGGCGCGCGGAGGGGGTCAGCAGCGGCGAAATAGAGCAAATTGCAATACTCCCGCGGCTCTCATGGCCCTTCCGAAGCTGAAAGACATCAAGTGGGTGACCACGGACTGCTACGGCACCCTGATCGATTGGGAGAAGGGCATCATGGACGCCTTCCAGCGGGAGGCCGACCGCGATGGCCTCACCATCGACGAGAAGTCCTTCCTGGACAGCTTCTTCGAGAAGCAGGCCCAGATCATGTCCGGCTCCTACGAGCTCTACGCGGAGGTCCTGCGCAGGGCCGCCGTGCAGACCGCCGAGGAGATCGACTGGACGATCGAGCCGTCTCGCGCCCAGTTCCTCCCCGACAGCGTGGGGTCATGGCCCCCTTTTCGAGAGGCCAACGCCGCGATGGACCGGCTCAAGGAGCGGTACGAGATCGGGATCATCTCCAATGTCGACGACAAGCTGCTCGGCATTTCGCGGCGACACCTGCGGACTGAGCTCGACCTCGTCGTCACGGCGCAGCAGGTCCGCAGCTACAAGCCCGACCCGACTCACCTGCGCGAGTGCGCCCGCCGGATCGGCGGCAAGAAGGGCTGGGTCCACATCGCGTCCGGCTACGAGACGGACGTCGGCCCGGCGCTGAAGCTGAACGTGCCGACGATCTGGGTGAATCGCCACGGCGAGAAGCTCGATGGCCGCAAGGCGCCCGATGCAACGGTCAAGAACATCCGCGAAGCCGCGGCGAAGCTAGGCGCGAAGTAGCCGGCCCGGCGGGCTACTCGATCTTCGCCAGTAGGTCGCCCGAGTTCACGGCGGCGCCCTCCTTGGCGGCGAGCTGCGTGATCTTCCCGGACTTGTGGGCTGTGATCTCGTTCTCCATCTTCATTGCCTCGATCACGCAGACCAGGTCGCCCTCCGAGACCTCCTGGCCCTCCTCGACCGGGACCTTGAAGACGTTGCCCTGCAGCGGTGAGACCAGAGCGTCTCCAGAGGCCGCGCCGCCGCCGCCGCCTGAGCGCTCGCGGCGCGGCGGCTTCTTGAGAGCGGCTCCGGCTCCGGCGGCAGCAGGTGCGCCGACGGCGTCGCCGATCACCTTGACGTCGAAGAGCTTGCCGGCCACCTCCACCTTGTAGTCGCGGGTGACCTGCTCGCCGTCGTCCTCGGCGTGTAGGGCCTTCTCGGCCGTCTCCTCCGCCGCCAGCTGCTTGAGCCAATCGCGGTCGCCGACCAGGTCGCGGCAGGTTTCGCCGTTGGCCCACTGCTCGGTCGCGAGCAGTGCCTTGTGGAATGGGATCAAGGTCGTCACGCCGCCGACCTCGTATTCCTCGAGGGCGCGGATCATTCGCCGCGTGGCCTGTTCCCGGTCGACGTCCCAGACGATCAGC
>DATAFA010000002.1:0-6822 GCA_036257785.1 Solirubrobacterales bacterium | reverse complement strand
GCTGCAGCCACGGGTGCCGCGACGGATCGGTCGTCGGCCGGTTCGAGCCGACGATGCGCTCGAGCAGCAGGATCTTGCGGCGATGCGGGCCGAGCAGCGAGTAACCGTCGCGGGGTAGGGGCGGAGCGACTCCGGCGGCATCGAGGATCGTCGCCGGCACGTCGACGTTGGCCGTCAGGTCGCTCCGGCGCGTGCCGGCGGCGAAGCCGGGGCCGCGGATGACAAGGGGGACCCGGACCGAGCGGTCCCAGGGGACGTTCTTGTCGAAGATCCCGTGCTCGCCGTGGAGCATCCCGTTGTCGGACTGGAAGATCACGTAGGTGTCGTCGAGCCTGCCGCTGCGACGGAGCTGGCCGATCAACGATCCGACGATCCGATCGACGGACTGCAGGGACTCGAGCTCTCGCCTCCAGTAGCCGTCGGCCGTGCGGCGGGCGCGGCGACCGCCGTCGAAGTCGGGGCCGAACGGATAGCGGGCGCCGGCGAAGCTGCCGCGGTCGGCGGGGGCGGGCTGGGGCGGGCAGCGGTGACGGATGTTCTCCGGGCACGGGCTCCAGTGCGGGGAGTGGACCGCCAGCGTCAGCAGGAAGGGATCGTCGCCGGCGGCCGCCAGGAACTGCCGAGCCCGTGCGGCGTAGACGCGGTTCTGGTAGGTGCCGGTCCAGGTGCGTATCGTGCCGTTGTCGCTGAGCGCGTAGTCGAACATGTCCGAGCCCTCCTCGGCGTGGAGGGGAACGAGCCAGTCGTCGAATCCGGGCGCGGGCGCGATCCCGGCCGAGCCCTCCGCGTTCAGCACCTTGCCGATCCAGCCGGTCCTGTAGCCGGCGTCGTCGAGCGCCGTGTAGATCGTCCGGCTGAAGTCCATCGCCGCGTAGCCGAACGGGAACTTGTTGTTGAGGACGCCGTGGTTGTGGGGGTACTGGCCGGTCAGGAAGCTGGCCCGGGAGGGACAGCAGAGGGGCTGGACGGCGTTGTAGTCGGTGAACCGGGTGCCGCGGCGGACGAGCAGCTTCTCCGTCTTCGCCATCGCCGCGAGGCTGTCGATCGTCTGGTCGTCGGTGAGGATGTGCAGGAAGCTCGGAGGGTCGGCCGCCGCCGAGGCCGAGGCTCCGGTGCTCGCCGCACCGGTGCTCGCGAGCGTCCCCGCGACGATCGCCGCGGCGGCAACGACCATCGCTCGCTTCCATCCCACCTCGCAAGCGTAGAGCGCCCGGCAGCGGCCGCCGCCGGTTGCGGGCCGAGCCGTCCTCCGCGCAGGGGAAGATGCTCGACCACCGACCAACCAGACGTGAATCCGAAGGGAGGCCGTGTGCGGACGAGCGAGACGAGACGATGAGCCTGCTCCTTTACAAGCTCAGCCACCTCTGCATGCGCCACCGGCGGATCGTCGTCGGCACCTGGGCCGGCCTGATCGTCGTCATGGTCGCGCTCGTCGCCTCGGTCGGCGCTCAGACCTCGGACGACCTGACGCTGCCCGGCACCGGCTCGACCGAGGCGACGGACCTGCTGGACCGCTACCTGCCCGAGGAGGCGAACGGGACGAACCCGATCGTCCTCGAGGTCGAGAGCGGCAAGCTGACCGACTCGGCCAACGAGAAGGTCGTCAAGGACGTCGTCAAGGCCTATCAGCGGGAGCCCGGCGTCGAGCAGGTCGTCAGCCCGCTCTCGAGCCGCGGCAAGGACAACCTGTCCAAGGATGGGCGGATCGGCTACATCTCGCTGACGCTCAGGGACGGTCCGGACACGCTGACCGAGGAGCAGGCACAGCGGATCATCGACGTCGCCGATCCGGCCGAGGACGCCGGCATCGACGTCTCCGCCGGCGGCTATCTCGGCCAGCAGGTCTCGAAGCCGGGCACCCATTCGAGCGAGGTCGTCGGGATCGTCGCGGCGATGGTGATCCTGCTGTTCACGTTCGGCACGGCCGTGGCGATGGCGATGCCGATCACGACGGCGATCCTCGGGCTCGTGATCGGGCTCTGCGCGATCGCCCTGTTCGGCCACGGGATCGAGATCCCGACCGTCGCGCCGACGCTCGGGACGATGATCGGCCTCGGGGTCGGGATCGACTACGCGCTGTTCATCGTCACCCGGCACCGCCGCGGCCTGCACGACGGGCTCGAGCCGGACGAGTCGGTGGCGCGCGCCTGCGCGACCTCGGGCAGCGCCGTCGCGTTCGCTGGCGGCACGGTCGTGATCGCGCTGCTCTCGCTGACCCTCGCCGACATCCCGATCGTCAGCGCACTCGGCTACAGCGCGGCGATCGTCGTCGTCGTCGCCGTCTGCTGCGCGCTGACGCTTCTGCCGACGCTGCTGTCGCTGCTCGGCCACCGGATCGAGTCGCTGGCGATCCCGAAGCTCCACAAGCCCGAGGATCGCGATCACAAGTCCGAGTTCTTCGAGCGGCTGGCCCGGTTCGTCGGGCGCCATCCCTGGTCCTCGGGGGTCGCCGCCGTCCTCGTCCTGCTCGCGATCGCGCTGCCGGCGCTCGACATGAGGCTCGGCCAGCAGGACTACGGGCAGTTCCCGACCTCGACGGAGTCGCGGCAGGCCTACGACACCCTCACCAGAGGCTTCGGACCCGGCGCCAACGGCCCGTTCCTGATCGCGGTCGCGTTCGACCCGCCGGCGCACAACGACCAGAAGCAGCTCAACCAGCTCGAGCAACAGCAGAAGCAACAGCAGCAGGCGGCCACCGAGCAGGCGAACGCGACCGCCGAGCAGCTCGTCGCTGAGGGCGTCCCGGCTGACCAGGCCCAGCAGCAGGCCGAGGCGGAAGCCCAGCCGAGCAAGAAGCAGCAACAGCAGTACGACCAGCAGAAGCAGTACCTGAAGTCGGACGCGAGCGATCCCGACCTCGTCCACCTCGAGAAGCAGATCGGCAAGGCGAAGGGCGTCAAGTCGGTCTCGCAGGCGAAGGTGAACAAGTCGGGCAAGGCGGCCGTCTTCACCGTCATCCCGACGACGGGCCCCTCGGCGGAGGCGACGTCCGACCTCGTCGAGCGGCTCCGCGACGACGTCATCCCGCCGGCCGTGAAGGGCACCGGGCTGACTCCCTACGTCGGCGGCAGCACCGCCTCCTACGTCGATCTCGCCGACGTGATCGGCAACAAGCTCCCGCAGGTGATCCTGACGGTGGTCGCGCTCAGCTTCCTGCTGCTGATGGTCGCGTTCCGCTCGTTGCTGGTGCCGCTCACCTCGGCCCTGATGAACCTGCTCTCGGTGGCCGCCGCCTACGGCGTCCTGACCGCGGTCTTCGAGAAGGGCTGGGGGGTGGAGCTGATCGGCCTCGATCACCCGATCCCGATCGTCAGCTTCGTGCCGCTCCTGATGTTTGCGATCCTCTTCGGTCTCTCGATGGACTACCAGGTGTTCCTCGTCTCGCGGATCGGCGAGCGCTACTTCGAGCTCGACCGCGACAACCACGAGGCCGTCGTCGAGGGCCTCGCCTCGAGCGCCCGCGTGATCACCTCGGCGGCGCTGATCATGGTCTTCGTCTTCTCGAGCTTCATCCTCAACGGCAACCCGACCGTCAAGCAGTTCGGGATCGGCATGGCCGCGGCGATCGCGATCGACGCGACGATCGTCCGCTGCCTGCTCGTCCCGTCGGTGATGATGCTGCTCGGGCGGGCGAACTGGTGGTTACCGGGCTGGATGGAGCGGATCCTTCCCCGGGTCGGCCTCGAGACCGAGGATGCTCTGCCGCCGCTGCCGGAGCGCAACGCACGTCCCTCGGCGAGCGACGAATAGCTCCCAATATCTGGGAGGAATTCGTCGCTCACCGCTCAGCCGGCGATGAGTTCGGGATCTGGGAGCGGTCCCTATCCTCGAAAGCACCCGACACGGGGCGCCCGCCCCGAGGCAGGAGAACAGTGATGCTCGAGCACGCGAAGGCGTTCAGCAGCTTCGCCGTCGACGACGTCGACGCGGCGCGGAAGTTCTACGGCGAGACCCTTGGGATCGAGGTCGAGGACCTTCCCCCGCACGGCTTGCTCTCCCTCCACGTCGAGGGCAGCACTCCGGTCATGGTCTATCCGAAGGAGGATCACGTGCCGGCCGTGTTCACCGTCCTCAACTTCCCGGTCGACGACATCGAGGGCGCAGTGGCCTGGCTGAGCGGCCGCGGCGTCGAGTTCGAGCGCTACGAGGGCACGGCGATGGAGACCGACGAGACCGGCATCTTCCGCGGCGGCGGCCCGCTGATCGCCTGGTTCACGGACCCCGCCGGGAACGTGCTGTCGGTCGTCGAGAGCTGATCAGCCGGCGGCGGTGACGCCGATGCCGCCGACCAGCATCCCCGAGCCGAGGTGGGTCCCGAGAACGGGGCCGACCTCCGTGCAGAACAGCGGCGGCTTGCCGATGACGGCCTCGCCGCGTTCGCTGAGCCAGGCCGCGTCCTCCGGGGACTGAGCGTGCTGGACGATCCAGTCGGTCGCGTCGCGGTCGCGGAGCTCCTTGATGTAGTGGCCCATCCGCTGCAGCGCGCGGCTCTTCGTCCGGACCTTGTCGACCGGGGTGATCTCGGTTCCGAAGGTCAGGATCGGCTTGATCTTCAGCGCCGAGCCGAGCAGGGCCTGCGCCGCGCCGATCCGGCCTCCGCGGCGCAGGTACTCGAGCGTGTCGAGGCAGAACCACATCTCCAGCGACTCGCGGGTCTTGCGGGCCTCGGCGATGACGGCGTCGACGTCGGATCCGAGTCGGGCGCAGCTCGCGGCGGCGAGGACCACGCAACCGAGGCCGCCGGCCCCGGTCTGCGCGTCGACGACCTCCACCCGGCCCTCCGAGCCGCGGGACGCGAGCGAGCGAGCGGCCTCGCGGGCGCTGTCGCAGGTGCCGGAGATCCCCGACGCGATGTGGATCGAGACGATGTCCCGGCCGGCCTCGAGCTCGGGCTCGTAGACGGCCTCGAAGTCGCCGACGGACGGCTGCGAGGTCGTCGGCAGGCGCGGCGAATCGCGAAGGCGCCGGTAGAACGCCCGGAGGTCGTCCCAGCTGTCCTCGCGCTCCATCCGGCCGTCCCAGCCGACGTAGAGGCTGACGCGCCTGACGCCGAGCTGATCGAACAGCTCGGCCGGGACGTAGCTCGTGCTGTCGGTGACGACCACGACCTCGCGCGTGGCTGTCGCCGACCGGGGATCGGTGCCGGCCGAACCGGGATCAGGGAAATTCACGGCTGAGAATCTACGCTCTATCGATTCGCGTGACGCTCTCGATTGCAATTCACCTCGGCTGCCGCCGGCGAGCGGAGCGACGCTCGTGAGCGTGCCGGCGGCGGTCGTGTTCGATCTCGACGGCGTCCTGCTCGATTCCGAGCAGCGCTGGAACGAGGCGAAGGAAGCCGTGACCCGCACGGCCGGAGGCAGCTGGCGCGAGCAGGCGCCGGAGACGATGATGGGGATGAGCTCTCCGGAGTGGTCGGCCTACATGCGCGACGAGCTCGCGGTGCCGATGAGCGCCGAGCGGATCAACGATGCGGTGGTCGAGCGGATGGCGGCCGGCTACGCCGACGAGCTGCCGCTGCTCCCCGGCGCCGTCGACGCGACCCGGGCGCTCGCCGCGCGCTGGCCGCTCGGGCTCGCATCCTCCTCGAACCGGGAGATCATCGACGCGTTCCTCGACATCGCCGGCCTCCGCGACGAGTTCGCCGTGACGCTGTCCTCGGAGGAGGTCGGCCGCGGCAAGCCGGCGCCCGACGTCTACCTCGAGGCGGCCCGCCGGCTCGCCGCCGACCCGCGAGCCTGCGTGGCCGTCGAGGACTCCGGCAACGGGCTGCGGGCCGCCGCGGCGGCCGGCATGGCCGTGATCGCCGTGCCGAATCCCCACTACCCACCGCCGGCCGACGCGCTCGCTCTCGCCGCCGCGGCGGTGGCGGCGCCCGGCGACGTGACGCCGGAGCTCGTCGAGAGCGTCGCCGCGAGCCGCCCATAGACTCGGGCCATGGCGATCGAGGCGGCGAGCGGGGAGCGGTTGCGCGACGAGGTCTGCGAGCTGACCCGTGAGCTGATCCGCATCGACACCTCGAACCCGCCGGGGCGAGAGTCGATCGCCGCCGAGTTCCTCGCCGGCTATCTCGCCGAGGCCGGGGTCGAGAGCGAGCTGACGGGTCCCGATCCCGAGCGGCTCAACCTGATCGCGCGGATCGCGGGCGCGGGGGAGGGGCCGTCGCTGATGTTGATGGCGCACACCGACGTCGTCCCGGCGCCGGACGCCGACTGGTCGCTGCCGCCGTTCGCCGGCGAGCTTCGCGACGGCCGGGTCTACGGCCGCGGCGCCGCCGACATGAAGGGCGAGCTCGCCGCCAGGGTGGTGGCATTCGCGGAGGTGGCACGGAACGGCGAGACCCTGCCCGGCGACGTCGTCCTCGTCGCCGAGGCCGACGAGGAGCGCAACACCGCCGACGTCGGCATGTCCTGGATCGCCCGTGAGCGCGACGACCTCCGCTGCGACTACGCGATCAACGAGGGCGGCGGCACGCTCCTCGAGCTCGCCGACGGCCGCCGGGTGGTGACGATCTCGATCGGCGAGAAGCAGGTCGCCTCCGTCCGGCTCCGCTTCCACGGGCGCGCCGGGCACGCGTCGGTGCCCGCGGGCGCCGACAACGTCCTCGGCCGCGCCGCCGAGGCCGTGCAGCGGCTGCTCGATCACGAAGGCGAGGCGCAGCTGACGCCGGCGGTCGCGGCGGCGCTCGACGGGATCGGAGCCCCCGCATCCGACCCCGATGCGGCGGTCGCCTGGGCCGCCTCCCAGCACTCCGTGCTCGCCGGGATGGTCCCGGCGATGACCCGGATGACGGTGACTCCGACCGGCTTTCAGACCCACGAG
>DATAFA010000001.1:0-6975 GCA_036257785.1 Solirubrobacterales bacterium | reverse complement strand
ACATATGTGTTTGGCCCAGCCGAGGGGAATGCTCCGCTACGCGTCCGCTTCCGCCGGTCGGCGCGCAGCTACGGGACGGGATGACATGTGTAGATAACTCCGGCGGAATGCTCCGGCTTCGCCGTCCGCTTCCGCCGGGCGGCGCGGTGTTACGCGACGGGATGACATGTGTGTTGGGCCCAGCCGGGAGTCACCTTCCCTCCGCCTAACGGTCGAGAAGGTGGGGTCGGGGCGGGCCGGTCGGACCGTCCACCCGAACAGGCCGACGGCCTGGTCCGAGCGGCGCGCCCCGACCCCGCCGTCCGAGCCGATCTAATCGATCTTGCGGTCCACGGCCCGGCGGATCTTCGGGACGAGGCGGTTTAGTGCCGCGCCCGCGCAGTCGGTGTAGTTGGTCGTGCCGTGGTTGAAGATCGTCTTCACCTTGACCCGCTGGCCCTTCGGGGTCTTCTGGCTCGGGCCCCCGGTCGACTTCAGGAAGGTGCTGCCATGGGCGGGGACGCCGGCGAGGTCGAGCTTCCAGGCGAGGTACTGGATGAGCCCGCGGCGCAGTTGCCGCGACGGCTTCTTGCGGGTGAAGTCGCCGATCGCGGCGACGCCGGTCGTCTGGGTGTTGACGCCCTCGGCATGGGCGCCGATGACGGGCCGTGACATGCCACCGGCGCGGCCCTGGTAGACGTTGCCGAAGCGGTCGACGAGAGCGTTGTAGCCGATGTCGTTCCAGCCGTTGCCGTTGCGGTGGAAGCGGCAGATCCCGAGGACGATCCCCGGCGCCTCGGCCTCGCTGTACTTGTTCGTGTTGACGGTGTGATGGATGACCCCGGCCTTGATCCGGCCCATCTCCGGCCGGACCCGGGGCTCGCATCCGCCCTTGTCCTGCTTGGCGCCCCACTCGCGCCGGGTGATGAAGTCGGGCTCCCGGGTGGCGGCGGTCGCATCGGAGAGGCCGATGCCGGCGGTCGTGATCACGGCCGAGTTGACGACCCCGCGGAGGCCGTTGACGATGCCGCCGGCGAACGTGGTGTCGCCCTTGACGTTGACGTAGTGCAGGGTCCCGCGGATCGGCCGGTTGCGGCTGCGGATCTGGACCTCGTCGCTGCCGCCGGTGTAGACCGGGTCGCCGTTGTCGGTCTCGGCCCAGCGGCTCCACTCGCCGCCGTCCTCACGGGCGCGGAACTCGTAGGCGTGCATGGCTCCGGCGATGCCGACGAGGTCGAAGCGGTGCGGCGCCGCGATCGGTTCGCTGCGGTAGAGGACCGGCCCCTCGGCACCGTAGCCGCCCCTGTGAGCTGCCCGCTCGATCGACCGGGGGGTCGCCGCGCGCAGCCGCACCGACGCCGGGACCGGCTGCTCGAAATCGACCGCGGCAGGGCGATACGGCTCGGTCGAGAGCGCCGGTGCGACCGCCCAGATCAGGGCGCCGGCTGCGACGAGCAGCAGCACTGAGAGCAGTGACCGAAGTGAAGGGGTTCGGAGGATGAGGGGCATCGCAGCGTGAGCAGATCCTGACAGTCCGGTGAACACCGGGATCCGCAGGAAGTACCGCCCTTCGATGGTGACGGCCACCCGACCGCGACCTCCCGCTTGCAGGATCCGTTGCAAGCGGGCTCCCGCGGCGGAGCCGCAAACGGCCCAGACGGCTCCCTAGAAGGGAATGGCCTCGGGCCCGCGGCCGCGGTAGGCGTCGCGGAAGTCGCGGATCGCGTCGAGCGTCGCATCGCCCTCGAACTTCTCACACCCCATCAGCTGCGTCCATGCGGTCGTCGCGACCTCGTACGGCATGTCCGGGTTGGGGAACAGGTCGACCCCGGGGCGGTCGGCATCGAAGACGCCCTTCAGCGCCAGCTGGTCCTGCTCGGAGAGATCGGGGCTGTACTGGATGATCACCCGCCCGTGCTCGAGCGCGTGCACGTACTCGCCGGGGCTCGGGTAGTCGAGGAACGCGCCGTCGGCGAGGGGGATCGGGAAGTGATCGCCGGAGGTGGGCGGGTTCGTGCCGTAGTCGGGGAGGTCGTCCGTCTTCGGATCGAGGTGGGTGCTGCCCTCGTCCTTGAGGTTGAGCTGGAGGTCGCAACCCGCGGCCTTCGCGGCGGCGGTCAGATCGCCGGTCTGGACCTCCGGAGGCGGCGTGCCGACCCGGTCGTCGACGCGGATGCCCGCGGGGACCTTGCCGCCGAACGCGGTGTTGACGTTGTCGCCGCTCGCCTCGGCGCTACCGGAGTCCGAGCCGGAATCGCTGCCGCCGGTCAGGGCGATCACCAGCCCGACGACGATCAGCAGCGCCAGCACGCCCGCGACCGCGTAGCCGATCATGATCCGCTTGCGCCCGGCCGATTGCGCCTGGCGCTCGGCGTCGAGACGCTCCTGGCGCAGGCGTTCCTTCTCTTCCTTGCGGCTTGCCACGGCGCGCAATCTAGCGGAACCTCGAGCGGGCCCCGCCCGGCTGTCCGGCTCCTGACCGTCTCGGTCGCCACCGGTTTCGGCGCCGGCGGCCGGGGTAGAGCGGGGTTCGTGATTGCTCCCGAGATTCGGCAGGACGGTCGATGAGCGCCGACGGCGAGAGCTTCGGGACGATCGAGACGAGGATCCCGGGACGCCTCGACCGGCTGCCGTGGTCGCGGTTTCATTGGCGAGTCGTCTTCGGCCTCGGCGCCGTCTGGATCCTCGACGGGCTCGAGGTGACGATCATCGGCTTCCTCGCGCCGACCCTGGTCGCGAAGGGGAGCGGGATCGAGCTGACCAACGCCGACATCGCGCTCGCCGCGTCGATCTACATCGCCGGCGCCTGCCTCGGCGCCCTCTTCTTCGGTCAGCTCACTGACCGTTTCGGCCGCAAGCGGCTTTTCCTGCTGACCCTGCTGCTCTACCTCGGCGCGACCGTCGCGACGGCTTTCGCGTTCGCGCCCTGGTTCTTCCTCCTCGCCAGGTTCTTCACCGGCGCCGGAATCGGGGGCGAGTACGCGGCGATCAACTCCGCCATCGACGAGCTGATTCCCGCCCGCGCCCGCGGCCGGGTCGACCTGATCATCAACGGCTCCTACTGGCTCGGCTCGGCCGGCGGCGGGCTGCTGTCGCTGATCTTCCTCGACCAGGCGATCTTCGCGCTCGACGTCGGCTGGCGGGTCGCGTTCGGGATGGGCGCCATCCTCGGGCTGGCGATCCTGTTCGTCCGCCGCCACGTCCCCGAGAGTCCCCGCTGGCTGTTCATCCACGGCCGCGAGGAGGAGGCCGAGCGGATCGTCGACGGCATCGAGCGCGAGGTTCGCGACGAGACCGGCGAGGAGCTCGACGAGCCCGAGGGCGATCCGATCGAGGTCCATCAGCGCAAGCGGATCCCGTTCCGCGAGATCGCACGGACGGCGTTCCGCTCCTATCCGAAGCGGACGACGCTGGGCCTGTCGCTGTTCGTCGGCCAGGCGTTCCTCTACAACGCCGTCACCTTCACGCTCGGGTTGACGCTGACCACCTACCTGGGCGTCGCCGAGAACAAGGTCGGCCTCTTCTACGCGGTCTTCGCCGCCGGAAACTTCCTCGGGCCGGTCATCCTCGGCCGCCTGTTCGACACCGTCGGGCGAAGGCCGATGATCGCCGGCTGTTATCTCGCTTCGGCGGCCCTGCTCGTCGTCGTCGCCGTCCTCTTCAACAACGACGCGTTCAGCGACTGGGGGCTGATCGCCGCGCTCGGCGTCACCTTCTTCTTCGCCTCGGCGGGCGCGAGCTCGGCCTACCTGACGGTCAGCGAGATCTTCCCGATGGAGGTGCGGGCGCTGGCGATCGCGTTCTTCTACGCGATCGGGACCGCGGCCGGCGGCATCCTCGGCCCGCTGATCTTCGAGAAGCTCGCCTCCTCCAACGATCCCGGTCAGGTGGCGATCGGCTACGTCATCGGCGCCGTCGTCATGGCGATCGGCGGGATCACCGAGATCGTCCTCGGAGTCAGGGCCGAGCAGAAGCAGCTCGAGGACATCGCCACGCCCCTCACCGTCGAGGGCGAGGGCGAGGGCGAGGAGGAACGCGCCGACCGCGACCGCATCGCCGAGCGCCACCGCGAACGCGAGCTGCGCCAGCGCCAGGGCCGGCGTCGCTACCGGCTCGGACCCGGCAGCGTCTCCTACTCGCCGTTCTTCGGCTATCCGGCGCAGCAGCGTCCCGAGTGGACCGACGTCGAGGTCGACCGGATCGCCCGCGAGGTCGGCAAGAGCGGTGAGACGGACACACGCGGCCTCGCCGCCGCGGTCGGGGCCTCGCGGTGGGGTCCGGGCCGCTTCCGGGCGGCGCTGCGCGAGGCGATCGACGAGGGCGCAGTGGTCCGTGTCGGCCGCAACCGGGTCGCGCCGGCCGGCCGCGACGACTCGACTGCGGCGAGCAGGGAAGCGGCGGGCTGAATGCTCGGCTGCCGCCTGCTCGGACACGACCCGCGGTTCAGTGCCGACGGCCCGACGCTGCGCTGGAGCTGCGCGCGCGGCTGTGGGGCGGGCGGCGAGAAGACCTATGCCTCGCCCGAACAGGCACGGCGCTACGCCGCGGCCCTCGATCGCCCAGACTCCGCGGACATCGGCAAGCGGCCGCTGCTCTCGCTGCTGCCGCTCGGGCTCGCCCGACGCGTCCGCTGACTCAGTTGGTGCCGCGCGCGGCGGCGAGGATCTCCCCGCCCGTCCGCTCCCACGGGCGACCGGCCTTGAGCGCGCCGAGGATCGCCTTCACCGAGGTCGCCCGATTGAGCACGAAGAAGTGGATGCCGGGAGCGCCGGCGGCGAGCAGCTGCTCGCACTGGCGGGAGGCGTAGGCGATGCCGAAGGCCCGTTCGGCATCGGGATCGCCGCCGAGCGCAGCGAGCTGCTCGTCGAGGCGGTCGGGGACCCGTGCCTGGCAGACGTCGCAGAAGCGGTGCAGGCCGGCGCGGGAGATGATCGGCAGCACCCCGGGGATGATCGGCACGTCGATTCCCGCCTCGCGGACGCGCTCGACCCAGTCGAAGTAGACGGCGTTGTCGAAGAAGAGCTGGCTGATCAGGAACTCGGCGCCGGCCTCGACCTTCTCGCGGAGGAAGGCGATGTCCGCGTCGGGGGAGGCGGCCTCGGGGTGGATCTCCGGGAAGCACGAGGCGCCGACCCCGAAGCGCGAGGAGGGCTCGCGGCCGCGGATGAACGCCGCCAGCTGGGCGGAGCTCTGCAGCCCCCCGGAGGGCGGTGTGAAGTCGGCCTCTCCACGGGGCGGGTCGCCGCGGAGGGCGAGGATGTTCTCGATCCCGGCTTCGCCGAGGCGGTCGAGGATCGCGTCGAGGCCCTCGATCGTCTCGCCGACGACGCTGAGGTGGGCCATCGTCTCGATCCCGTAGTCGCGCTTGATCCGGGTCGTGACCTCGACCGTTCCCTCGCGTGTCGAGCCCGCCGCGCCGTAGGTGACCGAGACGAAGGTCGGCTCGAGGCGGTTCAGGTCCTCGATGCTCGCGAACAGCTCCGCGACCCCGTCGTCGGTCTTCGGCGGGAAGAACTCGAACGAGAAGCAGGGCTCGGCCGAAGCTGTGAGGAGATCGGGGATCCGCATCGCCGTGAATCGTAGGGATTGCGGCCACCGATCAACTAGGGTGGCGCGATGACCGCAGGGGTCGAGCCGGGCAGTGAGGGAACGGTGATCTTCTTCCCCGAGGGAGCCTTCGGACCGACCAACAACTGCATCGGGATCGCCGACGTGATGCGCCGCCGCGGCTGGCGGGTCGTCTTCGTCGCCGAGGAGTCCTTCGCCGGGACCTTCACCGACAAGGGCTTCGAGGAACGGCTGATGCGGCTCGGCCCGCCGCCCGAGCAGGAGGAGGACCCCGGGCAGTTCTGGAAGGACTTCATCCGCGAGACCGCGCCGGTCTTCCGCAAGCCGACGATCGAGCAGCTCGAAGGGTTCATCGTGCCGACCTTCGGGGCGCTGATCGACGGCGCCCGCTACGTCGACGAGCGGCTCGTCGAGATCATCGACGAGGTCCGGCCCGACGTGATCGTCGAGGACAACGTCGTCTCGTTCCCGGCCCTGCCGGCGAGCGGCGTCCCCTGGGTGCGGATCGTCTCCTGCAACCCGGCCGAGGTCAAGGACCCGGAGGTGCCGCCGGCCTTCTCCGGCTATCCCGCGGCCGACCGGACCGGCTGGGACGCGTTCCGCGCCGAGTACGCGCGGGTGATCCGGCCGCTGTACGAGCCCTTCAGCGAGTTCTGCCGTGAGCGCGGCGCGCCGCCGTTGCCGGCCCTCGAGCTGATCCACGACAGCCCCGACCTCAACCTCTGGCTCTACCCGGAAGCCGTCGACTACCCCCGCGCCGAGCCGCTGGCGGGGATATGGCGCAACCTAGAGTCCTGCGTCCGCGACACCGACGAGCCCTGGGCGCTTCCGGGCGAGCTCGCGACCGGAGACCTCGCCGAGCGGCCCCTGGTCTACCTGAGCCTCGGCTCGCTCGGCTCCGGCGACGTCGAGCTGATGCGGAAGCTGATCGCCGAGCTCGCCGACGCCCCGTACCGCGTGATCGTCTCGATGGGCCCGCAGCACGAGGAGCTCGAGCTCGCGCCGAACATGGCCGGGGCCGAGTTCCTGCCGCAGGTCTCGATCCTTCCCGAGGTCGACCTGATCGTCACCCACGGCGGCAACAACACGATCACCGAGGGCCTTCACTTCGGCAAGCCGATGGTCGTCCTGCCGCTGTTCTGGGACCAGTACGACAACGCCCAGCGGATCGACGAGACCGGCTTCGGCCGCCGCCTCGACACCTACGCGCACAGCGGCGAGGAGCTGACCGGCGCGATCGACGACCTGCTCGCCGACGCCGCGCTCGCCGACCGGCTCGCGACCGTGTCGGGACGCCTTCGGGACGTGCGGGGAACCGAGCGCGCCGCCGAGCTGATCGCGACGCTCGGGTAGAAGGCCCGCGACGACGCGAAGGCAGGGCATGGGTCTCGACGAGCGGCAGGAGGCGGCGGTGAAGGCCGAGCGCGA
>DATAFA010000168.1:0-7559 GCA_036257785.1 Solirubrobacterales bacterium | reverse complement strand
CCTGCAGGAGGCGGGCTACACCGAGTAGCCGTTCGCGAAGGGGCGGCGGATCCGGCTCGAGGGCCGGGTCCGCCGCCGCCCTCCCGTTTGCGCGGGCACCGGTCGTCAGGCGTTCGGATAGGCTCGCCTTCGATGGCCGATCCCCCGAGCTCGCACACGCGAATGACGCACGGACACGCTTCGCCGGATCGCGCCCGTGCTCGGTGCCCGTGCCTTTCAGGCGCGCGCTCGTCGCCCGACCACGCCCGGCTCGGTGCCGTGCGCCCTCGCGCGCACGATCCCGAGGGATCGACCATCTGATGGACTTCTCGAAGCTCTCGCGCTCGGAATGGCTGGGGTTGGCAGCATCGGCGCTGCTCGTCCTCGCGGTCCTGTTCCTGCCCTGGTTCGACCTCGCGCACGGTCCCTCGCGGGCGCCCGGCGGCGACGGCTTCCTCTGCGGGGACGGCGAGTTCAGCTGCACCGGCTTCGAGACGTTCCCGCTGCTCCGCTGGCTGCTGCTCGCCGCCGCCGCGGCCCCGTGGATCCTCGCCTGGATCGTCATTCGCGGCAACAAGCTCTCCTGGCCCCCCGGCGAGCTGACGATGACCGTCGGCTTCACGGCATTCGTGCTGATCGCCTACAACGGGATCATCGACCCGCCCGGCTCCGGCAACCAGGAGATCGGCATCACCAAGGAGATTGGCTATTACGTGGCGCTGTTCTCGGCGCTCGGGATCGCCGCCGCCGGGACCGGCCGGGCCATGGAGACGACCAAGGACGCGCCGCGCAAGGCGCCCGGAACCGTGTGAGCCCTTCTCGATGGGTGTGATCTCTCAGGACAACCGCCCCGGCAACAAGCCGGACCGCAACCTCGCCCTCGAGCTCGTCCGGGTGACCGAGGCGGCGTCGCTCGCCGCCGCGCGCTGGGTCGGCCGTGGCGACAAGGAGGCCGCCGACGGCGCCGCGGTCGATGCCATGCGGCTGCTCATCAACACCGTCCCGATGGACGGGATCGTCGTCATCGGCGAGGGCGAGAAGGACGAGGCGCCGATGCTCTTCAACGGCGAGGTGATCGGCGACGGCAGCCCGCCGCGCGTCGACATCGCCGTCGACCCGCTCGAGGGGACCCGTCTCTGCGCGCAGGGCCGGCCGGGCTCGCTCGCCGTCATCGCCCTGGCCGAGCGGGGCACGATGTACGACCCCGGGCCCTGCGTCTACATGGAGAAGCTCGCCGGGGGTCCGGCGATCGCCGACTGCCTGAGCCTCGAGGAACCGGTCGCCGAGGTCGTCAAACGCGTCGCCGAGCGTCGCGGCGTCAGCCCGACCGAGATCACGACCGTGATCCTCGACCGCGAGCGCCATGCCGAGGGTGTCCGCCAGATCCGCGAGGCGGGGAGCCGGATCCGCTTCATCACCGACGGCGACGTCTCCGCCGCGCTGCTGGCGGTCATGGACGGCACCGGCGTCGACCTGCTCTGGGGAATCGGCGGAACGCCGGAGGGGGTGATCTCGGCGGCCGCCATCAAGTGCCTCGGTGGCCAGATGCTCGGCCGCCTCTGGCCGCGGGACGACGAGGAGCGTCAGGCGGCCCTCGACTCCGGCTACGACCTCGACCGCGTGCTCGAGGTCGACGACCTCGTCGGCGGCAACGATGCCTTCTTCGCGGCGAGTGGCGTCACCGACGGCGATCTCCTCCAAGGCGTCCGCTACCACGGCGCCGGCTACGCGACGACCGAGTCGCTGGTCATGCGCTCCCGCTCCGGCACCGTCCGGAGGATCAGCGGCCGCCACGACGGCAGCAAGCTGCGCGAGGTTACCGGCGGCCTTTACGGGTAGCCGGTGACCGATGTGGCTGATCGCCGGTGCAACGGGATACATCGGCGGGCTGCTTGCCGAGCGCCTGGCCGCCGACGGCGGCGAGGTCCGCTGCCTGGCGCGTGACACCGGTGCCGCGAGGGCGAAGCTCGACGACCGCTGCGAGATCGTCGCCGGCGACGTCCTCGACGCGGCGACGCTCGACGCGCCCCTGGCGGGCGTCGACGTCGCCTACTACCTGGTCCACTCGATGGGGCGCGGCGGTGACGCGGGCTTCGAGGAGCGCGACCGTCGCGGAGCCCGCAACTTCGCCACTGCAGCGAAGGCCGCGGGGGTCGAGCGGATCGTCTACCTCGGCGGCCTCGGCGAGGCGACCTCGCCGCACCTGCGCTCCCGTCACGAGACCGCGGTCGGCCTGGCCTCCACCGGCATCCCCCTGACGTACTTCCGCGCATCGATCGTCATCGGCTCGGGGAGCGAGTCGCTGCGAACGATCGCCTACCTGGTCCGGCGGCTGCCGGCGATGGTGACGCCGAGCTGGACGTCCACCCGGACCGAGCCGATCGCGGCGGCCGACGCCGTCGGGTACCTCGCGGGAGCCCTCGGCGTGCCCGCTTCGGCGGGACGGGAGATCGAGATCGGCGGCCGCGAGGTCACGACCTACGGCGGGTTGCTCGACATCTGCGCCCGCGCCCAGGGCAAGCGACCGCGACCGCGGATCGGGGTGCCGCTGCTCTCGCCGGGGCTCAGCTCCCGCTGGATCGGGCTCGTGACACCGGTCGACGCCGGGGTCGCGCGACCACTCGTCGAGGGCCTGGCCACCGAGACCGTCGTCGAGGATCCGAGCGGCATGGAGCTCTTCGACGTCGAGCCGACCCCGCTCGAGGACGCGATGCGGGCTGCGATCGACGAGCTCTTCTGAGCCGCGGCCCGGTCAGGGCAGCCAGTCGTGCTCCTCGTCGTTCCCGGCCGCTCGCTGGGCCGGGAACTCCGCCGTCATCCCGCGCAGGGTGCCGGTGGCGTGGAGCTCGAAGCGGAGGGCGTTGATGACCGCTCCGGAGAGCAGGCCGAGGGCCAGCGCGTAGAACCAGATCAGTGCGATCAGGACGAAGCTGACGATCCGCCCGAACTCGCCGACGGTCGAGATGTTGACCAGGTAGAGGGGGAAGATCGAGTTCGCGATCCCGCCCGCGATCGCCATGAACAGCGCGCCGGGCCAGACCGCGCGCCACGGCAGGTGGCCCTTGGGCACCGCCCAGTAGATCAGGCAGAGGATCAGGAAGCTGATCAGCAGGCCGCCGGCGATGACCATCACGTTGAGCAGCCAGTCGACGCGCGAGAGGCCGAGCGGCAGGTCCTCGACGCCGGAGACGAGGAGGCTCTCCAGCGCTGGGACGGCGACGCTGGCGGCGAGGAAGAACGCGACGACCGCCAGCATGATCAGCGCGAAGCGCTTCTGAGCGAGCCAGCCGCGGCATTCGACGTGGTAGATCCGGCAGAACGCGGTGTCCATGGCCCCCCAGAACGAGGCTCCGATCCAGAGCCCGGCCACGATCGCGACGATCCCGATCTCGGTCGAGTTCGTGCGCAGCTGGTCGAGCGAGGAGCGCAGTGTCTCCTGCTCGGTCGAGGGAAACAGCTCGCCGAGGTCGCGCAGGATCGTCGCCTGCACGTCGGGGCTCTGCAGCAACTTGCCGGTTATGAACAGCAGCAGCAGCGCGAACGGGAACACCGACAGCATCAGGTTGTAGGCGACCATCGCCGCCATCCCGGTGATGTTCTCTTCGTATGCGCGCCGCCAGAAGGCGGTGACCGATCGGTTGGTCCGCTGCCTCAACGGCGCTCGACGGCGTCCCGCAGGGCCGCCGCGGTGCGCCCGGCGATCCGCAGACCGAGCGATGCAGCGCCGGCCGCGATGGCGATCCCGCCGCGGGCGAGGCCCTCGAGGTCGGCCGCGTTCGAGTGCTCGGCCTCCTCGACGGGCTTCGAGCCGCCCTGCGGCGCCGACTGAGCCTCCGGCTTCGGGGGCGCCGCCGCTCGGGCCGGCGGCTTCTCGCGCGACTTCCCCGGCGGCGCCTGCGCTTCGGTCCGGCGCGGGCTGCGGACCGCCGGCCGCTTCTTCGGGAGGTTGCCGAGGACGCCGGCCTGCCGCGGCGGGGCGGGGTCGGGCTTCCGGCCCCTGCCGGCCTCCTCGTCAAGGTCTCTTTCAGTGCCGCTCATGGGCCTATTTCACCTTGTTTGGAGGCTGAACGCGCAGCCGGACCGCAACTACCCGCAATCTCGCGCGTTATTCAGTCAGTAACCGGGTATGTGATGCGGTGTAGCGGACCCTGAATCGGTCGTGCATCGGGCCGAATCGGGCTTGACTTCAGAAAGTAAAGTACGTACAATGAGACTTCGCGGGGTTACGCCTGAGTGTCGGCGGAACATGCGAACGTGGCAGAGATCGGACGGCCGGTTCGACATTTGCAGCCGCGGCTCATGCCGAGAGCATCGGCGCCCGATGAAACGCAAGCGGGCCCATGCGGCGCTCGGACCCCGAGAACGGAACCAAAGAACGGAGCAAGAGGACGCGGAATGCTAGTAGCTGAGCTTCAGGAACTCGAAGAGGTAAAGAATCTGCTGAGCAAGGGCCAGCAGGTAGGAGTGCTGACCTTCGGCGAGATCGCTTCCGCGGTCTCGGAGGTCGACGTGGACGAGGGCGACATCGAGGAGCTCTACGGCCACCTCGAGCGCTCCGGGATCGAGCTCGTCGAGGACGTCGATCCCGCCCAGACCGCCGCGCCCGAGCGCGACGACGGCAAGCGCGGCAAGCGCCGGGCGAAGACGACCATCGACCTGAAGCCGGACATGACGACCGACTCGCTGCAGCTGTTCCTCAAGGACATCGGCAAGGTCCGTCTGCTGACGGCCGCCGAGGAGGTCGAGCTGGCGAAGCGGATCGAGCGCGGTGACCTCGCGGCGAAGGAGAAGATGGTCGAGTCGAACCTCCGGCTCGTCGTGTCGATCGCCAAGAACTACCGCAACCAGGGCCTGCCCTTCCTCGACCTGATCCAGGAGGGGACGCTGGGGCTCGTTCGCGCCGCCGAGAAGTTCGACTACCGCAAGGGCTTCAAGTTCTCGACCTACGCGACCTGGTGGATCCGCCAGGCGATCGCCCGTGCCCTCGCCGACAAGGCGAGGACGATCCGGATCCCGGTCCACGTCGTCGAGAAGCTGAACAAGATCGGCCGGGCCGAGCGCAAGCTCGTCACCGAGCTGGGCCGCGAGCCGACGCCGGAGGAGATCGCCGACGTCACCGGCATCGAGCCCGACGAGGTCGACTCGATCAAGCGGTCCGCCCAGGCGCCGGTCTCGCTCGAGAAGCCGGTCGGCGACGAGGAGGAGTCCGAGTTCGGGCAGTTCATCGCCGACGAGAAGGCGGAGTCGCCGTTCGACCGCGCTGCCGATCTGCTGACCAAGGAAGCCCTGCGCGAGGCGCTGGAGAACCTCTCCTACCGCGAGCGCCGCGTCCTCGAGCTCCGCTACGGGCTCGGCGGGGAGCATCCCCGCACGCTCGACGAGGTCGGGCGCACGTTCAACGTGACCCGCGAGCGGATCCGGCAGATCGAGAACCAGTCGCTGAAGAAGCTGCAGACGCTGGCCGAGGCGCAGAAGCTGCGCGAAGTCGCGTAGCCGCAAGTCGCCCGGCCGGACCGGGCGCGCGGCCCCAGCGGGCGGCCGCCGAAAAGAAGACCTCAGAACTCATAACCGGACGCGGCCACCGCATGGCCCGGCGTCCATCGAAGACGAACGGAGCACGATCACAATGACCACCGCCACCAAGACGAGACCCGACAAGAGCGACGTCGTGGAGTTCACCGGCGCGCGTTGTGAGGTGACCAGCCGCTGGACTGAGGGACTCGGGGCCGCCACGCCCCCGAACTGGGTCAAGGAGAAGGGGCTCTACTACTGCCTCGTCTGCCGCCGCGAGCGCGCCATGGAGCAGGCCGTCGAGAAGGCCGGCGGAGACCGCGTCAGCACCGCCGACCGCGCGAAGCTGCGCTCCGCCGCCGTCGTCGACTTCGAGATCGCTCGTGATCCCGATCGCACCGAGGGCGAGATCGCCAAGGCCGCCCGCGCGTCGATTGGGGCCGTCCGCAAGGCCCGCAAGCGCACCTGACGGGCCGGGAGGGCGCTGCTCGGCGTCCTCGTCGGCTCACGGCCGGAGGCCGCTTCGCCTCCTGCGTCCTTGATCAGCACCCTCCCGACCTCGTCAGGAGACCTGACGGGCCGCGGCTTGCGATGCGGCTAGTGGGCTCGACCGATCACACCGAGTGGTCCCGGTTCAAGCGTTCGGATCGGGCGCCGATAAGGAGGCGATGCCCTTCCAGGTCGACGATGCGCTGCGTTACGTGGTCGAGAGCGAAGGCTCCGACCTGCACCTGAAGGTCGGGGCGCCGCCGATGACCCGGATCCACGGCGCCCTCGGCCCGATCCCGGGGTTCGAGCCGCTCTCGACCGACGACACCGAGGAGGCCCTGCGGACCCTCGTCGGCGCAGCGCCGGCGCGGGCGGAGTTCGACGAGGAGGGCGAGGCCGACTTCTCGTACTCGATCCCGAGGCTCTCGCGGTTCCGGGTCAACGCCTTCCGCCAGCGCGGCTCGATCTCGATCGTCTGCCGGGCGATTCCCTTCCAGGTGCGGACGATCGAGGACCTCGGGCTGCCGCCGGCGATCCGCGGCCTCGCGGAGGAGCGGCGCGGGATCGTCCTGCTGACCGGGACCACCGGCTCCGGCAAGTCGACGACCCTCGCGGCGATGATCGACCACATCAACGAGACCCGGGCCGAGCACATCATCACCCTCGAGGACCCGATCGAGTACCTGCACTCCGACAAGCGCTCGATCATCAACCAGCGCGAGGTCGGCTCCGACACCAGGAGCTTCGCCCGGGCGATGCGGCGGGTGCTGCGCCAGGACCCCGATGTGATCCTGATCGGCGAGATGCGCGACGAGGAGACCGTGCGGACGGCGCTCAGCGCCGCCGAGACCGGCCACCTCGTGCTCTCGACCCTCCACACCCTCGACGCCACCGAGACGATCAACCGGATCATCGACTTCTTCCCCCCGCACCTGCAGCAGCAGGCGCGGGTGATGCTGGCCTCGACGCTGCGGGGCGCCGTCTCCCAGCGGCTCGTCCCGACCGTCGACGGCCACGGCCGCGTCGCCGCCAGCGAGGTGATGATCGTGACCGGTCGCGTCGAGGACCTGATCCTCAACCCGGAGGAGACCGGGAAGATCAGCCAGGTGATCGCCGAGGGCGACTACTACGGGATGCAGACCTTCGACCAGGCGCTGCTCGGCCACGTCGAGGCCGGCCTGATCTCGGAGAAGGTGGCGATGGACTACGCGTCGAGCCCGCACGACTTCAAGCTGATGCTCGCGTCGTCGGGTCAGCGGGCGAGCGACATGTCCCAGGTGACCGGGGGCTCGGGGGCCGAGCCGGTGCCAAGTTCGCACTTCACTTCCTGAAGTATTGCTATTCTCCTAGGGAGAGCGCGCAGTCCGAGTCGCGCGCTCCGCGGAGAACACATGGCCACCACTGACACCGATTGCCCCGTCTGCGCTTGTGCCGAGATCATCTCGGGCAAGTGGACGCTGCTGGTGATCCGTGACCTCGCTGACGGCAACCGCCGCTTCTGCGAGCTCGAGCGATCGCTCGACGGGATCAGCCCGCGGACCCTCTCGCTGCGCCTCCGGGCGCTCGAGGAGTGCGGGGTC
>DATAFA010000164.1:0-1907 GCA_036257785.1 Solirubrobacterales bacterium | reverse complement strand
CCCGGATGGCACGCCCTCCTACGAGATCGAGGACTTCCGGGCGATCACCGCGGCGATCCGGGCCGAGGTCGAGGACGTGATCATCAACTACTCGACCGGTGCGATCGGGGTCCCGATCGAGAAGCGGATCGCCTACCTGCGGGAGCTGCGTCCGGACGTCGCGGCTTTGAACATGAGCTCGATGAACTACGCGAAGTACTCGCGGCGGCGCAAGGACTTCGTCTTCAAGGCGGTCTTCGAGAACAGCTTCGACACGATCATCGAGTTCCTGACGGCGATGCGGGAGCTCGGAATCAAGCCTGAGCACGAGTGCTTCGACGCCGGCCACGTCGCCAACCTCGATCCGCTGCTCGACATGGGACTGCTGGAGGAGCCGCTGCAGATCTCGCTCGTGATGGGGGTCAACGGCGGCATCCGGCCGAATGCCCGCAACGTCGTCCTGATGTCCGAGCAGATCCCGGGCGGCCCCGAGGGCCCCAACCAGTGGCAGGTGATTGGAATCTCACGCGAACAGTGGAAGCTGCTCGGTGCGTCCCTGGTCATGGGCGGCAACGTCCGGGCCGGGCTGGAGGACAACTTCTACCTGCCGAACGGCGAGATGGCGACCTCGAACGGCGAGCTGATCGCGAAGGCGCGGCAGATGGCCGAGGACGTCGGGAGGCGCGCCGCGACCGTCGCCGAGGCTCGTGAGCTGCTCGGCGTGCCGAAGCGCGAGGAGCCGACCCGCCGAGAGATGCTGGCGCATCCAATCGAGACGGCGGAGGCCTCGGAATGACACGGCCACTCGAGGACGTCCGCGTCCTCGACTTGACCCGTCTCCTCCCCGGCGGCTTCTGCACGCTCCTGCTCGCCGACCTCGGAGCCGACGTGATCAAGGTCGAGGACACCGGCCAGGGCGACTACGTGCGCTGGGCGCCGCCGTATTACGGCACGGACGAGCAAACTCCTCTCGGCACCCGCTCGGCGATCTACCTTTCGCTCAACCGCAACAAGCGGTCGGTGCGGCTCGACCTGAAGCAGGAGCGCGGCCGGCAGGCGCTGGTCAAGCTCGCCGAGACGGCGGTCGTGCTGGTCGAGAGCTTCCGCCCCGGCGTGCTCGACAAGCTCGGCGTTGGTTATGAGGCGCTGCACCAGGCGAACCCGGCGCTGGTCTACTGCCCGATCACCGGCTACGGGCAGACGGGGCCGAATCGCGACCGCGCCGGCCACGACATGAACTACCTGGGTCTGAACGGGATCCTCAGTCTCACCGGCGAGGCCGGCGGGCCGCCGATCCAGTCCGGCGCGCAGATCGCCGATCTCGGCGGCGGGGCGCTGATGGCTGCCATCGGCATCCTCGCCGCGCTGCAGGAGGCTCGCCGCAGCGGGGAGGGCCAGATGGTCGATATCTCGATGACCGATGGCTCGCTCGCCTGGCTCGCGATGGAGGCCGGCCGCTACTTCGGCTCCGGCGAGGTGCCGAAGCGCGGCGAGGTGATGCTCTCCGGCGGGATCATCTGCTATCGGCCATATGAAGCCAAGGACGGCTGGGTCACCTGCGGCGCGCTGGAGCCAAAGTTCTGGACGGCCTTCTGCCGCGGAGTTGGGCGCGAGGACCTGATCGAGCACCAGTTCGCCAAGCCCGGGTCCGAAGCCCACCACGCGGTCGAGGAGATCTTCAAGACCAAGACCCGCGACGACTGGCGGGCGTTCAACGACCAGCACGACGCGATGATCGAGCCGGTCCTCGACCTCGATGAGGCCCTCGAATCGGGGCTCGTCAGAGAGCGGGAGATGACCGTCACCTACGAGCAGCCGGAATTCGGCGAGATCAGGCAACTCGGTTTTCCGATCAAGCTCTCGCGGACCCCGGCCGGCATCGACCGGCCCGCGCCCGCGCTGGGCGAGCACACGGCCGAGGTGCTGAG
>DATAFA010000152.1:0-3020 GCA_036257785.1 Solirubrobacterales bacterium | reverse complement strand
ATCTGGAAGTTGCGGCCCTCGTGGACGACCGGCTCCCGGGACCAGGCCATGCGGACGATCTCGACGTACTCGCGGATCCGCCCGAGCGAGCGCTCGAACGGGACCCCATACCAGCCCTCGGAGACCTGCGGCCCGGAGACGCCGAGGCCGAGCCGCATCCGACCGCCCGAGATCGTGTCGATCGACGCCGCCGCCATCGCGGCCGCGGTCGGCTGCCGGGCCGGGATCTGCATCAGCCCCGAGCCGACCCCGATCCGCTCGGTCCGATCGGCCAGGATCGCCATGATCGAGACGACGTCTTGCCCCCAGGCCTCGGAGACCCAGACGCAGTCGAGCCCGGCCTCGTCGGCAGCGACGGCGAGCGCGACCTGCTCCTCGAACGAGTACCAGGGCCAGTAGGCGACGGAGAGGTGGATCCGCACGGGTCGCGCCGCTCTATGCGGGCTTCGCCGGAACCTGCGGCTCGCCCAGCCCGTAGGTGTCGTAGTCGCCCCACTTGCTGAAGGTCTTGTGGGTCGGGCCGTGGAAGTCGGAGGACGCCGTGGCGAGGAGGCCGAACTCCTCGCAGAGCTCGAGGCAATGCTTCGTCTGCTCCTCGGTGTGGGGCGGGTAGAAGGTCTCGATCCCGTCCAGGCCGACGTCGCGGACGAGGCTCTCGACGAGGTCGCGGACCTGGTCGGGGTCCTTGACGTCCCAATAGGGATGGGCGACGACGGCGACGCCGCCGGCGCCGTGGATCAGGTCGACTGCCTGCTCGGCGGTCGGCCAGCTCCGCGAGACGAACGCCTTTGCGCCGGGCACCAGATACTCCTCGAAGAACGGCCCGAGGTCGGGTCCGGCGCCGGCGGCCCTGGCGATGTGCGGACGGCCGATCGCGTCGGCGGCCCCGGCCTTGGCGACGGCATCCTCGAAGGTGACCTCGACGCCGTGCTCGTTGAGCTTGGTGATGATCTGCTTGGCGCGATCGACGCGCTCCTGCTGGGCCCGGTCGCAGGCGGGCTGGATCTTCCCGAGGTCGACCCAGTAGCCACAGATGTGAAGGTCCTCGGAGTACTTGTGGACGCACGACATCTCGACGGCGGGGACGTTCTCGATGCCGAGCTCGGCCGCGACCCGGCCGGCCTCCTCGACCCCGGCAACGCCGTCGTGGTCGGTGAGCGCCATCACGGTGACCCCGGCCTCGGCGGCGGAGCGGACGACGTCGGCGGGCGGGAGCTGGCCGTCGGAGACGGTCGAATGAGACTGAAGATCGATCATGTCTGCCATTCTTACCTATCCCGGTCAAGAAAGCGGGGCCCTCCGATGCGGATCTCAGCCAAAGCCGACTACGCCGTCCGAGCAGCGCTCGAGCTGGCTTCGTCCCCCGACGGCAAGCCGATCAAGGGCACGAAGCTCGCCGAGGCGCAGGAGATCCCGCTGCAGTTCCTCGAGCACATCCTCCTCGACCTCAAGCGGGCCGGCCTGATCCGGACCAAGCGCGGCGCCCGGGGGGGCTACTGGCTCGCCGAGGACCCGGCCAACGTCTCGGTCGCTGACGTCATCCGCGCGGTCGAGGGCCCGCTGGCGAACATCCAGGACCTGCCGCCCGAGGAGACGAACTACGTCGGCGCCGCCGAGCTGCTCCGCGACGTCTGGATCGCGGTCCGCCAGAACCTCCGCGAGGTCCTCGAGAACGTCACGCTCGAGGAGCTGGTCAGCAAGAAGCTGCCAACCGCGGTCGCTTCGCTGCTCGACGAGCCGGAGGCCTGGGCGGTCCGTGAGACCGGCACCCACGACGTGGTGGGCTGACGGACGCTTCCGCTACCATCGCCAACCTGATTTTGGACCGATCCGGTCGAGAAGGTGGAGTTCCCGCTTGGCGGCGCGCTTCGGATCCTTCGGCCCTGGCTTGAACCCACCGCACCATGGACCCAGCGATCGTCGTATTCGGATTTGGCATCGGCCTCCTGGTCGGTATGACCGGGATGGGCGGCGCCTCCCTGATGACGCCGCTGCTGATCCTGATCTTCGGGATCCAACCGGTCACCGCGATCGGCACCGACATCTTCTACGCGGCGGTGACGAAGACGTTCGGCGGCATCCAGCACCTGCGCGCCGGCACCGTCCACAAGGGACTCGCCTTCTGGATGGCCTGCGGCAGCGTGCCCGCCGCGATCGCCGGGGTCGGGGTGATCTCCTATCTCGAGCGGACCGTCGGCGCGGACAAGCTCGACGGAATCGTCTTCGGCATCCTCGGCGCGACGCTGCTCGTCGTCGGTCTGTCGACGGCGCTGCGGACGATCTTCATCCCCGACGTCATCAAGGAGCGTTATGCGCTCCACCTCTACCGCCGCCACATCACCGCCGCGGTCGCCACCGGCCTCGTCACCGGATTCGTCATCGGCCTGACGTCGGCGGGGTCGGGAACGCTGATCGCGATCATCCTGATCGCGGTCTTCCGGCTCACGCCGCAGCGGGTCGTCGGCACCGACATCTTCCATGCCGCCGTTCTGCTCTGGGCCGCCGGCATCGCTCACTGGATCGGCGGCAACGTCGACTTCGGCCTCGCCGGCAACATCCTGATCGGCTCGATCCCGGGTGTCCTCGTCGGCGGCCGCCTCGCCTTCAGGAGCGGCAAGAACCTGCTCCGCGGCCTGCTGTCGATCGTCCTCGTCGCTTCCGGTATCGCGCTGATCGCCAAGGGCGACGGCCAGGTCGTGATGGTCACGGCGGCCTTCGTCTCGCTGATCTTCGGCGTCGTCTTCACCTACATCCTCCGCCGCGAGGTAAAGCTTCCCCACGGTGAGGGCGTCCGCGCCTGGAAGCTCGTCAGCTTCCCGTGGTCCCGCCCTGAGCACGTCAAGCAGATGGCGAAGATGAACGCGAGAGCCAACGGCGCCGAGCAGCCGGCAGACGACGAGAAGCCGAAGTCGGGGGAGGATCGCGGCCCGAAGACGCCGGTCTGAGGTCGAGTAGGCTGCGGCGCCGATGGACTTCTCCCTCGGAGACCGCCTCCAGGAACTGCTCGGCCGCGTCCGCGG
>DATAFA010000150.1:0-3530 GCA_036257785.1 Solirubrobacterales bacterium | reverse complement strand
CACGGGAATCGAGTCGGCCGACGGGCAGTTTCGATACGTGACCCTCGACGGCGACGGATCGATCGTCGCAAGCGTCATCGAGGGGACCGGCGAGGTCGACGCCAGCACCCCGATCGACGATCCCGACGGCGGCTACTTCGGCATCCCCCAGGTGGCCTTGGACGGCTCCGCTTCAGGGCTCTCCGCCGATGGCGGGACGCTGGTCCTGATTCGCTCGGCCGGACCGATCGACCAGGCGAAGCTGATCGTCCTCGGCACCAACAAGCTCAGGATCCTCAACCGGATCACCCTGAAGGGCCAGTACAGCTTCGACGCGATCTCACCGGATGGCCGCACCGCCTATGTCGTCGAGTACCCGCGTCGCTTCCGCTACGACCGCTACCGGGTCCTGAAGCTCGACCTGCAGACGGGCCGGCTGGCGAAGGATCCGATCACCGACGAGGACGTCGGCCTCGAGGAGGAGGGAGAGGAAGCAGGAGGCGTCGAGGGCGAGATGCGCGGGCTGGCGCTGTCCCGCGTCTCATCCGATGACGGCCGCTGGGCCTACACCCTCTACGACGGCGGCGGGGACACCCCGTTCATCCACGCCCTCGACACGGTCGGCGACAAGGCCGTATGCATCTTCATGCCTCAACTCGACGGCGTCGAGCGCAAGCAGATCGCCAAGGCGTCGATCGCGACCGGTCCCGAGCCGGGAACGATCTCGGTGATCGGCCGCGAGGATCACGAGAGCTCGGAGCTCGCCCGTGTGGACACCACCAGCTTCGCCGTGACGACGCCGGCATCCGAGGTCAGCGAGTCCGGAGCCGGCATGACCGCGCCGCTGATCCTCGCCGGAACGGCATTGGCCGGACTCGGCCTCGGTGCCGTGCTGCTGCTTCGCCGTCGGCGGGCCGGTCAGGATTGAGGCTTCCTCCCGCATCGGCGCCCGATCGGTCCGCGGACCCCGGACCGGCGACGCAAGATCACGCCCGGGCTCGACGCGGCGGGCGGAAGCGGCGCGGTATCGTCGAAAGACTGCATCCATGCCACGCGCGATCTGGACAGGGACCATCACCTTCGGGCTGCTGAACGTACCCGTGAAGCTGTACTCGGCGGTCTCCAGCAAGGCGATCCGCTTCCGCGAGCTCCGCGAGAAGGACGGATCGCGGGTGCGTCACAAGCGCGTCGCCGAGTCCGACGGCGAGGAGGTCGCCTACGAGGACCTCGTCAAGGGGTACGAGATCTCCCCCGACCAGTACGTGATCCTCGCCCGCGACGAGCTCGAGTCGCTCGACCCGAAGCGGTCGAAGGCGATCGAGATCGAGGACTTCGTCGATCTCGACCAGATCGACCCGATCTACTTCAACCAGCCCTACTACCTGGGCCCGGCGCCCGGCGCCGAGCGCGCCTACGCCCTGCTCGCGGAAGCGATGGGTGAGCAGCGCAAGGTCGCGATCGCCCGCTTCGTGCTCCGCAACCGCGAGAGCCTCGCCGCGATCCGCGCCGGCGACGGCGTGCTGACGCTGGCGACGATGCGGTTCGCCGACGAGGTCGTCCCAGCCTCACAGCTCGAGGGCCTGCTCGGCGAGGAGCTCGACACCCCGCCGCGGGAGCAGGAGGTCGAGATGGCGAAGCAGCTCATCGCGTCGCTGTCCACCGACTTCGACCCGAGCAGTTACCAGGACGAGTACCGCGCTCAGCTGCTGGCGTTGATCGAGCGCAAGGCCGCGGGCGAGGACGTGCTCGCCACCAAGCCCGAGGCGCCGCAGCCGACCAAGGCGCCCGATTTGATGGCCGCGCTCGAGGAATCGCTCGCAGCGATCAAGGGCGAGGAGCTGGGCGGCGGCGCCGAACGCAAGGGCAAGACGAAGGCGGCCGCGAAGAAGACCCCCGCGAAGGCGGCGGCGAAGAAGACGGCGAAGAAGCCGGCTGCGAAGGCGAAGAGCAAGTCGCGGGCCAAGGCCGCGAAGTAGAGATCGACGGCCGCCGGCTGTCGATCACCAACCTCGACAAGGTCCTCTACCCGGAGACGGGCTTCACCAAGGGCGAGGTGATCGACTACTACGCCCGGATCGGCCCCGCGATCCTCCCCCACCTCCGCGATCGGCCGCTGACGGTGATCCGCTTCCCCGACGGGGTCGAGGGCAAGCACTTCTTCGAGAAGAACAGCCCCGCGCATCGTCCCGATTGGGTCCGGACCGTGCCGATCGACGTCGGCAGCCGCGGCGGCACGATCGACTTCGCGGTCTGCGACGACCTGGCGACGCTCGTCTGGCTCGCCCAGCTCGCCGCGATCGAGCTCCATCCGTCGCTCGCCAAGGCGGACGAGATCGATCGCCCCACCGTCCTCGCCTTCGACCTCGACCCCGGGGAGCCGGCGACGATCGTCGAGTGCTGCACGGTCGCGCTGCGGGTCCGGGCGTTGTTCTCCGGGCTCGGCCTCGAGGCGTTCCCGAAGACCTCCGGGTCGAAGGGAATGCAGGTCTACGTCCCCCTGAACGGCGAGCTGACGTACGAGACGACGAAGCCGTACGCCCGCGCCGTCGCGCGGGCGCTCGAGAGTGCCGAGCCCGACCTGGTCACATCGCAGATGACGAAATCGCTGCGGCCCGGCAAGGTCTTCGTCGACTGGAGTCAGAACACGCAGACGAAGACGACGGTCGCCGTCTACTCGCTGCGGGCGCGGTCACAGCCGACGGCCTCCACCCCGGTCCTCTGGGACGAGGTCGAGCGGACGTCCGCATCCGGGGATCCGGAGCGGCTGCGCTTCACAGCCGCGGACCTGCTCGAGCGGTACGAGCGGCACGGCGACCCGTTCGCCCCCGTGCTCGAGCTCGAGCAGGAGCTGCCGGCGAGCCTCTAGAAGGCCTGGCGGACGACCGGGTTGCGTGCCGCGGCGGCTTCGTCGAGGCGGCGGACCGGGGTCGTATAGGGAGCCTGGCGGGCGATCTCGGGGTCCGACTCGGCCTCGGCGAGGATCGCCTCGACCGCGTCGGCGAAGCCGTCGAGCGACTCGCGCGTCTCGGTCTCCGTCGGCTCGATCATCAGAGCTTCGTCGACGAGCAGCGGGAAGTAGACGGTCGGCGGGTGCATGTTGTGGTCGAGCAGGCGCTTGGCGATGTCGAGGGTCCTCACGCCGAGCTCCTTCTTGGCCCCGCTGCCGGAGAGGACGAACTCGTGCATCGGCCGGCGGTCGAATGCGATCGGCAGGTACCTGCCGGCCCGGCCCTCGCTCATCCGCGCGAGCAGGTAGTTGGCGTTGAGCACGGCCGTCTCGGAGGCCTCGGCGAGCCCGTCGCCGCCGAGACTGAGGATGTAGGCGTAGGAGCGGACGAAGACGCCGAAGTTGCCCTGAAAGCCGCGCAGCCGGCCGATCGTCTCGGGATGGTCCTCGGCCCCGCGGAGCTCGAAGCGGGCCTGCGGGGAGTCGCCGTTGGAGCCACGCGCCGACCCCGTCTCGACCCGCTCGATCCGCGGCACCGGCAGGTAGGGCTCGATCCGGTCGGATACGGCGATCGGCCCGGCGCCCGGGCCGCCACCGCCGTGCG
>DATAFA010000145.1:0-11864 GCA_036257785.1 Solirubrobacterales bacterium | reverse complement strand
CTTCGGAGCATCCTCGTCGTGGAGCTCGAGCTCGATCGGACCGGCATTGGTGTTCATCGTGGCGCGTGACATGGCCCCAACACTAGAGGAGCGCCCCGGACCGCCGCCGCCGCCGCGACTTTTGCCGCTGTCCGATGTTGCAACCTGCGGGCAGTGATTCGAGGACGGACAACGACGGCCGCCGGCCGGTGGCTCGCAGCCGCCATCGGCGCCTGCCTGCTCGCGGTGCTGGTCCTGACGTCGGGCGCCCCGGCCGGCGCGTCGCAGCGGCCGAGCGCCGTCAAGGGCCCCCCGAACATCGTCGTCATCGTCACCGACGACCAGGCCCGCTCGACGATGTCACCCGAGGTGATGCCGAACCTCTACTCGGATCTGATCGCGGCCGGCACCTCGTTCTCCGACTTCGTCGTCACGACGCCCCTCTGCTGCCCGTCCCGCGCGGCCTTCATGACCGGCCAGTACGGCCACAACAACGGGGTCCTGCAGAACTTCTATCCCGACCTGCGCCAGAAGAAGCAGGTGCTGGCGTCGTGGCTGCAGGAGCGCGGCTACAAGACGGCGCACATCGGCAAGTTCCTCAACAAGTACGAGGAGCAGGACTCGCCGCGGACGGTCGCTCCCGGCTGGGACCTGTGGATGACGCAGCTCGAGAAGCGCAAGTACTACGACTGGAAGGCGTCCAAGAACGGTCACATCGTCCGGTTCGGAACCGATGACGCCGATCACCTGACGACCGTGACCTCGGACTACGCGCGAAACTGGGCGGGACGGCTGGCCGCCAAGGATCGCCCGTTCTTCCTCCAGGTCGACTTCTACGCTCCGCACACCGGGCCCGGCCGCGACTCGACCAGCTGCAAGGCGTCGCCGAAGCCCGAGCCCGAGGACGTCGGGCGCTTCGCCGACGCCGCGCTCCCGAAGCCACCGAGCTTCAACCAGGGCGACGTCAGCGAGATGCCGTCGTTCATCCGCGACCGCCCGAAGCTGACCGGGGAGGACATCGACACGATCACCGAGCACTACCGCTGCACGCTCGAGTCGCTGTACGGCGTCGACCGCGGGATCGGCGAGATCTTCGACGCCGTCAGGACCGAGAGCGAGCTCAACCGCACCGTCTTCGTATTCACGTCCGACAACGGCTACTTCTTCGGCGAGCACCGGATCCCGAAGGGGAAGCCGTATCCGTACGAAGAGAACATCCACATGCCCCTGACGATCCGGGTTCCGCCGCGATACCGCGACGGTGCGCCGCTCGTCACGACCTCCGACGCCCCGGTCGCCAACATCGACGTCGCGCCGACCCTGCTCGAGCTCGCCGGCGCCATTCCCTGCATCCGGGCCGATCGGTGCCGGACGCTCGACGGCCGCTCGCTGCTGCCCGCCATCGAGGGCACCGCGGGCCTGCCGGACACGCGCGGGATCGCCCTCGAGCGGTCGAGCTGCGACTTCCGCGGCGTCCGCTGGGACCAGAAGCTCTACATCTCCTACTCGGTCGCCGGAACCGCCGGCTGCGTGCCGGGCGAGGCGGAGATGTACGACCTCGACGACGACCCCTTCCAGCTCGACGACCTGCTGCCGGCGACCGCGGGGACTCCGAACGATGAGCTCCGCCGCAAGCTCGCCCGGAAGATGCGCCGGCTCGGGAGCTGTCAGGGCATCCGCCACCGCGACCCGCAGCCGCCGCCCGGCATCAACTTCTGCGAGTAGCGAAACCGGCGCGGGCCCGCCCCGCCTCGGCTAGGCTGCGACGGCCTTGGGAGAGGGAGGAGCGAACCGGCCGCCGGCGTCCCGCGCAGTGCTGCGGGGCGCGCTGCTCACCCTCGCGGCGATCGCCCTCCTCGGTCCCCTCGCCGCGAGCGCTTCCGCCGATTTCCCATACAGCCGCAACTCCACGCCGAGCGGCTTCGACGACCTCTACCTGGACGCCGGCCAGGTCCCGACCGACCTCGGCGGCAACACCTTCAAGTTCGCCGCGACCCCCGACCCCGCGAACACGACCAACAACGCGAGCCCGGTCGAGCTCGGCGGGGTTCGCGGCGCTCACGTCGTCGATGCCGACAGCGCCGTCCAGACCGCGTTCCGGACGACGACCGGCCGCCCCGACGTGACGATCGCGATCCTCGACTCCGGGATCCAGTGGAACGACGCCGGCGACATGAACGATCTCCGCAAGAAGACGCGGATCAGCACCGGCGAGGCGCCGAAGCCGCGTAACGACGGCCTCGCGAGCGCCAATGAGGCCGGCGAGGACTGCAGCGGCGCCGGCCCCTACACGCACAGCGGCGAATGGGACCTGAACGGCGACGGCGTCTTCAACCTGATCGACTACTCGTGCGACGACCGGGTCCAGACCGACACGCCGCTGGGCGCCGGGCCGCCCGGCATGTTCGAGCCTCAGGACCTGCTGATCGCGTTCAGCGACGGCGTCGACGACGACGGCAACGGCTACGTCGACGACCTCGTCGGCTGGGACTTCCTCGACGACGACAACGACCCGTTCGACGACGTCCAGTACGGCCACGGCACCGGCGAGGCAAAGGACTCGACGGCGGAGGCCGACAACGGCGGCGAGGTCGGCTCCTGCCCGAACTGCATGGGGGTCTACCTGCGGGTCGGCGACAGCTTCGTCGCCGACGTCAACCGCTTCGGCGCTGCCGTCACCTACGCGACCGACAACGACGTCCAGATCATCCAGGAAGCCCTCGGCACCCTCAACAACTCGAGCCTCGCCCGCGAGGCCGTCGACTACGCCTATCGTCACGGCGTCACCGTCATGGCCTCCGCCGCCGACGAGTCCGCGCAGCACAACAACTGGCCGTCGAGCCTGCCGCACGTGATCGTCGCCAACTCGGTCCGCGACGGGGACGGCTCGGCGCCGAACGAGTCATATCTCGCCTTCAACGGCTGCACGAACTTCGGCGCGAAGATCACCGTCGCGATCCCCAGCACCTCCTGTTCCTCGAACGCCGTCGGCCTCGCAGCCGGGTTCGCCGGGCTGATCTACAGCGCCGCCCTCAACGCCCGCGACGCCGGCGCCCTCGATCCCTACCCGGACCAGTCGACGTGCCGGCTGGTCGGCGGCGACCCCTGTCCGATCACCCCGAACGAGATCAAGCAGCTGCTCGCCTCCGGGACCGTCGAGGGGACCCCGCAGGCCGATGATGTCGACTTCGCCGGATCGCCGGCGGGCTCGGCGAACGAGCCCTCCTGCTCGCCGACGCCGCTGCCCGACTGCACCAGTCCCTACGGACCCGGCAACGCTCTGCGCAACCAGGTCGACGCCAATCGCCAGGTGTTCGGGGCGCCGGTCCCATCGACGAGCTACCCCGCCCGCAAGGGCTTCGATCAGTTCTACGGCTACGGGCGGGCGAACATGAACCGCGCCGTCAAGGGAATCGTCGACGACCCGGTCAGCCCGAGCCCGGCCGAGCTGCCACCGGAGGCCGACATCACCGCTCCCGCCTGGTTCGCCGAGATCGACCCGGCCCGGTCGTCGGTCGACGTCTCGGGAACCGTCTACGCGCGTGGCGATCCCTACCGCTGCCAGGTCCTCGTCGCGCCGGGCCAGTACCCGAACAACGCGCTGACCACCGAGACTCCACCCGGCGACTTCGCACCGTTGTCGAGCGGCTGGTGCGACGGCTCAACGGTTCATGGCGGCGGTGCGGCGGCGGCCGCCCACGACGGCGTGCTCGGCTCGATCGACGTCGCCGCCCTGCGCGCGCGGTTCCCGGCCGGGACCGACTTCAGCGGACCGATCCCGACCGCGTCCCCGGCGACCGGCAACGGCCGCCCGTTCTTCGCGCCACACGCGTTCACCTTCAAGGTCGTCGTCACCCCGACGACCGGGACACCGCGGACCGGCGAAGATCAGCGCACCGCCTGGCTCCACCGCGACGAGGATCTCCTCGATGCCTTCCCGCGGACGATCGGCGCCGGCGGCTCGATCGGCGGCCCGACGGCGACGCCGACCGCCGACGGCGCCTCCTCGCCGGCCTTCGCCGACCTCGACGGCGACAACCGCAACGATCTCGTCTTCGCCGACTCCGACGGTTTCGTCCACGCGATCGCGAGCGACGGCAGCGAGCTGCCGGGCTGGCCGGTCCGCGGCGACGAGCCCGGCTTCGTCAAGTCGCACGACGCCTCGCCCGCCTACTCCGACGGCGTCGGCACCGACCTCGGCGGCGCCTTCCTGAGCGCCGTCGCCGTCGATGACGCCGACGGTGACGGGATCCCCGAGGTCTACGCGGCCGACGTCGAGGGCAAGGTCTACGGCTGGGCGCCGGACGGCACCCGGGTCTTCACGGAGCAGTCGAACCCGGCCTGGTCCGGCAAGCCGCTGACGCCGTTCGTCAACGTCCGCAACGGCAAGACCAACCGGACCCAGCATGGGTTCTTCGGCGCCCCGGTCATCGCCGATCTCGACGGCGACGGCCGCGACGAGGTGATCGCGGCGTCGATGGACCGCCACGTCTACGCGTGGAGCAGCGACGACTCCGACCCGGGCGCTCCCGGCGGGGCCGCTGACGCGCCCGGCTACCCGGTCCTCGTCGTCGACCCGGCGAAGGTCGCCGCGGTCGACCCTCAGACCCACGCGGTGACGTTCAGCGCCGGCGCCGGCTCGCTCATGCAGGGCGCGATCGTCGACACGCCGGCGGTCGGCGACGTCACCGGCGACGGGGTGCCGGAGGTGATCGTCGGGACCAACGAGGAGTACGACGAGGCGCTCAACCTCGGCAATCCCGGCGGCCTCGGCCTGCTGCTCGGCGCCGGCCTCGTCGACCCCGGGAACTCGCGGGTCTTCGCCCTGAAGGCGAGTGGCGGCGGGGACTCCGATCCCCTCCCGACCGATGCACTCGTCCCCGGCTGGCCGTTCGACGTCGGCATGCTGCTGACCGAGACGCTGCCGATCGTCGGCGAGGGCGTCGCCGGACCGCCGGTGATCGGGCCGGTCGACTGCCCGTCCGGGGGCAGCGGCAGCAAGGTCGGCACCGCCACGGCGGCCGGCCCGGCGTACGTGATCAACGGTGACGGCACCTCCTGCTACGGAGAGACGTCGGGGCAGGCGAACGCGCTCTCGCCCGACTTCGGCGGCGCCGCCCATGCGACCGACACGCCGCTGATCCCGGCGCTCGGCAACCCGGCCTTCGGCGCCGCCGGCGGAACCAGCGCCGCTGATCCCGGCTTCATCATGGGCGCCATCGGCCTCTTCAAGGCGCTCGACCTCCAGGTCGTCGACTACCAGAGCGGGCAGGACCTGCTCGGCGTCTGGGACCCGGCGAGCGGCCAGTTCCGCAGCGGCTTCCCGGCGACGGTCAACGACCTTCAGCTCCTGACCGGGCCGGCGGTCGGCGACGTCGACGGCAACGGGGGCGAGGAGGTCCTGACGGGCAGCTCGAGTCAGGACCTCGTCGCCTACGGACCCGGCGGCACGCCGGCAAGCGGCTGGCCGAAGCTGACGACCGACTGGACCGTCGCGACGCCGTTGATCGGCAGCTTCGGGACCGAGGACACGAAGGCGTCGGCGAGGAAGGTCGTGGTGGCGATCACCCGCTCCGGCTACATCCACGCCTACGAGACCGATGCGCAGGCCTGCTCACCGTCGTCCTCACCGCGCTTCCACCACGACAACGCCAACTCCGGCGACTACTCGCGCGACGCCGTCCTGCCGGGCGCCCCGGCGGAGTTGAAGGCGGGGCGGGGCAAGCTGCACTTCGTCGCCCCCGGGGACGACCTGCTCTGCGGCACCGCCGACCACTACGAGCTCGTGACGGCGAAGCAGAAGATCGACGAGTCGAGCTTCGCCGACGCCAAGACGCTGCAGGGGGCGCCGCAGCCGAAGCCGGCGGGTTTCGTGCATTCGCTGGCGATCCCGGACGGGTCGAAGGGCTGGATCGCGATCCGCGCCGTCGACGAGCAGGGCAACGTCGGCCGCGTCGCCTCGGTCAAGGCGAAGCCGAAACCCCCGAAGCGCCGCTGCGGCAACGAGATCCACGGCACCGGGCGGTCGGACCGGCTGCACGGGACCGGCGGTGGCGAGGAGATCACCGGCCGGGCCGGCCACGACGTGATCGCTGCCCGCGGCGGCAAGGACTGCGTCCGCGGCGGCAGACAGGCCGACTATCTGAAGGGCGGCGACGGCAAGGACCGGATCTCCGGCGGCCGCGGCAACGACCGGATCGTCGGCCGCGACGGCAAGCGCGACGCCATCGCCTGCGGCGCGGGCCGGGACACGCTCGTCGCCGATCGCAGGGACCGCATCGCGGGCAACTGCGAGCGCGTCCGCGTCGGCTGATCCCATCGCGAGACGGCAATTCCGTCCTCCCCTGGGGACGTTTCTGACAGCTCGGGGTCTCGAGGACGGCGGCGCCGTGAGTGGCTAGCCGCGGTTCGCGGCCTGCTCCAGCAGCATCCGCATCTCGGCGGGCTCGGCGGTCATCGGCTCCGAATGCCCGGCGGCGACGATGCGCGGCTCGAGTGCCGCGAGCTTGCGGAGGCTCTCGATCGCCTGGTCGTGATCCTGGTTGAAGACGCGGTTCGGGACGTTCGCCCAGTCGACCGGCTTGAACTTCAGCGAGTCGACGAAGTAGGTGGTGTCGCTGACCAGCGCCACCCGGTCGCTCTCGCGCCAGAGCCCGATCAGCCCCGGCGCATGGCCGGGGAAGTGCTTGACGACGAACCCGGCGATCTCCTCGCCTTCGCTGACCGTATCGGCGACCTTCGCCGGCCCGCCGTCCCAGTGCCTGAGCAGGGACGGGTAGACGGTGCGCGGGAAGCGATAGGGGATTTGGTCGAGCTTGAAGTAGTGGAATCCGCCGTCGCCCTCGACGTCGGCGCGCTCGTCGGGATGGCAGACGACCGGAACGCCGAGGCCGGGAGCGATCCCGCGGTGGTCGGCGTGGCCGTGGCCGAGCACGAGCCGCTTGATCGGCCCGAGCCGCTCGGCCGCCTCGCGGACGCCCGCGGTCATCGCCGCGGTGCCGCCGTCGAAGACGGTCACGCCGTCGTCCTCCACCAGCAGGTAGACGTTCATCGCGTGCCTCAAGTCGCCGGCGTGTCGCCAGACGCCGGGAGCGATCTCCTCGGTGATCGGCTTGAACGGATTCAAGGCCATCGGCGCCCACCCTAAAGCCTTAGGCTTGGCCGATGCCCCGTTCGTGGACCGTCGCGATGGCCATTCTCGTCGTCTGCCTGATCGCCTCGATGGTGATCGCGGCGACGAAGCTCTGGTGAGCGACGAGGAGCTCATGCGGCTGGCGTTGGCCGCCGCGGCGACGGCGACCGAGCACGACGACGTTCCGATCGGCGCCCTGCTCGCCCGCGACGGCGAGCCGCTGGCGACGGCGGTCAACGAGCGCGAGCTGCGCCGCGACCCGACCGCGCATGCCGAAATCCTCGCGCTGCGCGCTGCCGCGGAAAAGCTCGGTGGCTGGCGGCTTCCCGACACGACCCTCTACGTGACCCTCGAGCCGTGCGCGATGTGCGCCGGCGCGATCGTCCTCGCCCGGGTGCCGCGCGTCGTCTATGCCGCCCCGGATCCGAGGGCCGGCGCGGCCGGCTCGGTGCTCGACGTCCTCGGCGAGCCGCGACTCAACCATCGCCCCGCGGTGGTCGCGGGCGTCCTCGGCGACGAAGCGGGGGAGATGCTGCGCGGCTTCTTCCGCGAGCGCCGCTGAATCAGGCGCCGGCGGGCGGCAGCGCCAGCGGCTCGCCTGTCAGGTCGACCGCCGGCAGGTAGATCGAGATCGTCGTCCCGGCCCCGGGCCGCGAGTTGATCCGCAGATCGCCGCCGGCCGCGCGGAGCATCGCGTGGGCGCTGGCGAGCCCGAGGCCGCGCCCATCCCGGCCGCCCTTCGTCGAGAAGTAGGGCTCCAGCGCGCGCCGGGCGACGCCGGGGCTCATCCCCGTCCCGGTATCGCCGAAGCTGACCTGCACGTGCCAGCCGGTCCCCAGGCAGCCGTCGCCGGGCGGCACCGAGACGACGCCGGTCCCGATCACCACGGCTCCGCCCGCCGGCATCGCGTCGCGGGCGTTGGCAGCGAGGTTGAGCAGGACCCGCTCGAGGTCGGCGGCGGCGAAGACGGCCCGGGGGAGGGCCGCCTCGGAGCTGAAGCCGAGCTCGATGTCCGGTCCGAGCGCCCGTTCGATCAGCTTCCGCGAGGAGAGGATCGCCTCCTCGACTGCGAGCGCCTCGGGCGTCGTGCGCGGCGCGGCGTCCGGGAACGCCGGCGCCTCCGCCAGCAGGCCGCGGCTCAGCTCGGCGCCGCGCTTGGCCGCCTCGCTGATCTCCTCGGCCCGCTCGCGCTGGGCGCCCTCGGCGCCGGTGGCGATCTCGTTCGCACAGACCATGATCACCGACAGCAGGTTGTTGAAGTCGTGGGCGACGCTCGCCGTCCGCCGTCCGAGCGCCTCGAGCTCTGCCGGCGACGGCGACGGCCGCTGCCTCGGCTTCGCCCGGTCCGGGAGCACGATCGGCGCCGAGCTCGCGAACTCGCCGGGCCCCGGGGTGGGTTCCCAGGGCAGGCCGCCGGCGAAATGCCGGTCGGGCCGCTGCCGTGCGCTGGTTGCTGTCGCCTTCTCGTTCATCGACCGCGTGGCTGCCCACCACGCAGGACGTCATTCGCCGCCCCCGCGCCCGTCCCTGCGCCCGGCGGTAGGCTCATCGTGATGCGGCGATGATGCGTCCGGCACGCTACCTGCCGATTGCCGAGCACGGGATGATCGGCGACATGCACACGGTCGCGCTCGTCGGCACCGACGGGACCATCGACTGGTACTGCTGCCCGCGCTTCGACTCGCCGAGCGTCTTCGGAGCGATCCTCGACGCCGACCGCGGCGGCCTGTTCCGAATCGCGCCCGACTGCGAGGGCTGGAGCTCCAAGCAGCTCTACCTTCCCGACACGAACGTGTTGATCACGCGGTTCCTGATGCCGGACGGCGTCGGAGAGGTCCAGGACTTCATGCCGCCGCCGCGCAGCGACGAGGCGGCGCATCGCCATCGGATCATCCGCCGGGTGCTCGCGGTCCGCGGACAGATGCGCTTCGTCGTCGACGTCGCCCCGCGCTTCGACTACGGGCGGGCCAGCCACGAGGTTGTGCGCACGCCGCACGGTGCTCGCTTCCGCTCCCGGGACTTGGAGCTCAGCCTCTCGACCCGCTGTCCGCTCGAGATCGTCGACGGCGGGGACGTGCGCGCGCATGTCGGCCTCGAAGCCGGGGAGGCGATCACGTTCGTGCTCGATCGAGTCGAGCCCGGCGACGTCCCGAGGCCGCACTCCGAAGCCGATGTCGAAGCCGAGTTCGACTCCACCGTGGCGTTCTGGCGACGCTGGCTGCGCCGCTCGCGCTACACCGGGCGCTGGCGCGAGACCGTGCATCGCTCGGCCCTGACCCTGAAGCTGCTCACCTACGCGCCCACCGGCGCAATCGTCGCCGCCCCGACCACGAGCCTGCCGGAGGTGCTCGGCGGCGCTCGTAACTGGGACTACCGCTACACGTGGATGCGCGATGCCGCCTTCTCGCTCTACGCGCTGCTCAGGCTCGGATTCACGGAGGAGGCCGGCGCGTTCATGGGTTGGCTGGAGGGGCGGTTCCGCGACGCGGGCGACCGCGAATCGGGCCCGCTGCAGATCATGTACGGCATCGACGGACGCGAGGACCTGCCCGAGGAGGAGCTCTCGCATCTGGAGGGCTACATGGGCTCGGCCCCGGTGCGGATCGGCAACGGGGCGGCCGGCCAGCTGCAGCTCGACATCTACGGCGAGCTGATGGATTCCGTCTACCTCTACAACAAGCACGGACGACCCCTGTACCACGACGGTTGGGTGGAGCTCACCCGCAACCTCGAGTGGCTGATCGACCACTGGGACCAGCCCGACGAGGGGATCTGGGAGACCCGCGGCGGTCGCCGCAACTACACGTTCTCCCGGCTGATGAGCTGGGTCGCGGTCGAGCGGGCGATCCGGGTCGCCCGCCAGCGCGGCCTCCCCGCCGACCTCCCTCGCTGGATGGAGGTCCGGGACGCGATCTACGAGCAGATCATGGAGCGCGGCTGGCATCCCGAGCGCCGCGCATTCGTCCAGCACTACGACAGCGACGTGCTCGACGCCTCACTGCTGCTGATGCCGCTCTGCAAGTTCATCGCGCCGACCGACCCGCGCTGGATCTCGACGCTCGACGCGATCTCGGCGGAGCTGGTGTCCGACAGCCTCGTCTACCGCTACAACGTCGAAGCCGCGCCAGACGGGCTCGCCGGCGAGGAGGCGACCTTCTCCCTGTGCTCGTTCTGGTGGGTTGAGGCGCTGGCCCGGGCGGGGCGGCTCGAGGAGGCGCGGCTCGCCTTCGAGAAGATGCTCACCTACGCGAACCACGTCGGACTGTACTCGGAGGAGATCGGGCCGACGGGGGAGCAGCTCGGCAACTTCCCACAGGCCTTCACGCACCTGGCGCTGATCAGCGCCGCCGTCAACCTGGACCGCGAGCTCGGCTGAGCAGCGCCGGGAGTCCTTTCAGCGGAGAGGGTGGGATTCGAACCCACGAGGCAGTTTTCACCGCCCACACGATTTCCAATCGTGCACCTTAAGCCACTCGGTCACCCCTCCAGGTGAGGCCCGGAAGATACCGGTGGACGGGCGGCCGATCGGTCCTCAGGCGGGTGCGGGAGCGTCGTGGCTGGGCTCGAGGCGGCCGCACCAGAGCGCGAACAGGGCGACCGCCAGCAGCGCTCCGAGCCAGTGCAGGCCGACGACCACAGCCAGCAGGCTCGGCAGCCCGGCGAGGACCGCGCCGAGCATCGTCAGCCCGACGGGCAGCCGGAGCGCCGTGGCGGTGACCAGCGAACAGACGAGCCACGCGGCCGGCCCGCTGATCCAGCCCCAGTCCTCGAAGAACGAGTGGGGCAGGGCGATCGCGAGCGCGACCGAGATCACCGCGACGCCGGCGAGCTGGATCAGTCCGGCACGGACGGCCAGCGAACGGTCGAGCCGCTCCCGGTCCATCTAGTACCGGTAGTGATCCGACTTGTACGGGCCCTCGACGGGGATCCCCAGGTAGTCCGCCTGCTTCGGCGACAGCTCGGTCAGGCGGATGCCGAGGGCATCGAGGTGGAGGCGGGCGACGAGCTCGTCGAGCCGCTTCGGCAGGACGGTGACGCCCTTCTCGTAGCCGTCCCCCTCGGTGAACAGCTCGATCTGCGCGATCACCTGATTCGTGAACGAGTTCGACATCACGAAGCTCGGGTGGCCGGTCGCGTTGCCGAGGTTCAGCAGGCGGCCCTCGGAGAGGACGATGATCGAGTGGCCGTCGGGGAACTTCCACTCGTCGACCTGCGGCTTGATCGTGATCCGCTCGACGCCCTCGTACTGCTCGAGGCCGGCCATGTCGATCTCGTTGTCGAAGTGGCCGATGTTGCCGACGATCGCCTGGTGCTTCATCCGCGCCATCTGCTCGGCCGAGATCACGTCCCGGTTCCCGGTCGCGGTGACGAAGATGTCGGCGCTGTCGAGGACGTCGTCGAGCCGGACGACCTCGTAGCCCTGCATCGCCGCCTGGAGCGCGCAGATCGGGTCGATCTCGGTGACCTTGACGCGAGCGCCCTGGCCGCGCAGCGACTCCGAGCATCCCTTGCCGACGTCGCCGAAGCCGAGGACGACCGCGACCTTGCCGCCGATCATCACGTCGGTCGCCCGGTTGATGCCGTCGATCAGCGAGTGCCGGCAGCCGTAGATGTTGTCGAACTTCGACTTCGTGACCGAGTCGTTGACGTTGATCGCCGGGAACAGCAGCTTCCCCTCCTGCTGCATCTCGTAGAGCCGCATGACCCCGGTCGTCGTCTCCTCGGTGACGCCGCGGACCGCGGCGCCGATCCG
>DATAFA010000138.1:0-12041 GCA_036257785.1 Solirubrobacterales bacterium | reverse complement strand
TCAAGGCGCTCGAGGACCCCGATCAGGGCCTCGGCCAGCTCCGGCCCGAGCGCGTTCCGGTGCTCCTCGTCGGCGATCGTGCAGACCGCGACGCGGCGGTCGACGGCGACGTCGATCGGGCCGCTCATCAGGCTCCGGCGTCGCTCTCGGGCGCGTACGGGAGGATCGCGTCGACGCCGGTGGCGGCGCGGCCGATGATCAGCTTCTGGATCTCCGACGTGCCCTCGTAGAGCGTCGTGACCCGCGCGTCGCGGAGGTAGCGCTCGACCGGGTGGTCGTCGACGTACCCCGAGCCGCCGTGGACCTGGATGGCGGCGTTGGCGCACTCGACCGCCGACTCGGAGGAGTAGAGCTTCGCGATCGACGTCTCGGTGGTGCTCGGCTTGCCGGCGTCCTTGAGCAGGCCGGCGCGGATCACGAGCAGCTTGGCCGCGTCCCGCTTGACGATCATCTCGGCGATCATCGCCTGGACGAGCTGGAAGCGGGCGATCGGGACCCCGAACTGCTCGCGCTCGGTCGCATAGGCGACCGAGGCGTCGACGCAGCCGTCGCAGATGCCCACGCAGCCGGCGGCGACCGAGTAGCGGCCGAGGTCGAGCGCGCTCATCGCGATCTTGAAGCCGTCGCCGACCTCGCCGAGCAGCGCGTCGTCGCCGACCTCGAGCGACTCGAAGGCGAGCGACGCCGTGTCGGCGGAGCGGAGTCCGAGCTTGCCGTGGATCTCCTCCGAGGAGAAGCCCGGCGTCGCGGTCGGGACGAGGAAGCAGGCGAGCCCGCGGCCGCCCTTGGCGGGATCGGTCTGCGCGAAGACGAGCGCGACGTCGGCGACGTCGCCGAGCGAGATCCACATCTTCCGGCCGTCGATCCGCCAGCCACCGTTCGTCCGCTCCGCCCGCGTCTTCATCGCGGCCGCGTCGGAGCCCGAGTCGGGCTCGGTCAGGCCGAAGCACCCGAACCGCTCGCCGCTGCAGAGGCCGGGGAGCCAGCGCTGCTTCTGCTCCTCCGTCCCCCAGCGCTCGATCGACCCGCAGACGAGCGCCGTCTGAACCGAGACGACCGTTCGGGCGGCGCTGTCGATCCGGCCGATCTGCTCGGTGATCAGCGCGAAGGTCACGAAGTCGAGGCCGCGGCCGCCGTACCGCTCGGCGACGGGGGCGCCGAGGTAGCCCATCTCGCCGAGCCGGCGGGCGAGATCGGTGTCGAAGCGGCACTCGCGGTCGCTGGCGCGGATCCGAGGCGCGATCACCTCGTCGGCGAACTGCCGCGCCGTGTCCTCGATCAGCCTCTGCTCGTCGCTGAGGTCGAGGTTCAAGCCTCGGCCTCCGAGCGGTCGCGCGCGACCTCGTCCCGGAGCGCCGCCGCCGCAGCAGCGGCGTGCTCGTCGCCGGTCGTCTCGAGGTCATCGCCGTCGATCGCCGAGACGGGCTGGATCTCGCGCGTCGTCGAGGCGAGGAAGGCGGCCCGGGCGCCGAGCAGCTCCTGCTTCGGGAACGTGCCCTCCTCGACGTCGAGGGCCGCGACGACGACGGCGCGGGTGATCGAGTCGAGGATCCCGACCGCGAGAGCGGGCGTCCGCAGGGTGCCGTCGGCGGCGGTCCAGAAGATCGAGGAGGTCGGCGCCTCCAGGACCGTGCCGGCGGCGTCGACGTAGACCGCCTCGTCGGCCCCGCGCTCGACGGCGAGCCGGGTCGCGTGCATGTTCGCCGCGTAGGAGATCGACTTGACCCCGGCGAGGATCTCGCTCGGGGTCAGCGTGATGAGGGCGATCCGGGCGCTGGCGGGCCAGTCGGGAACCTGCTCGATCGTCAGCAGCCGGCGGCCGCCGCGCGTGATCACGATCCGCAGGCAGCCGTCGGGATCGCCGCCGTCGGCGAGCAGCGCCGCGATCTCGGTCCGGAGCGCCTGCTCGTCGAAGCCAAGATGGATCGCGTCGGCGGAGCGGCGCAGGCGGGCGACGTGGTCGTCGAGGCGGAACGGGTGGTGGCCGTAGAGCTTGATCACCTCGAAGGCGCCGTCGCCGCGCAACAGCCCGTCGTCGAGGATCGAGATCGTCGCCTCCTCGGGCGGCAGGATCTCGCCGTCGACGCTGGCCAGGATGGCTGCTCCCATGCCGCGACGATAGCGCCATGGTTCGTGGGCCCGCAGGTGTTTAACCTGAGGTAACCGCATGGACTACGTCCTCATCACCCTCGGGATGGTCGCCTTCATCGTCGCGGTCCTCGTCCTCCTCGCTCGCTCGTATCCGGGCAGCGGGGCGGATCTGGTCGACTGGAAGCCGACCCGCGACTACGAGACCGAGTTCAAGCTCGAACAGGACGACATCGCGCAGATGATCGCTGCGCAGAACGAGTACCGGCGCCGCCGCGGCGCCCCCGAGCTGACCGCCGAGGACGCCGAGCGGATGGGGCGCGAGGACCAGCGCGTCCGCGAGCGCGGGCGGATGGACGACGACTCGCTCTCGAAGCTCGACCGCCACCTCCGCGACGACGAATCCGCCCCGGACGAGGACGGCTGAGCAGCTACGTGGCGCGGGCGCTGCTCGTCGGTTGCGGCTGCCACGCCCGCGAGCTCGGCCGCGCGCTGCTGGCCGACGGTTGGGCGGTGCGGGGGACGACCAGGAGGGAGTCGGCCCGGGCCGCGATCGAGGCCGCCGGGATCGAGTCGGCCATCGCCGACCCCGACCGCGTCGGCACGGTCCTCGATCACGTCGGTGACGTCGCGGTCGTGGCCTGGTTGCTCGGCTCGGCGAGCGGGACGGCCGACGAGGTCGAGGCGGTCAACCGCCTGCGGCTCGAGAGCCTGCTCGGGAAGCTCGTCGACACGCCGGTGCGGGGCTTCGTCTTCGAGGCCGCGGGAACCGCCGATCCGGAGGTGCTCGGCGCCGGCGCCGAGCTGGTCGAGCAGGCGGCCCGCACGTGGATGATCCCGGTCCGGGTGGTCCGGGCCGAGCGCGGTGACGACGGCGCCTGGGCGGCGGCGATGGGCGCCGCGATCGCCGGTGTCCTCAGCGGTTGAGGATCTCGTTCGCCGGGATCGTGTCGGTCGGGCCGTTGCGCTGGAAGTCGATGTCCCGCGGGGCTTCCTGCGGCGCGTCCTCGGCCGACCACGGCGCCGTGTTCTCGAGCGGGATCTCGCGGTTGTCGACGTTGCTGATCACGGTCAGGAAGGCGACCACGACCAGGACGATGACCGCGACGGCGATCCCGTAGACGAGCAGTCGCTTGCGCGCCGAGGCACCGTATTGCCGCCCGATGACCGAGCGGCGCTTGTCGTTGCCCATGGCATCGAGGTCGGATCTCCCTGTTCCCTCCCCGTACCACGCCGGCTTCCCTGCAGCCATGCACCAATCCTAGCGCCCCATGGCTGGGCCCAGCACACATGTCTTCCCGTCCCGTAGCACCGCGCCGACCGGCGGAAGCGGACGCGAAGCGGAGCATTCCGCCGGAGTCATCTACATGTCTTCCCGTCCCGCAGCACCGCGCCGACCGGCGGAAGCGGACGGCGAAGCCGGACCCCGGCTGGGGGAGACACACATGTCGTCCCGTCCCGTAACTGCGCGCCGACCGGCGGAAGCGGACGGCGAAGCCGGAGCATTCCGCCGGAGTCATCTAACCGGCAGCCCGTGGCGCCCGATCACCCGGTCGTAGTTGCGGCCGAGGATCTCGATCACCTCGTCGACGTCGGCCTCGGTCTCGATCCGGCGGGCCCCGAAGCCGGGCTTGCCGGGGAAGACCGGGTGGAAGTCGATTGCGCCGCGGTCGTGAAGCTCGTGGAACAGCGCCTTGGGCAGCCCGAAGTGGGCGGCATGATCGCCGTGGAGGTGGCCGATCTCGCGCCGCCCGACCCGCAGCGACAGCTCGCCCCGGCTCCCGGTGACCGCCTCGACTCCCGGCCAGCCCGTGACCGTGGCGACGATCCGCTCGCTCGCACCCTTGTATCCGCTCATGCTCGACTCCTTCGCAGTGTTCGATCTCCGGAATCGGGAACGCTACAAGTTCAAGTGAGCTTGAAGTCAAGGGCGGTCTTTGATTTGCTTCCACGCGTGGCCGCGGCGATGACGATCAGCGAGGTCTCGCGGCGCAGCGGCGTCGCATCCTCGGCGCTGCGGTTCTACGAGGACAAGGGGCTGATCGAGTCCGAGCGGGCCGGTTCCGGTCACCGCCGCTTCGACCGCTCGGTCCTGCGGCGGATCGCCTTCATCGTCTTCGCCCAGCGGGTCGGGCTCTCGCTCGCGGAGATCGGGGTCGAGCTGGCGAAGCTGCCGCCCGGGCGGGTCCCGGACCGCCGCGACTGGTCGCGGCTGTCGGCCCGGTGGAGCGAGCGGATCGACGAGCGGATCGACGAGCTCGAGCGCCTCAAGTCGGGGCTGACTGAATGCATCGGTTGCGGCTGTCTGTCGCTCGATCGCTGCAAGCTCGCCAATCCCGACGACCGGGCGGCGGGCGCCGGCCCGGGCCCGCGCTACTGGATCTCAGGGCCGCCGAAGAGCTGACCAGTCCGGCCCGGAGCGGGCGGCACCGGGGCCGGCCGGGGGCCGATCATCCGTCGAGGCGCTCGAAGAACTGCTGCAGCATCCGCGCCGTTGCCCCCCAGATGAAAGCTCCCTCGACGTCGAAGGTCGGGGTCCGGAACGGCACCCCACGGCGGATCAGGCGCCGCATCCCGAACGTCTGCCGAAGCTCGTCGAGGTCGAGCTCGATCACCCGCTCGACTTCGTCGGGGCTGAGGGTGTGGGCGAGCCGCGCCGGAACGAGGCCGACCACCGGCAGAACCTTGAACGAGGTGACGACGGTCGACGTCGGCGGCAGAGCTCCGACGATCTCGACGGCAGCCGGATCGAGACCGATCTCCTCCCGAGCCTCGCGGAGCGCGCATTCGACGAGCGTCTCGCCGGGCTCGGCGCGCCCGCCGGGGAACGAGATCTCGCCGCCGTGGCGGCGGAGGTCGCGGCGACGCTCGGTGAAGATCAGCCCGGGCTGATCGGGCCAGCCGAACAGCGGCACGAGGACCGCGGCGCTCTCGCTGCCGTGGGCATGCAGGCTCTCCGCCTCGACCGGGTCGAGGAAGACCCGGGCGAGGTCGGCGCCGTCGCTGCCCCGGCCGCTCAGATGATCACCCGGACGGTGCCCCCGTCGACGCCCCACGCCGACCCGGCCACGTAGGAGGCTCGCTCGGAGCACAGGAACACGATCACCGACGCGATCTCCTCGACCTCCCCGAGGCGGCCGATCGGCCGCGAGGAGCCGGCTGCCTCAAGGCCCTGGTCGCGATCCGCGTGCCCGTGCAACGCGACCGACTGGTCGAGCAGGCCGCCGGGCGCCATCCACATCTCCGACTTGACGGGACCGGGGCAGATGGCGTTGACGAGGACGCCGCTGTCCGCCCAGCGGTCGGCGAACAGTCGCGAGAGCGACAGCTCGGCCGCCTTCGTGACCGAGTACTCGCCCATCGCCTGTGACGGCCGCTTGCCGGCCGAGGAGGAGACGTTGACGACCCGACCCCAGCCACGCTCGGCCATCGCCGGGACGGCTCGTCGCATCAGCCGCATCGGCGCCATCACGTTCAGCTCCCAGGCCTCGTACCAGGCCTCGTCGGGAACGTCCTCGAGGTCGCGATGGGTCGCCTGGCCGGCGCCGTTGACGATCACGTCGATCGAGCCGAACCGCCCCTCGGCCTCGGCCACGATCCGCTCCGCCGCGTCGGCGTCGGTCACATCGAGGGCGAGGTGGGCGGCGCGACCGTGGCTCGGCGCTCCGGCGCGCCCGCACTCGGCCGCCGCCGCTTCGACCTCGTCGCCGCTGCGGGCGACCAACAGGACCTGTCCGCCGGCCTCGCACAGCAGCCGCGCGGTCGCCCGGCCGATGCCGCGGCCGGCCCCGGTGACGACGCACGCCTTGCCGGCGAGGCCGAGGTCCATCAGCCGCCGGCGCGCCGCTCGGTGGTCACGATCTCGGCGCCCGCCCTGAGGATCCGGTGCACGGGGCACTTGCCGGCGATGACCATGATCCGCTCGCGCTGCTCGTCGTCGAGCCCGTCGGGCAGGTCGACGGCGACGTCGAAATGAGCGCGCTCGCCGGCCTTCGGCGTGCCTTCGAAGTCGACTTCGACCTCGAGACCGGTGACGTCCCAGCCCTTGCGGTCGGCGTAGAGGGCGACGGTGACCGCCGTGCAGGACGCGAGCGATACGGCGAGCAGCCGCGTCGGCGAGGGGGCGGTGTCGGTGCCGCCGACGCTCAGCGGCTCGTCGACGTCGACCACGTGGCCGTCGATCTCGACGGAATGGACGAGGCCCTCGCGGCGCCGGGCGGTGGCTCGCATCAGTCGCTCGCCTCCTTCGCCGACCCCCGTCTGCCCTCGAACAGGGCGGGGTCGGAGACGTCGGCGTAGCGCGCCATCGCATAGACGAGGTCGGCGGCGCGGTTCAGGTAGGCGACGACCGGCGCCGGCGGGAGCTCCTCGGCGGCGAACAGGCCGGTGACGCGGCGCTCCGCCCGGCGCAGGATCGCGCGGGCCAGGTCGAGGGCGGCGGAGAGCTCCGTGCCGCCGGGGATCACGAACTTCGGCGGCAGCTCGACCCGGTCCATGTAGCGGTCGATCGCCGGCTCGAGCGCGGCGACCATCTCGGCGGTGACGCGGCTGATGCCGTCCTCGAGCCGGTCGGCCGCCTCCGGGGCGGCGGCGAGCTCGGCGCCGGCCACGAAAAGGTCGCGCTGGAGGCCGAGCAGGTCGCGTGCGACCTCCTCCTTGCCGGCCCGGCACAGCGACCGGGCGACGCCGAGCGCCGAGCCGGCTTCGTCGATCGTCCCGTAGGCGTCGATCCGCGCGTCGGACTTCGGCCGGCGGCCGCCGTACCAGAGGCCGGTCGTGCCGTCGTCGCCCTTGCGGGTGTAGATCTTCATCCGTCCTTCCCTCCGGCGAGCGGGTTGAAGACGATCCCGGTCAGGAGCTTCGGGTAGAAGTAGGTCGACTTCGGGGGCATCGTCTCGCCGGCGTCGGCGACGTCGCGGACCTGCTGGACCGGCGTCGGGCGGAGGAAGAATCCCGCGTCGGCGTCGCCGCGCTCGACTCGGGCCACGGCCTCGCCGAAGTCCGAGCAGTAGGAGAGGCCGCGCTTGGCGGCGATGTCGTCGGCGCTCATCGCGAGCGGGCCGGTCAGGATCAGCGCCTCGAGGGCGGCGGCGTCGAGGGTCCGGTAGGCCGGCGAGGCGTCCGGGAGCGCGGCGGCGAGGACGGCGTCGTCCTTGAGCCGGAGTCGGAACGGCTTGCGGTGGAACGAGTCCATGTACCCGTAGGCGATCGTGCCGCCGCCGGCGTCCGGGACGAGGTCGGCGGGATCGTCGATCGGCTCGAGGTCGAACAGCTCGGTCAGGGTGTCGCGCAGCGCCAGCCGCTTCGCGTCGTCGAGGTCGTGCAGCAGCCGGTGGGTCGCGAAGACGCTGAGCCCGGGATCCTCGAGCGAGACGAGGCAGGCGAGCGTGTAGCGGGCGTCCTCGCCGGCGCCGGCGCCGACCTCGTCGGCGTAGGTGCGGGCGGTCTCGTAGCGGTGGTGGCCGTCGGCGATCAGCAGCTCGGAGCCGGCGACGACTGCGGCGACGGCGTCGTGAACCTGCGGATCGGCGATCGGCCAGGCCCGGTGGACGGTCCCGTCGGGGTCGGTGACCTCGCAGAAGGGCTCGGCCGGGAGCGCCGGGGCGAGGACGCTCCAGGCATCGCCGGAGTGGAGGACGAAGATCGGCGACATGTTGTAGCCGCTGGCCCGGGTGAGACGGAGGCGGTCCTCCTTGGGCCCGGGCTGGGTCCGCTCGTGGGGCCGGACGAGCCCGGGGCCGTAGTCGGTGACGGCGACGCGGGCGAGGAAGCCGCGGCGGGTCCGCCGGCCGCCGTCCGGAGCCTCGTAGTCCTGCTCGTAGGCCCAGATCGTCGGCTCCGCGTCCTGGACGAGGACGCCCTCCTCACGCCAGCGGCGGAGCAGCCCCGCCGCGTGCTCGTACTTGTCGCCGTCGGCGACTGGCAGGTCGAGCTCGACGACGTTGTTCGCGGAGCGCCCGACCAGGGCGGCGCGGCCGGCGGCGTCGATGACGTCGTAGGGCGGGGCGGTGACGGCGGCGATCGCGACCCGGGCGGGGTCGTAGTGAAGGGCGCGGAATGCTCGGACCTCGGCCATCGGCCCCGGAGACTAATGACCGGGTCAGCCCGCCCGTTCCGTCCGACCGGTCAGGGAACATGTGTTCGTAAGCAACAGAGATCGAATCGAGATCCATCAGTGAGAAGCTGAGGTGGGAACGGTGAAAAGAATGCAAGCCGAGTACAGAAAGCTCAGGAGCGCGGCTCACGCGGACGAGCGCGCCGAGTTCGAGCGCCTCTCGCGGGACCCGACGTTCCGCCATTTCCTCGCCCTGTGCATCTCCGAGCGGGCCGCCTCCGACATCGGCCCGATCGAGATCCGCAGCGCCGACCCCGAGGTCGTCACGCTCGCCGCGCACTGGCTGCGACGGCTCTCGAACGGCCGGATCGACTACAGGCTCCAGTTCGACGAGGGACAGGACGTCGTCGAGATGATCCGCTTCTGGACGATTCGCCTCGGCGTCGGCCACGACAGGATCAGGCTCCAGCGCTGGTTTCGCAGTCGGCCGGTGCCGCCGCCGGCCCGTCACGCCGAGCATGGCGTGATGACCGTGCGCAGCAGCAACGCCGACCTTCGCATCCGCCTGCACGGCTGGATGCAGCGGATCCGCGAGGAGGGCTTCCCCGAGGCCGCGCAGGAGGAGCTCTTCGACCTGGCGGGCTGATCAGGGTCGCCGGCGACGATCCGGAGTCCGGCCCCGGGGCTAGACTCGGCGACCTCGGGGCGTAGCGAAGCCTGGTAACGCGCCTGCTTTGGGGGCAGGAGATCCCCGGTTCAAATCCGGGCGCCCCGACTGCTCGCCCGTCGACGAACGCGCCGGATCAGCCGGCGCCGGCCGGACGCATCCGAAAGTCGGCACGGACTTCGACCTCTTAGCCGATCTTCTCGGCCAGCTCGACGATGATCCCCTCCGGGCCGCGGACGTAACAGACCCGGTAGCTGTCCTCGTAGCGCTCGAGATCGCCGACGAGCTCCGCGCCGCGGGCCCCCAGGGCGGCGACGACGGCGTCGATGTCGTCGACGGCGAATGTGATGTGGCGGATGCCCGGTTCGTTCGCCGGCGCGTCGCGATCACCGCCCTGGTTCACCGGCGAGTGGAACTTCGCCAGCTCGACTCGCCCATGGCCGTCGGGGGTCTGCAACATCGCGATCTCAGACCGGACGCCCTCGAGGCCGACGACGCGGTCCACCGAGCGACCTTCGACGAATCCCTCACCCTGCAGCTCGAGTCCGAGCTCGACGAAGAACTCGGTCGCGGCCGCGAGGTCGTCGACGACGATGCCCACGTGATCCATCCGTCGGACTGTCATGTGCTGGGTGGCCGCGGGGCCTACCCGACCAGCTCGTAGATGAAGTAGACGATCACGACGATGTTGACCACCCAGGCATTCGTGGTCAGCCAGTCGCGGATCCGGGGCATCGCATCGCGGGCCCGGTGACCGAGGAGCAGGTAGGCGATGATCGGCAGGGCCATCAGCAGCGTGGTGGCGGCCAGGAGCGGCCAGCCATGCAGGACATTGTCGTGGTTGTCGTGGAGCCAGTGGACCGTGGAGACGACCGCGACGATGTCGGTCGGCATCAGGAGGATGAGTAGGAACCCGAGGCCAAACGCCCGCTTTGGCTCGGCCTGCTGCAGTGCGCTCATCCACTTCGGGACGCTGGCATCGTGGCGGCCGAGGAAGGTGTGAATGCCTGCTATGGCCAACAAACCCGCCACCACGTAGTCGGCCGTGCTCGGGCCTGAGCCCGAGGGCGGATCGATACCCAGCGCCTCGTAGAGTCCGAACCAGATCAGGATGCTGAGAGTGGCGGCGAACATGACGCCGGTCAGCATTGCGACGGAGTTCTTGACTGGCTCCCGGCTGGTGACCAAGAAGATCGCGGTCAGGATCTGCGGCCCCATCACCATGATCAAGGCCAGCGGCAGGATTTGGAGCTGAGTCGAGTCCACGTGGGAGTCTTGCGATCCTATTGGCCGATCGCTTCCGATGCGGGCGGAAAGGCACTCGGATTCGCCGGGGGCTCGCCCCCCCGCCGCGCTGTCGGCGCCGGCTGAATGCGGGCGCCGCGATCAGCGCCGGGTGGCGTCACCTTTCGTGGTCCGGGGCACCGGCTTCCACGACGTGACGACCTTGGCGACGGCGACGACCAGGAAAAGCTGGCCGATCAGGCCCTCGGCGACGGCGAGCGTCTGCCCAGGGTTGCCTGCGGGAACGAGGTTGCCGTAGCCGATCGTCAACATCGTGACGAAGCTGAAGAAGAGATCCTGATCGACGGTGCCGTCGCCGTCGGCGCCGAAGAACGGCCCGCTCTGGACGGTGGCGACGAGCTGATAGGCGAAGGCGAAGAACATCCCGATCAGCAGGTAGGCGGCGATCGCGCCGAGGATCGTCTGGACGTCGATGACGCGACGCATGACGAGGTGGCGGACGATCGCCGCTGGGGCAACGAGATAGAGGACACAGCTCGCCGCGAACAGCAGCGGACCGTTGTTGCCGCCGAGCCCGAACAGCGTCGCGGCCGCGGTCAGCGCCGCGAGGACGAGAAGGACGTTCGTGGCCCGGCGAACCGATCGATGCGCCTGGGCGACCCGGAAGACGAGCCAGACGTTGAGGATCTGCGCGACGAGGACGATCTGACCGCCGTCCTCGGCGCTGAGGGCGACGGCGAGGACGTAGGTCGCGATGATCGAGAGGAGGAGGGGGCCGTAGCTGTCGATCGTCCTGAACGCCTCGGCGAGCCGCCGCCCCGGCCTCGGCATCTGGGCGACGTGCCCGTCGGCTGGCTCCATGGCGCGATTGAACCGCATGCATCGGACCTCTCGGGCGGCTCGTCGGGGTGATGAGGCATTCGCGACTTCGGCGTAGTCTCCCGGGCGTGGGTGAAGGAAAGGAAGCTCGCACCGAGCCCGGAGCGAACGGCCGAGTCGGCTCCCGCGAGCGTGGCAAGCGCGCTCGCGAGCTCGCGCCACGGGGCAGTCACGGAGAGTGGCGGCCGGCCGCGGAGCGACCGGATCCGGTCGAGCTGCTCGAGGCGCAGGCAGCCGACCGGGTCGAGGAGCTCGTGCCGATCCGCTACGGGCGGATGCTCGCATCGCCGTTCGCCTTCTACCGCGGCGCCGCGGCCGTGATGGCCGAGGACCTGGGCGAGACGCCCCGATCGGGGATCACCGTTCAGCTCTGCGGCGACGCCCACCTGTCGAACTTCGGCGGCTTCGCCGCCCCCGACCGGCGGCTCATGTTCGACATCAACGACTTCGACGAGACGCTTCCCGGCCCCTGGGAGTGGGACGTCAAGCGGCTCGTGGCGAGCCTCGAGATCGCCGGCCGCGACCGCGAGTTCGGGCGTAAGCAGCGGGTGCTGGCCGTGAAATCGGCGGCGACCGAGTACCGCGAGCAGATGCGGCGGCTCGCGAAGATGGGGAATCTCGCGGCCTGGTATGAGCGCGTCGACCTCGACCTGATCCGGGATCGCTTCGCCGACGCGGTCGAGGAAGAGGTCGTCGCCGGGTTCGACAGGAGCCTCGCGAAGGCGCGGCGGAAGACGTCGGAGCGGGCGTTCTCGAAGCTCGCCCGCGAGGTCGACGGTGAGATCCGGATCATCAGCGACCCGCCCCTGATCACGCCGCTGACCGAGCTCCTCGGCGCCGAGGCCCTGGAGTCCGCCGAGGTCGAGATCCGGCGGATGTACGCCGAGTACCGCTCGACGCTCCCGCAGGGCCTGCGCAAGCTCCTCGACCGCTACCGGTTCGCCGACGCGGCGCGGAAGGTGGTCGGCGTCGGCAGCGTCGGCACGCGGGCGTGGATCGTCCTGCTGATCGGGCGCGATCACGGCGACCCCCTGTTCCTGCAGATCAAGGAGGCTCAGCGCTCGGTGCTCGAGCCCCACCTCGCCAGGAGCATCTACTCGCGGCAGG
>DATAFA010000010.1:0-4411 GCA_036257785.1 Solirubrobacterales bacterium | reverse complement strand
ACATGTCATCCCATCCCGTAGCACCGCGCGGCCCGGCGGAAGCGGACGGCGAAGCCGGAGCATTCGGTCGGAGTTGTCTCCGTCCCGTAGCACCGCGCGGCCCGGCGGAAGCGGACGGCGAAGCCGGAGCATTCCGCCGGAGTCATCAAAGCCGCCGGGGTCACCTCACGTCGATGCCCGCCCTCCGCATCGCCTGCTTGGCCGCGGCGATCGAGTAGCGGCCGTAATGGAAGATCGAGGCGGCGAGGGCGGCGTCGGCGCCGCCCTCGATGATGCCCTCGGCGAGGTGCTCGAGGGTGCCGACGCCGCCGGAGGCGATCACCGGGATCGGGACCGCGTCGGCGACGGTGCGGGTGAGGACGAGGTCGTAGCCGTCCTCGGTGCCGTCGCGGTCCATGCTCGTCAGCATGATCTCGCCGGCGCCGCGCTCGGCGGCCTCGGTCGCCCAGGCGACCGCCTCGCGGCCGTCGACCCGGCGGCGGCCCCCGGCGACGTAGACGTCCCAGCCGGATTGCGGCCCGGGGACGGTGCGGGCATCGATCGCGACGACGACGCATTGGGAGCCGAAGACCTCGGCGAGCTCGCCGATCAGCTCCGGTCGCGCCAGGGCGGCCGAGTTGACGCCGACCTTGTCGGCGCCGGCGTCGAGGACCGCCTGAGCGTCGTCGACGGAACGGATGCCGCCACCGATCGTGAACGGGATGAACACCTCGTCGGCGGTCCTGCGGGCGAGTTGGACGATCGTGTCGCGATCCTCGTGGGAAGCGGTGATGTCGAGGAAGACGAGCTCGTCGGCCCCCTCGGCGTCGTAGCGGGCCGCCAGCTCGACGGGGTCGCCGGCGTCGCGGATGTCGACGAAGTTCGTGCCCTTGACGACGCGCCCGTCGTCGACGTCGAGACAGGGGATGAGGCGCTTCAGCGGCACGGCGGGCAGCGTAGGGACCACCGCAGAAGGGCGATCGCCGGAGCGATCAGGTCCTTCCCTTGCCGAACGGCTTCGACGTCGTCGCGGCGCTCCTGGCGAACGCACCGGGCTCCAGCTTCGTGACCAGGTCCTTGATCCGGGTCCGTTCGCGGGAGTTGAGGTTGCCGGGGTTGCCCTTCGACTTGACGAGCAGGTCGCGGAGCTCTCCCACCTCACCGGGACCGAGCTTGTCGAGGTGCCGCTTGGCGATCAGGGCGACCTGGGCGACGAGGATGATCCGCCCCCACAGGCTCCACTTGCTCGCGCCCTTGCTGACCGTGCTGACGAGTCCCATTCAGTCCGTCCTCTCGTTCTCGTTGCCGGCGAGGGCGCCGAGCGCCTCCGCCACTGTGAACCGTCGCTCGTAGAGCGCTCTACCCACGATGACGCCGGTCAACGACGGGTCCGTGAGCTGCCCGAGGCGAGCGAGGTCGTCGAGCGAGCCGACGCCGCCCGAGTAGATCAGCTCCGACCCGACCTTCGCGCAGGCGCCGAGGAGCGTGCCGAGGCCCTCGATGCCGGGGCCCTCGAGCGTCCCGTCCACCTCGACCGGCGTGTAGACGAACCGGCGGATCCCGCGCGAGCCCAGGTTGGTGATCGCGTCCTCGACGGCGGTCCCCGTCGCCTGCTCCCAGCCCTCGACTGCGACATGTCCGCCACGGGCATCGAGCGAGGCGACGATCCGGTCGCCGTAGGCATCGGCGAGCCGGCCGAGCAGGTCCGGGTCGCGCTGGGCCGAGGTGCCGAGCACCGCCCGCTCGGCCCCGGCGGCGAACGCGGCCTCGACGCTGCCGAGGTCGCGGAGGCCGCCGCCGAGCTGGATCGGCGCGTCGACGGCGTCGACGATCCGAGCGACGACCTCGAGGTTCACGGGGGTTCCGGCACGGGCCCCGTCGAGGTCGACGACGTGGACGATCGCGGCGCCACCGTCGACCCAGCGACGCGCGGCATCGACCGGATCGGCGTCGTAGGCGGTCTCGTGGTCGTAGTCGCCCCTGAGCAGCCGAACCGCGCGACCGTCGCGGATGTCGATTGCGGGATAGAGGGTCAGCATCGGCGTCGCCGCTCAGGCCGGCGCGCCGGCAGCGGCGGCCAGCGCCGCGAAGTTGCGGAGCATCAGCAGTCCCGCCCGGCTCGACTTCTCGGGGTGGAACTGGGTGCCGAAGACGTTGCCGCGCCCGACGACGGCCGCGAACCGCTCGCCGTAGTCGGCGGACGCGATCAAGTCCCCGGGGTCGGGGCGAGCGGTGAACGAGTGGACGAAGTAGAACGGCTCCCCGGCGGCGATCCCGCCGGTCAGCGGCGAAGGCGAATCGATCCGCAGGTGCGCCCAGCCGATATGGGGAAGCTTCAGCTCCGGCGCCCGGAGCGCCTCGACGGTTCCGGCGAGCAGCCCGAGGCCGGCGGCCCCTCCGTGCTCGGTGGACGAATCGAACAGCAGCTGCATGCCGAGGCAGATCCCGAGCAGGGGCACCCCGGCGACGGCGCGCTCCCGGATCGCCTCGCCGAGGCCGCGGCGGTCGATCTCGCGCATCGCCTCGGGAAAGGCGCCCACGCCCGGCAGGACGATCGCCTGGGCGGCACCGAGCTCGGTGGGATCGGCGCTGATCGAGGCGTCGACGCCGACGTGCTCGAATGCCTTCGCCACGGACCGCAGGTTCCCCATCCCGTAGTCGGCGATCTTCAACTCCGGCGGATCAGCGCTCACCGGCTCAATCTTATGGACCCGGGGGTGGTCGCCCGCCCCCGGCGGCGGCGGTCAGCGGTTCTTGCGGATGACCTTCGTGACGGCCTTCAGCGCCGGCTTCGGCTTCGACTTCTTCGTGAGCAGGCCCGACCACGGGCACCAGTTGCAGGCGAGCTGGCCGTCGGGGAAGTCGCGCCACGAGTAGACGTAGGCGCCGAGGACGTTCCAGGCCTTGCGCTTCTTCACCAGCAGCTTCAGACCGTCGCGGAGCCGCTTCGCCTGACCCTGCTTGCCGACCACGGACTCGCTGCGCGACGGTCCCTTCGAGGCCCATCCGAGCTCGCCGACGAGGACGCCGGCGTTGCGATCGCCGGCCCGCCTCGCGACCGAGCGCAGGTCGTTGACCTGGCGCTTGACGTCGGAGACGCCCGATCCGTACGGATGCGAGTTGACCGCGTCGAAGTGCTTGGCGATGCCCTTGACCTTGTAGAGCCTCTTCAGGAACTTGGTCGCCTTCATCGACTTCGAGTCGCGCGGGAACCCGTACATCCCGCCGAGCACGATCCGCGCCTTCGGATCGACCTTCGAGATCCCATCGTCGAACGCCTTCACGAGCTTTCCGTAGGCACGGGGATCGGGCTTCGGCGCCCAGTTGTTCTTCGAGTTCTGCTCGTTCCAGGCGATCCAGTTCTTGACCGGCAGGTTGTCGATCTCGGGCACCGCATCGAAGAAGTCGCCGTTCGGGCTGTAGCGCCGCGCGAGCGCCTCCGAGAACTTCCGCCAAGCCTTCAGGTCGGCCTTGCTCTTGGGGCCGTAGAGCCCCTTCTTCGTGCTCTTGTGGACGAAATTCGGCGTCCCGTAGACGACCAGCGCCGGCCGCATGCCGCGCTTGGCGGAGTTGTAGACGCCCTGGTCGGAGGAATGCCAGTCGTAGGGCCCCTTCCGGCTTGTCTGGATCGCGGCCCAGTTGACGGGAACGCGAGTGGCGCCGAACCCGGCGTCGCCCATGCCCCGGTAGTCCCGCTTGCTCGGGCTCTCCGCGAAGACCCCGAAGAAGTCGCTCGGCGCCTTGGCGGCGGCGGGCTGGGCGGCCAGGATCGACGCGGCCAGGGCCAGGATCATGATCAGGGCGCCGGCCAGGCGCCCGCGGTTGACGATTCTCTCGTTGTTCTCGTCGGTCGATGCGCTCATCTACCCAGGTTAAGCACATCGGGGCGCCGAGAGTTGCGGACCGGCCGGGTGATTTCGGGACCGGAATCGAACTTCAGGAGTTGAGCGTGCCCTTGGTCGAGGGCACGCCGGCCTCGCCCGGGTCGATCGCGACGGCGATTCGCAGGGCCCTCGCGAACGCCTTGAAGCAGGCCTCGATCATGTGGTGGGCGTTGGCGCCGTACGGATTCGACAGATGGAGGGTCAGCTTCGCGTTGGCGGCGACCGCCCGGAAGAACTCACCGGTCAGCTCGGCCTCGAAGCCGGCGATCGTCACCGGCGGCAGGTCGGAGCGGAAGTGGCAGTAGGGCCGCCCCGAGATGTCGATCGTGCAGCGGGCCAGCGACTCGTCCATCGGCAGCTCGACGTGGGCGTAGCGCGTGATCCCGGCACGGTCGCCCAACGCCTGGTCGAGTGCCTGGCCGAACGCGATCCCGACGTCCTCGACGGTGTGGTGGGAGCCGGCCTCGAGGTCCCCCTCCGCCCGCACCTCGAGGCCAAGCCGGCCGTGGCGGCCGAGCAGCTCCAGCATGTGGTCGAGGAAGCCGACG
>DATAFA010000066.1:0-6545 GCA_036257785.1 Solirubrobacterales bacterium | reverse complement strand
CTCGGGAACGATCTCCGGGCGCGGGCCCTCGGGAGCTTCGGCGACGAACGGGCGGCCGTCGGCGATCTTCTTGAAGGCGTCCAGCAGGTCGATCGGCAGCGGGAAGACGATCGTCGTGTTGTTGACCCCGATCTGCAGCAGGGTCTGCAGGTACCGGAGCTGCAGCGTCGCCGGGTTCTGGCTGATGATGTCGGCGGCGTCGGCGAGCTTCTGGGCGGCCTGGTACTCGCCCTCGGAGCCGATGATCTTCGCGCGGCGCTCGCGCTCGGCCTGCGCCTGCAGGGCGATCGCCCGCTGCATGTCCTGGGGCAGCTCGACGTCCTTGACCTCGACCGTCGAGACCTTGATGCCCCACGGCTCGGTCTGCTCGTCGATGATCGTCTGCAGCTCCTGGTTGAGCCGCTCGCGCTCCGCCAGCAGCGAGTCGAGCTCGGCCTTGCCGAGCACCGAGCGCAGGGTCGTCTGCGCGATCTGCGAGGTGGCGACGAGGTAGTTCTCGACATCGGTGATCGCCCGGTCGGGATCGATGACCCGGAAGTAGGCGACCGCGTTGACGCGGACGGTGACGTTGTCCTTGGTGATGACCTCCTGCGGCGGGACGTTCAGCGTCACCGTCCGCAGGTCGACGCGGACCATCTGGTCGACGATCGGGATCAGGAACCGGAGGCCCGGGCCCCGCAGGGCGATCAGCCGGCCGAGCCGGAAGACGACGCCGCGCTCGTACTCGCGGAGGATCCGGACCGAAGCCGAGAGGACGAGCAGGCCGATGACGACCAGCGCCGCGACGATTCCCAATGCCACCATGACCCGGACTCTATACCCGGTCTCGGGTCGGCACCGGGCCTCGCTGGGCCCGCAACTCCCTGCCGGCGAGCACGGTCGCCAGGGCGAACGTCGCCCCGACTCCGATCACGAGCGCCGGCGAGATCGCGCTCGCCTCGCTCCCGGCGTCGAAGACCAGCAGGCCGATCAGGCCGAGCACGAGCGCGACCGCGCCGACGGCGGCGGGGATGATCGTCCCCGGCGCGAACGCCTCCAGAGCCAATCCGAGGATCCCGATCAGCAGCAGCAGGAGCACCACGTTGGGATCGACGAGGACCTCGAGCAGCTTCTCCTGATCGGAGGCGATCATCTCGATCCGCCCCTGCTTGAGCGCGGTGTTCTCGCCGAGGCCGTTGCCCTCGGACTCGAGCGTCGTTCCCGGTGCCATCGCGGCGACGTCGCCGGCATCGACGATCGAGGCGCCCTGGTCCTTCACCTCGGCCCCGCCGGGATAGACGTAGACGACCACCGGGATCGGCGCCGAGCGGATCTGGTCGACGATCTCCTCCGCGGCCGAGTCGATCCCGCCCGGCGTGTCGAGGCGGACGATCGCGAACGGCGCGCCGGCGTCGGCGGCGTCGCCGAGCGCATGCCCGATCCAGTCAGCCTGGGCGGGCGAGAGGTCGCCGCGCAACTCGATCGAGGGGACCTTCTGCTCCGCCTGGGCGGCGGCCGGCGAGGGCAGGGCCGCGGCGATGATCGGAAGGAGGGCGGCAGCCGCCGCCACGGCTGCTCCGCGCAGGCTCATCGCCCTCATTATCCGGAGCTTGGCTCGCCGGCCGGCTCGGCGGCGACGCTCACGACCAGGGTCAACCCCTCGATCTCCTCGACCCTGACCGTCGCCCCGGCCTCGATCGGGTTGCCGTCGGCGGAGCGGGCGCGCCACAGCGCCCCCTCGACGAACACCTGGCCGATCGGGTCGATCGCCGTCCTGACCCGGGCGAGAGCGCCGCGCAGCTCCTCCTCGCCGGTCCGGACCTCCTGGTGGCGGGCGGCGAGGACCCGACCGCCGACGAGGAGCAGACCACCGCCGAGGACGATCGCGACCGGGACCGCGACCCACGGGCTGACGGTCGGGGCGCCGTCGCCGGTGTCGAAGAGCAGGAGACCGCCGCCGATCAGCGCCGCGATCCCGGCGATGCCGAGGAACCCTCCGCTCGCCACATGGGCCTCGGCGATGAACAGCGCCAGGGCGAGGACGAGCAGGACGACACCGATCGCGGCGACCGGCAGTTGCAGGGTGCCGATCAGCCCGAGGACGAGGGCGATGCCGCCGAGCAGGCCGGGGACGATCGTGCCGGGGGCTGCCGCCTCGAGGGCGATCCCGATCATCCCGATCAGCAGCAGCAGATAGGCGACGTTCGGGTTGACGAGGATCTGCAGCAGCTCGTAGCGGAGCGGCATGTCGCGCTGCTCGACCGAGTAGCCGGTCGTGTCGAGCGTCGCCCGCTTCGGGCCCTTCACTGCGAAGCCGTCGAGGTCGGAGAGGAGCTCCGTCTGGTCGCCGGCGATCAGGTCGATGAGACCGGCGTCGAGCGCCTCCTGGGCGGAGACGTTCGTCGCCTCGCGAACCATCTGCTCGGCCAGATCCGGATTGCGTCCGTGCGAGGTCGCGAGCGCCCGGACGTAGGCGGATGCGTCGTTGGTGATCTTCCGGCCGAGGGTGCCGCCGATGTCGCCGCCGCTGCTCGTGATCGGCGAGGCCGAGCCGATGTTCGTCTCCGGCGCCATCGCGGCGACGTCCCCGGCCTGGGTGATGAACACCCCGGCCGAGCCGGCGCGGGCGCCGTTCGGGTAGACGTAGACGACGACCGGCATCGGCGCCGCGAGGATGTCCTTGACGATGTCGCGCATCGAGGTGTCGAGGCCGCCGGGGGTGTCGAGGCGGATGATCGCCAGCGGGGCGTCCTCGTCGGCGGCGTCGGAGAGCGCCGTCGCGATCCAGCCCGCGGTCGCCGGCGAGATCTCGCCGCTGAGCTCGATCGACGGGACCGCGGTAGCGGCCTGATCCTGCTCCTGCGCGAGGGCGCCGCCGGCCGCGGTCAGCAGGGCCAGCGCTGCGACCAGCGCGGCGCCGATCCGGAGCGCAAACCGCATCGGGCCCTACGACTCGCCGAGGGCGTACTTGCGGATGTCGGCTTCGAGCGTCGCCTCGTCCGGATAGACGCCCTGATGGGCGTAGAGCAGCTTGCCGCTCGCGTCGAAGAAGAGCGTGTTCGGAAACCCACCGACGAGAGTCGCCCCAACCTCGGTCCCGACTTCCTTGCCGGGATCGGCGAAGCTCGGGTAGGGGACCGGATGGTCGTCGAGGAACGTCCGGGCCGCAGCGTCCTCGTCGTCCCCATCGACGCCGATGAAGGCGACGCGGTCGAGATTGTCGGCGGCGGCCCGCTGAAACCACGGCCACTCGGTCCGGCAGGGTCCGCACCACGACGCCCAGTTGTTGACGACGACCGGATAGCCCTCGACCGCCGCGAGCTGCTCGGAGAACCCGTCGAGCCCGCCGGGGGCGAGCGTGCCGCCCTGCTCGTAGAGGGCCTTCAGCTTCGGTGGGGCCTTGTCGAGGGCGGAGCTGTAGTCGGGTGGATCGGTGCCGGGGTCGGCGGAGGAGTCGCCGCTGCCGCAGGCGGCGAGGACGGTGACGAGCAGCGCGCAGAGCAGCGCTGCGGCGGTTCTCATGGCTCGTTTGCGGTTATCGGGGTTCATCCGGCCTGATGCCCTGCTTTAATGGTTCGTGCGGTCCGAGGGGAATGGACCGCCGGGCCGCGGCCAGCCACCAGAAACCTGACCGCCTCGCCCATCGAGCTTACTGCGCCGTTCGCTCCGCCTTGGATCGAACAGCGTGGCTACCAAGCCTTTCTCATGGCAGAAACCACCGCACTTGCCGCTGATGCGGCCAACTCGCCTTCCGGCGCCGACCTCGCACGTGTTCAGAAGTTCACGCGGGAGCCGATCCTGCTCGACGGCGAGACGCTCGAGGACCTCCACCCCGGCACCGCCCGGCGGCTCGCCCTCGACGCCGCCCTCGACGAGCTCGACGAGGGCTTCGAGGAGCCGTCACCGAAGTGGCGCCAGGAGTACTCGCTGCTGCTCGGGCTCGAGCGGGTCCTCGCGGAGGAGCGTCCGCTGCTCCTCGACGGCGCCGAGCTCTCCGAGCATCAGGTCGACGCGCTCTCGGGCACCCTCGCCGCCGTCATCTCCGAGATCGAGGAGCCGGGCTCGAACCGGAACGGCAACGGGACGAACGGCAAGAGCGGCGAGGCCACCGGGAACGGCGCCGGCGGCGAGGAGGACGATGCGCTCGGCGAGGACGAGGAGCCGCAGGACTGGGACGAGCCCGGCGGCGACGAGGAAGAGGACGACGTCGTCGCCGAGGCCGCCGACGATCCCTACGCCAGCCGCCGCTTCTGGTTCGAGCACGCCACCGGGGCCGGCAAGACGGTCGCCGCCGTCGGGTTCGTCGAGTCGTCGCGGACCGGCGGGATCCTGATCCTCACCCACCGTCGCAACCTCGTCGATCAGTTCATCGGCGAGATCTCCGACCGCGGCTACGCCGACCGCCTCTCGCCGCCGTTGCTGAAGGGCAAGGACAACGCCTGCGGGCCGGTGACCGTCGAGACCTACCAGTGGTTCGTCCGTAACGCCGGTCAGATCTCCGACGCCTACTCGATCGTGATCTGCGACGAGGCCCACACCGCGCTCGGCGAGAAGACGAGCGCCTGCATCCGCAACTGGCAGGGGCCGGTGTTCATCGGCATGACCGCGACCGGCGCGCTGATCGCCCGCCACGTCGCCGACCTCTTCCCGACCCAGACCTCGCGCTTCGACCTCGCCCAGGCCGCCCGCCGCGGCGTCATCGCGCCGCTCCGCTGCATCCGGATCCCGCCGGGACCGGGCGTGCGGACCCTCGCCAACGTGCCACTCCGCAAGGGCGAGGTCGACCAGGACTTCGACCAGGAGGAGCTCGCCAAGCTGCTCGACCAGGGGCCCTTCAACGTCGCGATCGCCGACCTCTACAGCTCGCGCTTCAAGCGCGTTCCCGGCGTCATCTACACGGCCGGCGTCAAGCACGCCAACAACGTCGCCGCGGCGATGCGCGAGTTCGGGATCAACGCCCGCGCCGTGTCCGGCGAGACGCCGAAGCGCGAGCTGGCCGAGATCCTCGCGGCGTTCGAGCGCGGCGAGGTCGACGTCCTCTGCAACGCGATGCTGCTCGCCGAGGGCTGGAACTCGCCCCGGGCGACGATCTGCATGCACCTCGCCCCGACCGCCTCGAAGCGGATCTACCAGCAGCGGGTGGGCCGGGTGACGCGCCGCAATCCCGGCAAGGAGGCCGGCCTCGTCATCGACCTCGTCCACCCCGCCACCCGCCACGACGAGGCGATTGTCACCCTCCACAGCCTGCTCGACCGCGACGTCTACCGCGGCGGCGCCATCGTCGTCGGCCCGGTTCGCCGCGGGCGTGGCCGCCGGGTCCGGGTCGAGAAGCGCGTCGTCCCCGTCTCCGCCGACCCGGAGCGCCGCCTGCAGGTGCTCGAGCGCGAGATGTGGCGGATCGCCGTCGAGCGCCTCGACTACTCCGAGCAGCACGTCTGGGCCGCCCTCGCCGGCGCCCGCGTCCAGCCGAACTCCTGGCGCAAGGCCAAGGCGATGCTCCAGCACGACCAGGCCAAGGAGCTCCGCCGCCGCTTCCTGCTCACGTGCATCCAGCGCAACCGCTCGACCCAGCTGAAGCTGAAGGCGCTCGGGGAGCTCGCCGCCACGCGCGAGGCCGACCCGTTCGACGAGGCCATCGACATGGTCGGGACCTGGCAGCGCGATCAGCGCCGCGCCGGCGTCCGCATCCTCCTGCAGGCCCTCGCCGAGAACCGGATCGGCCGCCGCGACCAGGCCCAGGCCTGGGTCTGGCGCCTCGCCGAGTTCACCCGCGACTCCCACGAGGAGTACGCCGTCGCCCGCTGGCCGGAGACGAAGCGCCTGCTCGGCCTCTTCGTCAACTCCTCCGGCCGCGCCCACGGCAAGAACGCCCGCCGCCTCGTCCAGGCGGCCCGCGGCCAGGACCGGCGCCTCGCCGTCGCCCTGCTCGCCGCCGCCGTCGCTCACACGCCGGAGGCCGAGGAGGTCCTGCGCGGCGCCCGGATGCGGATGGCCCGCAAGCCCTCCGCCGTCGCCCGGGAGCTGCTCCGCAACCTGCCGAAGGGCAGCGGCAAGAAGCGCCGCCGGCGCAACAAGCGCTCCCGCGACGGTGCCGACGCCAAGGAGCCTCAGAACGTCGGCCCCGGGGCCGAGGCGGGCGGCGAGGAAGAGGAGCTCGAGCCCGATGCCGGCCCGATGCCCGGCACCGCCGAGGACCCGGGCGAGGACGACCCCGTCGCCGACACCACCGACGAAGACGAGAACGACCTCGAGCCGGCCTCACCCCCGGTCTCCGCCTCCGATCACGACAAGCCCGAGGGCGAGCCGGAGCGGAAGCCGAAGGGATCCGGCGGCTCGAGCCGCCGCCGTCGCCGCCGTCGCGCCGCCTGACGCTCCTGAGCATCGCGGCCCCGCCGCAGTGCATGGCGTTTCTCCATCATGTTGGAGAAGCCCCATGCAGGGGCCGCCCGTAGCGAAGCGGGGCCCACCTCCGGCTGGGCCCAACGCACATGTCATCCCGTCCCTTAGCACCGCGCCGACCGGCGGAAGCGGACGGCGAAGCCGGAGCATTCCGCGGGGGTTACTAC
>DATAFA010000097.1:0-5713 GCA_036257785.1 Solirubrobacterales bacterium | reverse complement strand
GTCTCGAACGCGACCATGGTCGCGATCGAGTAGCCCTGGCTCGCGTTCGCGTGTGGGACGGTGACCGCCAGGAACGCCAGCCCCGCCGCCGCGAGGCCGAGCCCGGCCCACTCGCGGCGGGACAGGGTGTGGCCGAAGTAGCGGGTCGCCGGGTAGGCGATCAGCGCCAGGCCGCCGGCGATCACGCCCTGGACCAGCGACAGCGGCGCGACCGCCATCGCCGCGACGTGCAGCAGCCAGGCGACGGCGGCGACGGCGAAGCCGACCGTCCACCAACGGGACCGAAACAGCGCCGCGGCGCTTCGCAGCGGGCTGCTCAATCTGATCTCCGGCGACTCACAGGCCCCACGGTGCTTGCAGAGCATGCTCAGGTTGGCCATCGCGGCGCAGGCAAGGGCGAGCGCTATTCCGAGAGTCGTCATTGGTTGTCTGAATCGGTGAGTGTCCGAGGCGGCTTGAATCTCCCCCTTGGGAGTCGCCGCACCTAACCCTGCGATCTGTGAGCGTTTGCTAACAGATTTGGCGGGCCATCCTAGCGGCCCTTCCTAAACGCCGTCGAGATCGATCGTCGCTTCTGCCTCGATCTCGACCCGCCAGCGAGGGTCGAGCAGGCCGGCGACGACGACCATCGTCGCGGCGGGCCGGGCTTCACTCATCGCCTCAGCGTGTGCCGCGCCGACCGCCCGCGAATCCGCGGCATCGACGATGAACATCCTGGTCCTGACGACATTCCGGGGGGTCGCTCCGGCCGCCGAGAGCGCGTTGGCGATCAGCTCAAAGCAGCGCCGCGCCTGAACGCCGGGGTCCGGGTCGCAGCTGCCGTCCGGCCACACCGGTCCGGTCCCCGACACGAGCACCCGGTCCCCGACCCTGATCGCGCGCGCAAAGCCGATCTCCTCCTCAAACGGGGACTCACCGCCGATCCGCCGGGGCTCCGCCATTCGTCTAGCCACCCTTAGACGAGGTGGTCGCGGAGGCGCTCAACCGCCTCGGCGATGCGCTCGTCGGGCGTCGTCAAGGAGATCCGGAAGAAACCCTCACCGCTCGGGCCGTACATCGACCCGGGCGAGACCACGACTGCCGCCTGCTCGAGCACCAGCTCGGCGAACGAGGTCGAGCTGTGCCCCTCGGGAACCGGCGCCCAGACGTAGATCGTCCCCTTCGGCGGCTCGACGTCGACCCCGATCTCGCGCAGGGCGCCGACCACCAGGTCGCGACGGCGCTGATAGACCGAGTTCATCTCCTCGATCGCCGCCCTCGGGCCGTCCAGCGCCGCCACCCCGGCGAGCTGGACGGCCTCGAACAACCCGGAATCGACGTTCGTCTTCAGCCGCCAGTAGGAGCTCACCGCGTCGGCGTTGCCGAGGATCGCCGCGCAGCGCCAGCCCGTCATGTTGAAGCCCTTGGAGAGCGAGAACACCTCCACCCCGACCTCCATGGCCCCCGGCGTGGCGAGGAAGCTCGGCGCCACGTAGCCGTCGTAGGTGGTCTCCGAGTAGGCGTTGTCGTGCACCACCAGGACCTCGTGCACGCGGGCGAGCTCGACCACCCGTTCGAAGAAGCCCTCCGGCACCACGGCGCCCGTCGGATTGTTCGGGTAGTTGATGAACAGCAAGCGCGCTCGATCGAGCGTCTCGCCCGCCTCGGATTCGAGCCGGTCCAGATCGGGGACGAACCCGAGCGCCGGCTCCAGCGGCATCAGCGCCGCCTCGGCGCCGGCGAGCAGCGGGCCGCCCGTGTAGACCGGGTAGCCGGGATCGGCGGCGAGCGCGACGTCGCCCGGGTCGAGGAAGGCGAAGCAGAGGTTGTAGATGCATTCCTTGGCGCCGATCGCCGGGATCACCTCGGACTCGGGGTCGATCTCGACCCCGAACCGGCTCCCGTAGAAGCGGGCGAACGCCTCCCGGAACGCGACCCGGCCGCGGTTCGATGGGTACTGGTGGGTGGATGGGTCCGCGACCGCCCGCTGCATCGCCTCGACGATGTGTGGATAGGTGGGCGTGTCCGGATCGCCGATCCCGAGGCTGATGACGTCGATCCCGGCGGCGCGCTTGTCGGCGATCCGCCGCTCGAGCTCGGCGAACATGTACGGCGGGATCGCCTCCAGTCGCTTTGACGGATCGGTCAATGCCATCGGCCGCGGGAGGCTAGCGGCCTGCGCGATACTGCCGCCGCCCGCGATGCGCCTACGCCTCCGCCCGACAGAACTGCTGATCCTGTTCGCGATCGGCGCCGCCGGCGGCCTGGTCGGCGACGCCGGCCACGTGCAGGCCGGGACGACCACCTACCTCGACGATTCGCCGAAGGTCTGGGAGAGCGCGATCTGGTTTCCCATCCTGGTCGGGCTGGCGACGGCGTCGCTGGGCGAGCTGCGGCTGCGGTTCGCGTCGGCGCGCCCGGGGTTCGACCTGCGCGTCGGTGCTGGTGCGATCGCTGCCGTGCTGGCGATCTACGCGGTCACGGCGCTCGTCTACGAGCCGGAAATGCCGGCGACCGTCCTCGTCCTCACCCTGGCTGTGCTGGTCGTCTGCTGGCTCGCCGACGGCTGGGCGGCCATCGCCTGCGGGCTCGCCGCCGCGATCGTGGGCCCGTTGGCCGAGATCGCGATCGTCGAGCTGGACCTCGCCGAGTACGCGCCCTCGGCCGATTCGCTGTTCGGCGTCCCGCTGTGGCTGCCGGCGCTCTATCTCGCCTTTGGGGTCGTCGCAGCGCGGCTCGCCGAGCTGGTCGTCGCGCGGCGATGATTTACGGGGCTCGGCTCGGTCATTACCCGGTGAAACCCCAGATACGGAGGTATTGACATGCTCGCGAACGCGAACGCGTTCAGCGGTTACTCGACCGATGAGGCCGCCACCGTAAGGCCGTTCTACGAGGAGACGCTCGGCCTCGAGGTGGCCGAGGAGAACGGACTGCTCACGCTCCACCTGGCGGGAGGCGAGCGGGAGGCGATCATCTACCCGAAGGGCGACGCGCACGAGCCGGCGACCTTCACGGTCCTGAACTTCCCGGTCGAGGACATCGAGGCGGCGGTCGACGAGCTCAGCGGCCGCGGGGTCGAGTTCGAGCGCTACGAGGGGACCGAGATCGAGACCGACGCCAAGGGCATCTTCCGCGGCGGCGGGCCGCTGATCGCCTGGTTCAAGGACCCGGCCGGCAACGTGCTCTCGGTGATCGAGGTCGGCGAGGAGAGCTAGTTTGGTTCGGCGTCGTAACGGTCCATCAGCCGCTTGATCGTCGGCAGCATGGTGCCGTCCTTGATCGCGTTGAAGGCGACCAGACCCTTCGGCGGCTTGAAGTCGCACTCGGGAAACGCCACCGGATAGGCGAAGCGGAAGTCGTTCGGCTTCTGCTGCTTGGCGCGTTTGGCTGTATACGCCTCGCGTTCGGCGGTCTCCAGCTCGCGTATGAACCTGCATCCCGAGCTCGTCGGGTCTCCGGGGCTGTTCCCGAGGTGGACGGCCACCGGGATCCGCTTCGCCAGCCTCGCGACCGCGGCAAGGTTGAGCCTGAAGTCGCCGGAGTCCTGGGCGGCGAGGTAGTCCGAGCCCGGCGGAATCGGCGGATCGTGGCCGAGGCCGAAGACGTTGCCGCCGACCCACTCGCCGTTTTCGTGCGCGGCCTTGATCGCCGCCTCGACCACCTCGGGTCGCTGCTCGTACGCCGAGGTGAAGAAGTCGAAGAACCAGCCGTTGTTGTCGAGCTTCGAGCGGATCTCGGACATCTGCTGTTCGACCTGCTCCGGTGTCTCGTAGGCGAGCGCGTTCAGCTCGACGCCGAAATGGGCGTTGGGAACCGCTGCGAGGACGCGGGCGCGGATCTTGTTCCACGCGTCGACCTCGTGGTTGTTGACCTCCTCGGTCGGCTCGTAGCGGATCAAGCCCGAGACCAGGGTCGGCTTCAGCGATGCGAGCGCCTTGCCGACCGTGTCAGGCGTCTCACCGGGAACGACCCATGTCCCGTGCTGGTAGATGCGGACCGAGGCGATCCGCGTGCGCGACGGCGAATCGGGATCGCCCGCGCTCCCATCATCGCCGCCGCAGCCGGCGATCATGAGCAGGGTCCCGGTCAGGGTCAGGCTCGCCGCAAGGCGCCACATCCACCTCAGTCTTCGGCAAGCTCGGCGACAAACATGAGGTCGAGCTCTCCGGCGTAGACCTTCGACGCGGTGCCGATCAGGGTCACGTCGAGCGCATCTGTGATCTCGACCGTGAGCTCTCCGCCGTCGAGCTCGACGGTCATTGGGCTGTGCGCGCCCCTCAGGAACGCCGCCACGGCGGCTCCGCTGGCGCCGGTGCCCGAGGCGAGCGTCTCCCCCACGCCTCGCTCGTAGATCCGGGCGCGGACGCGGGAGCCGTCGACGCGGATGAAGGAGACGTTGGTGCGGTTCGGGAACAGCTCGCCGGCTTCGATCGCCGGCCCGATCGCCTCGAGGTCGAGCGACTCGACCTCGTCGCCGACCTCGATCACGCACTGAGGGTTGCCGACGTTGACGTGCCGGAAGCTCCACTCGCGCCCGGCCGATTCGACCATCCCGGTCCCGTCCGGAGGCCCGCCCGGATAGTCGCCAGAGACGGTCACGGCACGGCCGAGCCCCATGGACACCTCGCCGGGCCCGGTAATCGTGGGCGTCACCTCCCCGGCCGCGGTGGTGATCGTGAACGTGTCGGTGTCGGTCCAACCGCGCTCGCGCAGGTAGAGGGCCGCCTCGCGGGCGCCGTTACCCGACAGTTCGGCCTCCGAGCCGTCGGGGTTGAGGATCCGCAGCCGGGCAACGTGGCGATCGTCGTCCGGCCGGGCGAGCAGGAGGATGCCGTCCGAGCCGACGCCGAAGTGCGGCTCGCAGATCCGCCGGATGCGGGCGTCGGTGAGCTCCCAGGGAAGCTCGGACTCCTCGACGATGATGTAGTCGTTGCCGAGCGCCTGCCACTTCTCGAACCGCATCGCGCGCGAGCCTAGACGGTTGATTCCTAAGTCCGCGCGTGCCCGGGGGCGCGGCATCCGGGTGCGTGGGCATTCGGGATCAACCGTCTATTCCAGCCGCTCGACTATCCGGGCGGCGGCCTCGGCGTCCTCGAGACCGGTGCGGTCGATCATCGCCACGCCCGGCATCCGCCGCATCCAGGTGAGCTGACGGCGCGCGAATCGGCGCTGGGCGGTCGCCATGGCCTCGACGTCGCCGCGCAGAAGCTGCTCGAACCCGATCGCCGCCCGCGCCGTCCGCGACGCGCCGGCGGCCGCCGCGTGGCGCACCTCGGCCTCCGCGCCGGCCGCCACCATCGAGCGCACTCGCGCCTCGATCCGCCGGTCGAGCTCAGCTCGCTCAACGGTCAGCCCGATCAGCAGGGTCGGGCGGTGAAGCTCGCTCGTCCAGAGGCCCTCGCTGGACCCGTGGGGGGCGATGCCGAGCCGTGCCAACTCGGTCAGGCGGGCGATCCGCTTGCGGTCGTTCGGGTGCACGCCAGAGGCGATCTCGGGCGCGAGCTCGGCGTGGAGCGCCTCGGGCCCGCGCTCGGCGATCTCGATCTCCACCTCGACGCGGACCTCCGCGCGAACCGGCGGGCGCATGTCGAGGTCGGCGAGCGCGGCGCGGAGATAGAGGCCGGTCCCCCCGACGATGATGGGGCGCCGGCCGTCGGCGACGAGCTCGTCGATCTCGGCATGCGCGAGGGTCGCGTAGCGGCCGGCGGAGAACTCTCCGTCGATCGGCACGAAG
>DATAFA010000083.1:0-4413 GCA_036257785.1 Solirubrobacterales bacterium | reverse complement strand
GGCCGTCGAGGACGGCCCGCAAGTCCGGCTCGCCGCCCTCGCCCATCGCCTCAGGTCGCTTCCAGCACCGTCGCCATCCGGACCGGTTCGACGCCGAGCCCGCGGACGTCGGCGGGGCCGCGCTCGCTGAGCATCGGCACCTCGAGCAGCTCGGCCTCCTCCCAGGTCGCGAACGCGACGTCGCCGAAGATCCGCCGCAGCCAGATCAGGGCCGAGCGGACGAACGGCAGCGGGATGTGGATCGCCGGCCGCTCGCGCCCGGCAGCGGCCGCGATCAGCCGCGCCTGCTGCTCGTAGGTGAGCCGCTCCGGCCCGGCGAGCTCGAAGCGGCCCGGCGGCCGTTCGAGCGACGCGACGACGGCTCGGGCTGCGTCGGTCGCCCAGATCGGCTCGTAGGCGGCTTGCCCACGGCCCGCGATCGGCAGCAACGGCAGCAGCGCCAGACGGCGGATCCAGGTCACCCAGGTGTCGTCACGGTCGTAGATGATCGAGGGGGCGAAGATGGTCGTCTCGAGCGGGGAGGAGCGGACCCGCTCCTCGGCCAGCGCCTTCGAGCGGAAGAAGCGCGTGCGCTGGAAGCTCGTGGCGCCGAGGGCGCTGAAGAAGACGAACCGGCGGACGCCGGCCTGCTCGGCGGCAGCGAGCAGGCGGTGGGTGCCGAGCGCGGTGATCTCCTCCACCTTCCGCGGCGGCTGGTCACGGATCGCCGCGGCGAGGTGGATGACCGTGTCGACGCCGCGGACGGCGTTCCGGAGTCCGCGGGGATCGCCGAGGTCGGCGAGCGAGAGCTGGACGCGGACCCGCTCGGGCCCGAGCCGCCGCGGATCGCGGACGAGGCAGCGGACCTCGTGGCCCTCGTCCAGCAGCATCGGCAGCAGCGCCGAGCCCACGACACCGGTCCCTCCGGTCAGCAGAATCATCGTCGCCAACCCTACCCCCGTCGATCCGTACCCGGCAGCTGTCCCTACAATGGACCGCGCCGCCGCTCCGATCGGATCGGCCCGACAGCGATCAACCGAACGAGAAGGAATCCGTACCTTGACCTACGTCATCGCAGAGCCTTGCATCGGGGAGAAGGACAACTCGTGCGTCGAGGTCTGCCCTGTCGATTGCATCCATCCGACTCCGGACGAGCCGGACTACGAGGCGCATCAGCAGCTGTTCATCGATCCCGACGAGTGCATCGACTGCGACGCCTGCGTCGAGGCCTGCCCGGTGGACGCCTGCTTCGCCGAGGATCAGCTGCCCGGTGAGTGGGCGCACTTCGCCCAGCTCAACGCCGACTACTTCGCCAGCAAGTAGCAGCGGCGCGGACGCCACCGGGAATCCCGGCGGCGATCTGCTGCGAGCGCTGCCGCGGGGACTGGTCGCGCTCGCGGTCGGCGCCGCCGCCGCCGTCCTCGCCCTCTACCTGCTCGTCGTCCGGACCTACTGGGGCCAGCGGCTCGACGAGCATGCCTTCGTCGGCCACGACTTCTTCGCGTCGCGGGCCGCGCAGGCCGACAGCTTCCTGCGGGTCGTCTCGATCGGCTCGCTGGTCCTCGCGGTCGTGCTGGTCGCCGCGGTCGCGATCGTCCGCCGCCGTCCCCGGCTGGCCCTGTTCGCGGCCGCCTCGGTCGGCATCTCGGTCCTGACGACGGAGATGCTCAAGCACTTCCTGCTCGATCGGCCTCAGCTCGTGCCGAGCTACATCTTCGACAACTCCTATCCCTCCGGGCACACGACGGTCGGGATGGCGGTCGCCGTCGCGGCGATGCTCGTGGTGCCGCGGCGGCTGCTGATCCCGACCGCCGTCGGCGCCGGCCTGTTCGGCTCGGCCTTCGGCGTCGCCGTCGTCGCCGCCGGCTGGCACCGGCCGAGCGATGCCGTCGGCGCGTTCCTGGTCGTGATCGCCGTGGCCGCCGGGTGCGCGGCGCTCAGCCACGTCTTCCCCGACCATGCCGAAGCCGAGGACCGCCGCGGGCGGAGGGTCCCGCTGCCGCGGATCCGGCTCGGGACGACCGAGCTCGGTCTCCTCGCCCTCGCGCTCGGCGGGCTCGGCGTCTTCGCGCTCGCCGCGCTCAGCTATCGGGGCATCCCGTGGACGAGCACCGGCGCCGGCTTCCTGCTCTCCGCCGGCGCGATAATCGTCGCCGGCCTGATCGCGACGATGGCCCTGGCCGCTGCGATGCTGGCCGCCGAGGAGCCGGATCGCGGCCCGGCCAGCGGCTAGCGGTTCAGCCGCCCGCCTGGACGACCGGCAGCTCGGTGCCGCCGAGCGCCACCGGCGCGACCGGCATGTCGGCAGCGACCGCCTGCATCAACGGCAGCTCGACCGGGATTGCGGCGATGATCCCGCGCGCCGCCTGGCGGATCGCGATCGACGCGCCTGCGTCGGGCTCGGCGGTCACGAGCGGATCGCCGGCGTCGGCGTGCTCGCGGAGCGCCTCCTCGAGCGGAACCTTGCCGAGCAGCGGGACCCCGAGCTCGTCGGCCAGCACCTGACCGCCGCCCTCGCCGAAGATCGTGAAGCGCTGCCCGTCCGGTGCGGTGAAGGCGGACATGTTCTCGATCACTCCGAGCATCTCGAGGTCGACCTTGGAGGCCATCTCGGCGGCGCGCGCGGCGACGGTCTGCGCGGCGGGCTGGGGAGTCGTGACGACGAGGATCTTGGCCTGCGGAAGCAGCTGCGCCAGGGTCATCGAGACGTCGCCGGTGCCGGGCGGCAGATCGAGGAGCAGGTAGTCGAGCTCGCCCCAGTCGACGTCCTCGAGGAACTGCTGGATCGCCTTGTGGAGCATCGGACCGCGCCAGACGACGGCGGCATTCTCCTCGACGAAGAAGCCGATCGACATCACCTTGACGCCGCTCGGCGAATCGAGCGGCATGATCTTGCGCTCGGCGTTGACCTCGGGACGGCTGTTGACCCCGAGCATCCGCGGGATCGAGTAGCCGTAGACGTCGCAATCGAGCGCGCCGGCGCGCTTGCCCTCCGCGGTCAGCGCCGCCGCGAGGTTGGCCGTCATCGTCGACTTGCCGACGCCGCCCTTGCCGGAGGCGACGCAGATCACGTTCTTGACCTTCGCCAGCGCGCCCTCGGGAAGGCCACCGGGCCGGCCCAGCTTCTGCTGCAGGCCCTGCTTCTCGGTGTCGGAGAGGACGTCGAAGCCGACGCCGACGCTGGTCACGCCCGCAACCTTGCTGACGTTGTCGACGACCGCCCGCTCGAACTGGGCGCGGATCGGGCAGCCGGGGGTGGTCAGCGAGACGACCACGTCAACGCGGCCGTCGGGATGGATGTCGAGCGAACGGACCATCTCGAGCTCGACGATCGAGCGCCGCAGCTCGGGGTCGATCACGGATCGCAGTGCTTCGGTTATCTGGTCTTCGGTTGGGAGAGCCATCTGACTCATCTTCTCAAAGTCGCCGCCGCGGCCTCCGGCCGTAAGCCGACGAGGACAAAGCCCCATCCGCTTCCCGGCCCACGAAAAGACACAGCGGGCCCGAGGGCCCGCTGTGTCGGGGAGGAGAGGTGGGGGTCGAACCTGTCGGCCCCCGGTCTACCCGCGAGATATGAGTGCGGGTAGATCTCTCCGGATGCTTCCTCTCGTGGGCCGCGGCGGATCACTCCGGTCGCGCCCCGGCATCCGGGCTAAGTGGTCCTAGACCAGCGAACGAACCCGTTCGCTGACCTCGCGGACGCGCTTCTCGGCCTCGGTCCGGTTGGACTTCAGCGTCGACTCGGCGCCACGGCGACGAGCCTTGACCTCGCGCTCGACCTGGGTGCGGGCCTTCTTGACCTCGCGCTCGACCTGGGTGCGGGTGCGCTTGGCACGCTGGATCGCGCGCTTGCGGGCGCTGCCGCCCCGGCGCTCGACCTTGTTGAGCTCACGACGGAGCTGGGTGCGGACCCGGCGGACCTGGACCTCGCGCTTGCTCGGCGTGTTCAGGCGGTCGCTGATCTCGTTCAGGCGCTCGGCGGCCGTCAGAGCGGCACCGACGGGAACGTCGATGGCCGTCTCGGCGGCGGCGACGACGTACTCGCCGGCGGCGTTGACGCCGGCACGCGCCTGGTTGGCGGTGGCGGTGGCGTCGTTCGCGGTGGCCTTGACCGAGCTCTTGGCAGCGGTCTCGGACTTCGCGGCGGTGCGCTGAGCGCCCTGCCTCGCGGTCGACGCCGTCTTCTTGGCCGAGTTCCGGGTCTTGGTGGCCTGCGCCTTCGCGGTGGTCTTGGACTTCTTGCGGGCCGCGCTCTTGGAGGCGGCGGTGGTCTTGGTGGTGGTAGCCATTCGAGTTCTCATCCCCTCACGGGTGGTTGGTGGTCCAGGAAGTTGTGCCCAATCTAAGTTCCTTAAAACTAAGGATGTTCAGAGTGTAGCACCGAACGCATGTTCTTACACGCGGCCGCGAACTTAGTTACAGAGCCAGGTGTGA
>DATAFA010000081.1:0-9125 GCA_036257785.1 Solirubrobacterales bacterium | reverse complement strand
ATCAGCCAAAGCCCAGTCGGGCAGTGGCGGTGGTTCCACCGCGCCGACCGGCCAGAGCGGACGCGAAGCGAGTCCCGGCTGGGGTCAACACATATGTCATCCCGTCCCCTTCCACCGCGCCGACCGGGGAGACCGGACGCGTCAGCGGAGGATCTCCCCGGAGTTATCTATGTCATCCCGTCCCGCAACTGCGCGCCGACCGGCGGAAGCGGACGCGAAGCGGAGGATCTCCCCGGAGTTGTCCCCTACTGGCTCGGCAGCGGGCTTCCGGCCTTGAAGGCGAACCAGAGCCAAAAGGCCACGGTCACGATCATCGTCGTGACGACGAACAGCCGCTCGATCGCGCCCATCGCCGATCCCCGCTTGAGCTCGCGGGTGTCGGTCATGCCGCGCATCCACGGCGCTCGCGCCCGGCCCGGCACGCCCCCCACGCCCTCCCGCGGCCCGAAGAAGGCCATCACCACCCCGGCCAGGTAGAGCAGCAGGACGTAGGTCATGATGATCCCGAACAGGATCACCATCGCGACCGAGAAGTTGACAGTGCTGGCGCCCGAACCGGTCTGCAGCTGCGAGCCGATCCAGACCCATCCGAGCGGCACGCCGAAGCCGATGATCACGGCGGCGATGACCGTCGCGACGAACGTGATGACCTGCTCGACAGCGCGCATGGACTGCGAAATGTAGCGGCGGGCCGCTGCGAGCCCGCCCGCAGGATCAGTACGGGGGCAGGTCCTCGTACCAATCGCCGAGCGCCCTGAAGGCACGCCAGAAGTCACGCTTGGGACCCTCGGTGTCCAGCGACGCGTCGATGTCGGGGGTGTAGATGACGTCGATCGTCGGGGTCAGCGCCTGGATCTCTCCGGGTCGCGCCTCGACCGGGGCAGCGAGGGGAACGCTGACGTCATTGAGGCACTCGAGCGCCGGCTCGCCCATCACGACGATGCAACGCGGCTCGATGATCGCGACCTCGCGAACGAGCCGGGCGACGCAGCTCGGGGCCGCCAGCGCCGGGTCCGAGAGCGGGCACTTGACGCAGAGCGTTCCGTAGACGACGAGCGGATCGATCCCGAGCCGCTTCAGCGACTTCATCACCGCCGTGCCGGAGCGCCCGTAGAAGGCGACTCCCTCCTCGATCTCGGCGACGCTCGGCGCATGCTTGAGCAGCATCACGTCGGCTTGTGGATGGCCCGATCCGAGGACGGGCATGAGGTTGCCCCGCGGGCAGTCCTCGCAGTCCTGGAGCTCGTGGGTGAGCTGATTCAGCTCACGGATCGCGCGCTCGAGGTACTTCTCCTTGATCTGGTCTTCGGTGATCGGCACGGGCGACTCTTTTGACGGCCCCCCTTCCTCTCCTTGCGGTTGCACCTCGTTATGGCCCCCTGAATCAACTCTTGCCGCGCGCAGCAGCCGCCCGGCGCCGGCGTTCGGAGCCCCTGCCGCCCTTGACGGGCTGCGGGTCGGCGACCTCCTTGCGGCCGCCGGCCTGCCCGCTCGCGGCCTGCATCCACTTCAAGGCCTGGACGTAGACGAGGTTCTTGTGCTTGCGGACGATGTCGGCCCTCCGCATCGCCTCCAGGAACTCCTCGGGCCCGTCGAAGTCGTGGAGCCGGATCCTGACGCTGCCGAGCGCCTGGGCGACGTGGCCGTCCGATCCGGCGCCGGGAACGATCCGGTACTTGGCGGCGAAGCGCTCCGCCTCCTCGTTGAACGCGCTGAAGGCGACCCGCGGGTTGAAGACCTCGAGGATGTCGATGTCCTCGACCATCCCGAGCAGGTGCTCGTAGTCGGGGACCGAGTGGAGCCGGTCGAACGGATGCGGGACGTAGACGAGCCCTCCCTGGCGGCGGATCTCGGCAACGGTCTCGGCCATCGTCATGCCCCGCTCGATCTTCTCCTCGAGGAACAGGCCGATCACCTCGCCCTGTTCGGCGGTCTTCACCTCCTCGCCGACGATCACCTTGATCGCACCATCCCGCTCGGCGGCCTCGCGGGCCGCCAGAGCACCCGAGATCTCGTTGTGGTCGGTCACCGCGATCGCACCCATCCCGCGGTCCTTGGCGGTCTCGAGCAGCACCTCGACCGGGGTCGCGCAGTCGTTCGAATGATCCGTGTGCATGTGCAGGTCGCAGTCGATCGTCCGCCGCCTGGCGATCCGCTGCCAGACCTCCGGCTTCCCGGTCGGATCGTGGCGGCGGGAGGCGATCCGCTCATAGACGGCCTCGAGCTGATCGACGACGTCGCCGAACGACCGCGCCGACCCCGATCCCGCGGCCGCGAGCCCGCCGCGCAGCTCGGGGTCGCGGATCAACCGCTCGAGTTGGCCGGCGAGCGTGAGCGAGTCGCCAGCCGGAAAGACGAGACCGAGCTCGCCGGCATCGTTGTCGACCAGCTCCTCGTATGAATCGATCTGGGCCACCACCGGCACGGCGCCGGCTGCGAACGCCGCGTAAATCAGGCTCGGCGCCGGCTGCGGTCCCCCGGAGGCGGCGACGAGGAGGTCCGATCCCGCGATCACGTCCGCGGCCGCGATCTGCGCCGGCCGGAGGATCCGGACCCGCTCCCGCAGTCGGCTGTTCAGTCGCGGTGTCTGGATCGAGGCGTCCTCGATCCAGACGTCGGCCTCCCAGTCGAGGTCGAGGGGCAGCTTGCGGAGGGCGCGCAGCAGGATCCGCAACGCGCCACGCTCCTCACGGGCGCAGTAGACGATCCGGACCGGGCCCCCCGGCACCTTCGCCGCCTCGCCGACCTCGGCCGCCGGCGCCACGACCTCGTAGCTGCCCGGGAAGAACCGGTTGAGCAGGTCCGCGGTGGCGCCGGTCGCTGCCATCCGGGCATCGAGGCGGCCGAAGAAGATCTCGACGAGCGGCCGGGCGACCTGGGTCGAGAGGACCCGCTCGGTCGGCAGGTGGAACGTTGCGGCGTTGAGGGCGCGCGAGTGGCGGAGGGCGGCCGAGGCGACGCTCGGCGCGAACGGGTCGTGAACGTGGACGACGTCGAAGTCGATCGCGGTCAGGAGACCCTCGAGCGAGCGCGAGATGTCGACCGGCACCGGCGCCGGGCGCGGCCGCCCCCCGGCGGGGAGCTTGAGCGCGGGGCCGACCGAGAGCACGGCGGGACCGTCCTCGCCGATCCGCTCACCGTCCCACCCGGGCCCGAAGACGACGGCGCCGTCGCTGCGGGTCCGCTCGATCGTCCGCTGCGAGCGCCGCTGGTCGGCCCGGCTGCCACCCGGGGCGGCGACGACTACCCGATGCCCCCGCGACCTGAGCTCGGTGGCGGCGCCGGCGACGTAGGCGTTGACCTCGTGATGCCCCTCCCACGAATAGGGGGACACCTGGGCGATCGTCAGGACGTCGCTGCTGGGCACCGCTGCAGGATAGATGCGGATCGTCCGCCGCGAGCGATCCCGCCTCCCAGACGACGGCGTTAGGATCGGCCGGCGGGCGGAAACCGAGAGGAGCGAGGGTGAGCGACTTCGACTATGTGATCGTCGGTGCGGGATCGGCCGGGTGCGTGCTCGCGAACCGGCTCAGCGACTCCGGCGCCGAGGTCCTGCTGATCGAAGCCGGCGGCCGCGACCGCTCGCCGAAGATCAAGATCCCGGCCGCGTTCGCTCAGCAGTTCCGGACGAAGCTCGACTGGGACTACTCGACCGGGCCGGAGCCCGGCTGCCACGGACGCACGATCTACGTGCCGCGCGGCAAGGCGCTCGGCGGCTCGAGCTCGATGAACGCGATGCTCTACGTCCGCGGGCACCGCGCCGACTACGACGGCTGGCGCGACGACGGCTGTGAGGGCTGGGGCTGGGACGACGTCCTCCCCTACTTTGTCCGCTCCGAGCATCACGAAGCCGGACCGAGCCCCGCGCACGGCTACGGCGGGCTGCTCAACGTCGCCGCGCTGCGCAGCCCGCGCCCGCTGACCGAGCTGATGATCGGCGCCGCCCGGAACTGCGGCTACGACGCCGACCGCGACTACAACGACGGTGCGCCGCACGGCGTCGCGCCCGTCGAGGTGACTCAGAAGAAGGGGCGCAGGTGGAGCGCCGCCGATGCGTTCCTGCGGCCTGCCGCCGGACGCCCGAACCTGACCGTCCTGACCGGGGCAACCGCCCTCGGCCTCGAGATCCGCGGCGACCGGGTCCGCGGCGTGAAGCTGAGCGGCAGGACCCCGATGGCCGTCGCCCGGGCGCGGCACGAGGTGATCCTCGCCGCCGGCGCGATCGGCTCACCGCAGCTCCTGATGCTGTCCGGGATCGGCGACCCGGACAAGCTCGCAGCGGCCGGCGTCGAGACGCAGGTCGCGCTGCCCGCGGTCGGCGCCAATCTCCAGGACCACCCCTACGTGGTCGGGATCTGGGACTCGACGATCGGCGCCTCGCTTGCCGACGCCGAGAAGCCGGCGGCCCTGCTCGACTTCCTGCTCCGCCGTCGCGGCCCGCTCACCTCGACCGTCGCCGAGGCCTTCCTGTTCACCCGCTCCGACGGCGGCGACGGCCCGCCCGACATCCAGTTCCATCTCGCGCCGGCCTACTTCGCCGACAACGGCTTCGAGGAGTACGACGGTCACGCGCTGACGATCGGCCCCGTGCTCGTCTCTCCCCGCGCCCGCGGGGAGATCCGCCTGAGCTCGGCCGACCCGGCGGCGAAGCCGGCGATCATCGGCAACCACCTGACCGACCCGGCGGACCTCGACGCCCTCGTCTGGGGCCTGAAGACGGCGCGGCAGCTCGTGGCGACGTCACCGCTTGCCGCAGCGGTCGGGCGCGAGATCTACCCCGGCCCCACGGCGATCGACGACGAGGCTCTCGCCGCCGACGTACGCCAGCGCCTCGAGCTCCTCTACCACCCGGTCGGAACCTGCCGGATGGGTGCCGGGGACGAGGCCGTCGTCGATCCCGAGTTGCGCGTCCGCGGGGTCGAGGGGCTGCGGGTCGTCGACGCCTCGGTGATGCCGACGATCACCCGCGGCAACACGAACGCCCCGACGATCATGATCGCCGAGAAGGGCGCCGACCTGATCCTCGGCCGCGAGCCGCTGCAGGCCGCGACCGCGCCGGCCGTCGCAGCCTGAGCCCCTAGCTCTGGGTTGGAGCCTCGGTCGGGGCCCCCGAGTCGACGTTCTCCTTCGCCCGCTCGGCGGCGGCGGTGCGGGCGTTGGCGGCGATGAACTCCTCCGTCTGCTCGCGGGCCTCGTCGTCGGGGCGCTGCGAGTGCGGCGACTTCATCAGGTAGCTCGACGGACCGTCGAGCTGCCCGGAGATGCCGTTGTTGAGGGCCAGCTTGATCAGCCGGACCGCGTCGATGACGACGCCGGCCGAGTTCGGCGAGTCCCAGACCTCGAGCTTCAGCTCGACGTTGAGCGGGACGTCCCCGAAGCTCTTGCCCTCGAGCCGGATGTGCGCCCACTTGCGGTCGGTCAGCCACGGCACGTAGTCGGAGGGACCGACGTGGACGTCGCGATCCTCGAGCTCGGTGCCCATGATCGACGTGACGGCGTTCGTCTTCGAGATCTTCTTCGAGTCGAGCCGCTCGCGCTCGAGCATGTTGAAGAAGTCCATGTTGCCGCCGACGTTGAGCTGGCTCGTGTGCTGCAACTCGACGCCGCGCTCGTGGAAGAGCCGCGCGAGCTGACGGTGGACGATCGTCGCCCCGACCTGCGACTTGATGTCGTCGCCGATGATCGGCAGCCCGGCCTCCTCGAAGCGCTTGTCCCAGTAGTCCTCGCGGGCGATGAACACCGGCAGGCAGTTGACGAAGCCGACGCCGGCCTTCAGAGCCTGCTCGACGTACCACTTGGTCGCCTGCTCGGAGCCGACCGGCAGGTAGCAGACGAGGACGTCCGTCTTCGTCTCCTGGAGGATCCTGACGATGTCGGCCGTCTCACCCGGAGCCTTCGTGATCTTCTGCTTCAGGTACTTGCCGAGGCCGTCATGGGTCATGCCGCGGTTGACGGTGATGCCGAGCTTCGGCACGTCGGCGAACTTGATCGTGTCGTTCTGGCCCGACCAGATCGCCTCGCCGAGGTCCTTGCCGACCTTCTCGACGTCGATGTCGAAGGCCGCCGTGAACTCGATGTCGCGGACGTGGTAGCCGCCGAGCTCGACGTGCATGAGACCCGGAACCTGCTCGGACGGGTCGGCGTCCTTGTAGTACTGGACGCCCTGGATGAACGAGTTGGCGCAGTTGCCGACGCCGACGATTGCGACGCGGACCTTGCCGTCATCGCTGCGGCCGTTGCCGGTATGCGCTCCGTTGGTGGTGCTCATGGGTAAGCGAAAGCCTCCTGGTCTTGGGTAACTGGCCGGATCTCATCGATCGCAGTCACCGCTCCGGCCGTTCGGACCTGGGAGCGGACGTACGCAGCTCCGGGGATCAGGAGAACACCATACCCCCGGTTCGGTTACACGATCAGCCCGCTTGGCGGCCGTGAGCGCGGCGGCTCAGGTGTTCGCGTCGGCGGCGACGAGCTGACGGCGCACGTGCCAGACCCGCTGCACGACCGTGAACGCGGTCAGCGCCACCATCACCCAGATCGCCGCGGGAAGCAGGTCGACGCTGTCGATCAGCTCGCCGCCGGCGAACATCAGGCCGGCGGAGAGGATCACGACGCGGACGGGGCGGGTGGCGATCCCGACCTTGCACTCGACGCCGAGCGCCTCGGCGCGGGCCCGGGTGTAGGAGACCATCAGCGAGCCGAGCACGACCAGCAGGCAGGCCGCGGCCAGCGCCTCGTCACCGTCGGAAGCGAACTGCCAGCAGACGGCGGCGAGCACGATCCCCTCCTCGATCCGGTCGAGCGTCGAGTCCAGGAAGGCGCCGAACTCGGTGCCCTTGCCCGACATCCGCGAGTAGCGGCCGTCGAGCGTGTCCATGACCGAGCCGACGATGAAGGCGAATGCCCCGAGCACGAACAGGTCCTCGAGGATCAGGACGGCAGCAGCGAGGTTGAGGATCAGGCCCGTCATCGAGATCGCGTTCGGCGTCAGCCGCGACTCGATCAGGCGGTCACGAGCGATCTCGCGGAACTCCCCCAAAGGTCGTTCTGGTCGTTCCGGGCGTTCCGGGCGTGCGCCGGGCTCGGGCCGCGGCCCGCGCTCACCCCTGTCTCCGCGCTGCTGCGGCTCGGCCATCGCCGGTCAACCTACCTGTATCTAGGCGGTGGCTTCTTCGGGGACCGGCCGGAAGGCCCATTGCGCCGGTCGCACCGGCGCAAGGACCCGGCTGGCGATCACCGCGGAGCAGATCGCGACGAGCAGGCCGGCCGCCGCGTCGAGCCAGTAGTGGTTGGCGGTGACCACGATCACCGAGAAGACGAGCAGTGGGTAGAGCGCCCAGAGAAAGCGCCCGAGCGGGTTGCGGACGAGCATCACCGCGGTCCCGGCGATCATCGACGAGAACCCGATGTGCATGCTCGGCACGGCCGCGTACTTGTTGACGAGGAAGCTGACCGCGTTGCTGTCCTGGTTGACGGACGTGAACGTCGCGATCGTGTCGGTGAAGCCCTCGCCGGTGAGCAACCGCGGCGGTGCGGTCGGGAACAGCGCGTAGCCGACTAAGGCGATTCCCATCGCGACCATGAACATGTTCCGGACGAAGTAGAAGTTGTCGTTGCGGAACAGGTACAGCCAGGCGAGGAAGACGACGCTGACGGTGAAGTGGGTGTTGACGTACAGCCAGTTGGCGAGGTCGATCAGCCAGGCGTGGCCGATCAGCGACTGCTGAAAGCCCGGCTCGAAGAACGTCCCGAGCGACTTCTCGAGGTCGACGATCCGCTCGGCGTTGGCGAAGGCGAGATCGCTCTTGCCGCCGATCACCCCACGGACCAGCTGGTAGCCCTGGTAGGCGACGAAGAAGAGTGCGAACTGCAGCAGGAGGTCGGACCAACCCCGCGGCAGCCGACGTCCGATGGCGGCTAGCGGTCCGGGCACGAGGCACCGATTGTAAGGCTCGATCCGGCCTCCGGCGGCCCGCCCTATTCCTCGTCGGCGGCGTCGAGGAAGTCGGCGATCGCGGCGATCAGATCGGGCCGGTCGATCCACGGCCAGTGGCCGGCATGCTCGGCCTCGAGGAAGCGACCGCCGGGAAGGGCACGCTCGTAGAACCGGCCGTCGGCGGCCGAGATGTAGGGATCGCTGTCGCCCCAGACGACCAGGGCGGGACAGCGGATCTCGCCGAGGCGCTCGCCGGCGGCCTCGAGGACCCCGGGATCGGCGGACCGGTAGAGGCCGAGGATCGCGTGGCTCATGCCGGCGTCCCAGTGCTCGAGCACCATGTCCACGAACCCCGGCGGCATCGGCTTGCGGCCGGGCCGCGCAAGGCGCAACAGCTGGCCGGTCAGCAGCCGCGAGCGGGGGCGGGCGAGTTGCTCCCCGAGCCCGCGGCGACGCCAGCACCGTGCCATCCAATGCCAGCGATAGGCCGAGGTGAACGGGACCGCGTCGATCACGACGAGACGCTGGATCGCCTCCGGCCGGGCCTGGGCCGCGAGCAGCCCGAGCACGCCCCAGTCGTGGACGACGAGTCGGTAGCCGTCCGGTGCGAGCTCGGCGAAGGCGTCGGCGAGCAGCCGCCCGTACGCCCCTACGGAGTGGTCGAAGCAGCCCGGCTCGGGCCGCGCCGAGCGGCCGAAGCCAGGCAGGTCGAGGGCGATCGCCGGGCCTTCGAGCGCCTCGAGGAACGGCAGCCAGTCGGCCGAATGGGTCGGGTTGCCGTGAACCCAGATCGTCGGAGGGCCGGCCCCATGGCGCTCGCGAAGGAAGAGCCGAATCCCGTCGATCTCGGTGAATCGCTCTTCGATCGGCGCGCCCACAGCCCAGAACCTATCCTCGCGCTGATGAGCACGGGCGCCGCCGCCGAGAAGCCGCTGATCTGCCTCGGCGAGGCGCTCGTCGACCTGATCTGCCCCGAGCCGGTCGCCGACCACGCGGCGGCGAGGAGCTTCGAGGTTCACTGCGGCGGAGCGCTGGCCAACGTCGCCGTCGCGGCCCGTCGCGCGGGCGCGCCGGTCGCGCTAGCGAGCGCCTGCGGAGACGACGACCGCGGCCGGCTGCTCAGGGACGACCTGGCGGCCGCGGGCGTCGACCTGCGCTTCTACGGCGAGGTCCCGGGGGGTGCCGACCGCGT
>DATAFA010000073.1:0-21033 GCA_036257785.1 Solirubrobacterales bacterium | reverse complement strand
GGCGATGCCCTTGCTGCGGGCCCGGTAGCCCTGGGTCGTGAAGTGGATGCCGTCCTCGATGAACCAGTCGTCCTTGACCTCCGAGTCCCAGTCGTAGATCCGCATGTTCGGATAGCTGCTGCAGGCGGCGAGGAGCGCCTTGTCCCAGCCCTGCATGTTCGAGTTGTCGTAGGGGCCGCCGTCGGTGACCAGCGAGCGCACGTTGACCCAGAGGACCGGGTCGCCGTCGGCGACGTTCATCATCGTGTCGATCCGCTCGTCGTAGCCGATCGTCGACCCGGCGGAGACGTTGGCGGCCTCGTTGGTGCCGAGGGCGAAGACCCAGCAGCCGTCGAAGCCCTGCTGCTTCCAGGCCGCTGCGACGTCCTCGGCATTCGGCTGGCCCTCGAAAGTCTCGTAGATCGAGCGGGCGCCGGAGACCTCGAGGTGCTGGGTGGTGGCGCCGACGCGGCCGTACTGGGCGGCGATCTGGTCCTTCCGGTCCGGCAGGTAGTCGGAGGAGACGAGCCCCTCCGACGTCGAGTCGCCGATGTGGATGACCGAGTTGCAGGTCGTCCTGTCCTTGATCTCGGAGCTTTCGGCAGCGCTGTCGTTGAGCGTCGTCGCAACCGAGATGTTCCCCGGCGCCTCGGCCTGGCTCGGCCCGGCGTTGAGGCCGGCGAGGCCGGCGAGGGCGGCGGCGACCACGGCCGCCGAGAGGGCGATCCCGGCCCAGGCCGGGCGGCTGATCGGCCGGCGGCGGAACTCGCCCGCCCGCCAGCGCTTCCAGAGGCGGCCGAGTGCGCCATGGCGGATCGGGTTCTCGACGTAGGTCCACGAGAGCGCTGCGATCGCGAACGTGGCGGCGACCTGGAGCGCCGCCCGCGGGAGGTCGACCCCCTGGGCACCCTCGGGGGTGGTCAGGATGATGATCGGGAAGTGCCAGAGGTAGATGCCGTAGGAGCGCTGCCCGATCCAGCGCATCGGCCGACAGCCGACGATCGGGCCGAGGCGCGTCGCCGGATGCGCCATCGCCGCAACGGCGAGAACGGTCGCGAAGGAGAGCACCAGGAAGCCGCCGCGATAGAGGAACGGAGAGAACTCGGTCGACTGCCAGAACATCAGCGCGACCACTCCGAGCCCGGCGGCGCCGGCGTAGTCGATCGTCCGCCGGGCGCCCGCGGTGATCCGCCCGCTCAGGTGCCGGCTCGGCCAGACCGCGGCGAGCGCGGCGCCGACCATCAGCTCGAGCGCTCGGGTGTCGGTTCCGTAGTAGACCCTCGAGGGGTCGATGCCGGGCTTGTAGAGCACCGTCATCAGGATCGCCGAGGCAAAGGCGAGCCCGAGGATCACGATCCCGAGTCGCGGCCGCACCCCGCCCGGCGAACGGGCCTCGTGGATGACCTTGACGCCGATCATCACCAGGAACGGCCAGACGATGTAGAACTGCTCCTCGATCGACAGCGACCACAGGTGGTTCAACGGTCCCGGCGCCTCGAACTGGGCGAAGTAGGAGACGTCGTGGAAGATCAGCCACCAGTTGTTGACGTAGGCGGCGGCGCTCGCCACCGCCCAGCGGAAATCGGGCGCCTGGTGGGGGCCGAACACGGTCGCCCAGGCGACGACGACGATCAGCATCAGAAACAGCGCCGGCAGCAGACGCCGTGCCCGGGCGAGCCAGAACGACTTCAGCCGGATCCCGCCCCGCTCGATCTGGCCGAGGAGGATGTCGGTGATCAGATAGCCGCTCAGCGTGAAGAAGACGCCGACGCCGAGCAGGCCGCCGGGTGCCCACGAGAAGTTCAGGTGGTAGGCGATGACTCCGAGCACGGCAATCGCCCGCAGCCCGTCGAGACCGGGCATGTAGCGCTGGTTTGGCTTGATCGGTTCAGGCATGGCTGGCTCCTGAGCACTCCGGCTCGACCCCCTTGGCCCTCAGCGCCGAAGCTCCTGAGGCCTGCGGACGGAGCAGATGCCCTTGGTTACGCTACCCGGGTGGCCGGTCCGAGCAACGACACGCCGGACGCCGGATCGGAGCGGAGCGGCAGGAGGATATTCACCCGTGAGCGACTGGCATCGGTCGCCCTCGTGCTCGTCCTGATCGCCCTCGCGGCCGGCGGCGGCTACCTGCTCGGAAACGACTCGGGCGCAGACCTCGAGGCTGCTCGGACCGCGGGCGAGAAGGCCGGCTGGACGCGAGGGACCGCGATCGGGGGCGACGTCTACCCCGCCGGACTCGAACGGGGCCGGAGGATCACCTACGGCCGCACCTACAGAGATTCCTACCGCGCGGCCTACAAGCGGGCGTTCAAGGGCTCTGGGGTCGATGCCCCGAAGGGTGACGACATCGAGGTGGCGGTGCCGTGACCTGGCAGCGGGCCGTCGTCGTCGGTGTGGCGGTGCTGCTGATCGGCGGCGCCTTCGCGGGCGCCTACCTGGCTGCCGCCGCGGACGCCCCCGACGCCGCCGACGCGCAGCGGGTCCGGGCCGAGGCCGCCCGCCAGACCTACGCGGTCGCCCAGCTCGGCGCCTACGGCGACGGGCTTCGCTTCGGGCTCGAGCAGGGTCTCAGCGACGGCGTGACCGACGGGCAGCAGCGCGGTCGGGCGGCCGGAAAAGCGGCCGTCGACGCGGTGCTGGCCGAGCGGAACGTGGCGGCCGGCAGCCGCGAGCCCGAGGTCCGGACCCACCTCGACGGCTCCGGGGAGGTCCTCGTCGTCGGCGACAGCCTCGAAGTGCTGACGTCGCCGTACCTGCAGCGGTACCTGCCGGGAGTGCCGCTGACGATCAACGCCGAGGGTGGCTACAACAGCATCCAGATCTTCGACCTGTTCCAGGAGAGCTTCGACCCGGCCCAGTCGGTGATCGTCTTCGACGCCGGGACGAACGACAATCCCGCCTATCCCGAGATCCTCGCCGGCAACCTCGACAAGGTGGAGAGCACCGTCGGCAACCGCTGCCTCGTCGTTCCGACGATCCACGGGTTCACCGTCGACGGCGTCGACAACACCGGCAAGAACCGGGTCGTCCGCTCGTTCGCGGCGAGCCACCCGAAGACCGAGGTCCCGGACTGGGCGCAGGCCGTCGAGTCGCATCCGGAGTTGATGCAATCCGACGACCTGCACCCGATCCCCGAGGGCGCCGACTACCGGGCGCAGCTCATCGCCCGGGGGGTCAGGGCGTGCCTCGCTCTGGACTCGCGCTTCGCCGGCTGAGCGGGCGGGCGCGGGCCGCGGCTACCACTCGACGATCGGCCGCACCTCGATGGCGCCACCGAGCCGCGCCGCCGGGATCCTCGCGGCGAGGGCGATCGCGGCGTCGAGATCGTCGGCGTCGAACAGCAGGTAGCCACCGATCGCCTCCTTCGTCTCCGCGAACGGGCCGTCGGTGATCAGCGTCTCGCCGGCGGCGACGCGCACGGTCGTCGCGCTCTCCGGCCCCTGCAGCTGCAGGCCCGGGCTGACTCCCGGCGTGGCGCTGACCTCCTGGTAGTCGGAGCGGATCTCCGCCTTCTGATCGTCGGGCAGGCGATCCCATTCCTCCGAGGGGGGCGTCGGGGTCTCGCCTTGGTGGATCAACAGCATGTACTTCATCGCTTCCTCCTGGTTGGGATGGTCGCGGAACCGACGAACGGCCGCGGTGGCGATCGACAGCGATCCGTCTATATTCAACCTCATGGTTGAATCTTCATCGGAGCTGGTCGAGGAGCGGCCCGAGGCCATGGACGAGATATTCGGCGCCCTCTCCCACCAGGTCCGCAGGGCAATGGTGGGCAGGCTCGCCGGCGGCGAGCTGACGATCGGCGAGCTCGCCGCACCGTTGCCGATGTCGTTCGAGGCGGTGTCCAAGCACGTAAGGGTGCTGGAACGGGCGGGCCTCGTGGACCGGACGGTCGAGGGCCGCCGTCACGTCTGCCGGCTCGCGCCGGGACCGCTTGCGTCGGCGGCCGCATGGCTGCGCTTCTACGAGCGCCACTGGTCGGCGAGCCTGGACTCGCTCGACGATCTGCTCCGGCCCGTTGGCGGCTAGCGATCGGCCGCGTCACCGCCGAGGATCGGCTTGACGTCGAGCACCGGCGTCCCGTCCACCGCCTCGAGATCGCGGACCCGGACCTCGCATCCGTCGACGGCGACGACCCCGACGCGGTGGAGGCCGATCGGGTTCGGCCGATCGGGCGAGCGGGTTGCGAACACGCCCATCTCGGGCCGGTCCGTGTCCCCGCGCGGATGGACGCGAAGGACGTCGCGGTCGCCGCGGTCCAGCCAGGTCAGGACGAGCACCTCGTCTCCAGGGTCGATGCCGTCGAGCGCCTCGCGGAAGCGGTCGGCGAACATGATCGTCGCCTCCGGCGCCCCCTCGTCCCCCTGCTTCGGGGCCGCGCTCGGATCGACCAGGGGCGAGTGGACCGTGCCGACCGCAACCGCTGCGAACTCCGATTCACTCATCCATCTGCCTCCATTCGATCAGCAGTCGAGCTTGACGCGGGCCGACCAGGCCCCGTCGTCGAGCTGCTTGAGCCCGACCGACCGGCATCGGACCTCACGGATCCGTTCCCGCGGGATCCCACGCTCACCGGCGACCCGGGCCCGAAAGGTCTCCTCGTCGAGGCGCTCCCGGTAGGCCCGCTCGGGAACGAAGCCGTCGTCCTCGGCGAGGTGGACGAGCTCGTTGATCCAGGCCACCAACAGACCCTCGAGATCGGGTCCCGAGACCTGCACCTCGTGGGTGACGACGGTGCCGCCGCCCGCATCGGAGAGGACGTCGCTGAGCGCCAGCATGGACTCCGAGAAGAGCGCATCGGGATCGACGTCCTCGATGTCGATCTCGATCGAGGACGCGTGGTCAACCGTGTTGTACATCGAGCGATCCTTTCCGGCCGCTTGGCATCGTGGTCAGCGGATGTTCCCCTGCCGGCGGCGGCGGCGCATCGGTACTCAGCCCCGATCACCTAGCGCCTGATCGTGACCGGAGTGCCCAGCGGCACGGTGTGGACGAGCGCCCGGACGTCGCGATCGGGGCTGCGAATGCATCCGTTCGACCCGTCGACGCCGAGCGGGCCGTCGGTGCCGTGGAAGGCGATCCGATCGCCCCCCGCCCACCCCGACGGCAGGTCGGGCTGGGTTGCGCTGAGCGCCACCGCGCAGCAGCCGTAGGCCGGATTCAGGCCGCCCTCGAAGAGGTCGGTCACGGAGAACCGCCCGGTCGGGGTCGGCGTCTCCGGCCCGCCGACTGTGACCGTCCACTTCCGCAGCAGTCGCTCGCCCTTCCAGAGGCGGGCCTCGTGCCGGGAGAGGTCGACCTCGATCCTGAACTCGGTGTAGCCGCTGCTGACAGCCTGGGGATCGGCGCGGACCCAGCCGAGCTTGCCGTTCGGCAGCTTCGCGGTCGGAACCCCGATCCAGCGATTCCGGACCTCGTCGACCGAGAAGACCGTCGTCGACCCGAATTCGGTCTCGTCGTCCTCGCGGGCAACGACGTCGCCCGCGGGAGCGTCCCTGATCGTCACCTCGGCCCCGTTGCGGACGACGATGAAAGGCCTTCCGGGGGGCTGGGCCGACGGCTCGCCGGACGCCGCGGGGTACGAGGAGGCGGTGGACTCGCGCTCGGTCTCCGGCGGCTTCGCGGGGATGGCGACGGCGGCTCGGGACGCCGGGGACGATGGCGGCTCGACGACCCGGGCGGTGCTGCGAATCGGCCCCGGCGCGCGCTCGTCGCCGTCGTCGAGCAGGATCGAACCGATTCCCACCGATGCGCACAGCACAGCGAGGACGGTGAGCCAGGGACTCAGCCGCTGTCGATCCGAATCCATCCCGAAGCAGAGTAGCTCCGCCCGACCCTCAGGAGGACTTCTTGCCGCCCTTCCTCTGCCCCTGCTTCGAGCCGCCGCCGCTGTTCTTGCCGCCCTTCTTCGAGGCGCCCTTCGTGTTGGCGATCTTGGCGGCCCGCTCCTTGCTCATTCCCTTCTTCCGCAGGCCCTCGTACTGCTTGTCGTCCTTGACGCTCGGCCCGTGATCCTTGGCCATGGTCGTTCCTCCTGCCGGTCGTGGTGATGGCTCCCGTCTACCCGCCGCCGGGTTGGAAAAACCGCTGCGCTGCACCGTTGGCATTCCTTTCGCCGCGCCGATATAAAGCTGCGCATGGGATTCCTGGACAAGATCAAGGAGAAGGGCCGGGGCGTCGTCACGGCCGCCAAGCCCGACGACGGCATCGAGCCACAGCCCGGCGACGAGGTACGGCGGCGACTGCTGGCGATCACCGGCAAGGGGATCGAAACCGGCGCGGAAGACGACGGCACGATCGTCGTCGCCTGGGGGGCCAAGGTCGCCTCGGCCGGTCCGGGGGGCGCCGGTGGCGAGTACCTATACCGGGCGATCAAGCTGAAGCTCGACGAGTCCGCGCACGAGGCGGCGGGCATCGGGCTGAAGACGACGAGCGAGGCCGAGGTCGGCTTCGGCGGGTCGTTCTCCGGCTCACTGAACTGGGAGCGCGGCCAGCACATCGGCAGCGAGACCATGCACGTGATCGCCTGGCTCGGCCCACACCACACCGAGGGCGGGGCCGACGAGTCCGGATACAAGTTCTCCTGGGGCGATCTGCGCGAGCCCGTCATCGACGCCGTCACCGGCGCCGGCTGGACCTACAAGCCGAAGAGCTTCTAGGCGCCGGCGCCGGCTCGGGTCGGTTACGCCGGCTGGATCCGCACCTTGGCCACGCAGCGCTCGCCGGTGGCAGGGTAGCGGCCGATCCCCTTCACCCGGTCGGCGCCGGGCTGGTTGTCGATCCGCTTCTCGACCGAGAACGAGCCGCTCGGAGCCTTGGTGCGGGCGGAGCCGCGGAAGGCGACCTTGCCGTTGTCCTTGATCTTCAGCTTCCACTTGACGCCGTTCTTGTTCTGGTCGACCTCGAACTCGACCTCGAGGCGCCCGTCGTCGGGCTTGACCTTGATCTTCGACGTGCTCGAGCCGCTGCACTTGCCGGCGCTGCGAACGTCGGAATCGCTCGCCGGCGCGACCGCCGGTGCGGCGACGGCCGCGATCACTACCGCCGCCGTCGCGATGCTCAGCCTCTTCATTCGTTGCTCCCTCACTTCGTTGACAGGACGCGAGGAACGTTCGGGATCCGGGCGTCCACCCGCAATCGGACATTGGTCCTAGGACCCTCGACTCAGCTGCCCGGCACTGCACCGGCGCGGGCGATGCGGCCGTAGAGGCGGGCGCTCGGCCGCAGCCTCCGCTTCAGCGTCTCCGGATCGAAGCCGTAGAGGCCGAAGTGGGCACGAAAGCCCTCGGCCCACTCGTAGTTGTCGGTCAGCGACCAGTAGAAGTAGCCGCGCACGTCGGCGCCGCCGGCGATTGCATCCTGGAGCGCTCCGAGGTAGCCACGGATGTAGGACCGGCGCTGGTCGTCGTCGGCGTCGTCGATCCCGTTCTCGGTCACGTAGACCGGCTTGCCGTAGGCGGCTGCCTCGGCGACGACGTTGCGCAAGCCGGCGGGGTCGATCTCCCAGCCGAAGTCGCTGCAGGTGGTCGGACAGGGCTCGCCGCCCGGATTGCCGGTGCCCTCGTAGGTCACATGCGGGAGGAAGTCGAAGAGCGGGATCGTGCTCGACACCGGGAAGCCGAGCGCCTGCGCGCGGCCCGGCGAGTAGTGGTTGACGCCGACGAAGTCGGCCTTGTCGCGCAGCTTCGGCCGGACCTCGCCCGGGTCCTCGACGCCGTCGGCGTCACGGTCGTACCAGCCGTTGATCGCGATCTCGATGTAGGCGCGGTTGAGGATCTGGTCGACGTGGCCGGCCGCGACCACGTCCGCGGCGTTGCCGGGGTCGAATGGGCGCCAGTCGACCATGTTGTGGACGAATCCGACCCGGGCCCGCGGATCGTGGGCGTGGATCGCGTCGTAGGCGGCGGCGTTGGCGAGGCCGAGGTTCTCGACGGCCCGCAACGCCGCCGGATAGGAGAGGATCCCCGGCGCCTTCACGCCGGTCACCCCGGGGATCGAGACGAAGCCCTGCGAGACGGTGATCATCGGCTCGTTCAGAGTCGCCCAGAGACCGACCTGGCGGCGGAACTTCCAGGCGGCGTAGGCGGCGTACTTGCGGAACTCACCGACGGTCGAGCGGTTCAGCCAGCCGGCCCGGCGGAGATCCGCCGGGACCGGGTCGTCGGACCCGCGCCCGGCGAACGCGGCCCGGACGCTTGCCGGGTCGTGGATCCAGATCGGGAGCGTGAAGTGATTCAGCGTCAGCATCACCTCGAGGCCGCGATCGCGGGCGCCGGCGAGGATCCGACGGTAGCGCCTGACGGCCGACTGGTCGGCGACGGCATCGAGCTTGCGCAGCTCTGCGATCGAGACGTTCCTGGCGGTGTCGATCCGCGCCGTCGAGCGGGGAAAGATCCGGCTCCATTCGATTCCGAGCCGGATCGCGTTGTTCGACAGGTCGCGACGCGCCCGGTTGAAGTCACCCCGCCACGCGTGCAGGAAACCGGGGCCGTCGGCGACGCTGTCGCCGCTGACGAGGCCATCCGCGATCAACTCCGGGTCGGTCGTGAACGCCCACCAGTCGCTGCGGCGATCGACGTTCGCGGGCGATCCGCCGGCCTCGGACTGAAAGCCCGCGGACGCGGTGCCCCAGAGGAAGCTCGCGGGGAAGCCCGGGGGCGTGGCGGCAGCCGCGGCCGAGGGCGCCGCGACCGCGAGGGTCGCGATCGCGGCGAGACCGGCGAGCCTGAGATGCCTCATGGCCTGAGGCTATGGCACCGGCGCCGGGCCGCGTGCCGGATATGCTCGCAATCGTGATCGGCGCGCTCATCCTCGGGTTCCTCGCGGGAGCCGTCGCCCGGCTGCTGATGCCGGACGTGTTCAGCTCCATGAGGGGATGGCGATCGTGGGCACTTTCGACGGTGCTCGGGCTCGCGGGAGCCGCGCTGGGCTGGTTGATCTTCACGAAGCTCCTTGGCATCGGCGACGAGGACGTCTTCGATCTCGGCGGAATCATCGGAGCGATCATCGGCACGATGATCCTGCTCGGCATCGTCGGCTTCGTGATGAGGCGGACGGGAGCGCCCCGGCAGACGACGATCGGGGAAGCCCAGCGGACCGCCGCGCGTGGAGAGCGCTCGGCCGCCCGCGAGCGCCGCCGCGACCGTCCCCGCTGACCGGGACCGCGATACGCTCGGCCCGTGGCTCAGTGGGGTGAGGTCCGGTACGCACGGAACGACGGGACGTCGATCGCCTACAGGGTCGGCGGCGAGGGGCCCTTCGACCTGCTCTTCATCCCCGGATTCGTCAGCCACGTCGAGCTCGCGTTCGAGCTTCCGGCGGCCCGCAGCTTCTTCGATCGGCTCGCATCGTTCGCGCGGGTGATCTTCTTCGACAAGCGCGGCATGGGCCTCTCCGACCGCGGCGCCGGCGCGTACACGATCGAGAACGTTGCCAATGATGCGATCGCCGTGCTGGACGCGGTCGGATCCGAGCAGGCGGCCCTGTTCGGCGTCTCCGAGGGCGGACCGGCAGCGGTGATGATCGCCGCGGCCCACCCCGAACGGGTCAGCTCGATGGTCCTCTACGGCACCTACGCCCGGATCACCGAGACCGACGACTATCCCGAGGGCATTCCCCGCCGGCGGCTCGCGCGGACCTGGAGAACGGCTCTCGAGCGTTGGGGCGATCCCGACGTGATCGACGCCTTCGCTCCCAGCCTCGCGAAAGACCCCGAGCTCCGCGAGGGCTGGGGGCGGATGCTGCGATCCGGCGTCAGTCCCGGCGTCGTCGAGACGCTCGGGGAGATGTACGCCCATCTCGACGTGCGCCCGCTGCTCGACTCCGTGAGCGTCCCCACCCTGGCGATCTACCGGGAGGACGACCTGATCATCCCCCCGGCCATGACGCGGGCGCTCGCCCGCGGGATCGCCGGCGCGCGTTGCGTCGGCGTCCCGGGCAACGATCACCTGATCTTCGCCGGCGATCATGACCCGATCGTCGACGAGGCGGAGGAGTTCCTGACCGGGAGGCCGGTCTCGGTCCAGCCGCAGCGCACGCTCGCCACGGTTCTGTTCGTCGACCTCGCCGCGTCGACGGCAACCGCGGCGGAGCTCGGCGACCGTCGCTGGCGGTCGCTGCTCGAGCGCTTCAACCGTCTCTCCGAGCGGGAGCTCGCCCGGCACGGAGGGCGACTGATCAAGGAGACCGGTGACGGGCTGCTCGCAACCTTCGACGGACCCGCTCGCGGCGTCCGCGCGGCCCTGGCCATCACGGAAGTCGGAGATTCGCTGGGGATCCGGGCGCGAGCCGGCGTCCACGTCGGCGAGATCGAGCAATTCGAAGCGGACATCGGCGGCATCGCCGTCCACATCGCGTCGCGGGTCGAGGGCTTTGCCGAGCCCGGGCAGGTGGCGACGACCGGAACGGTCGCCGACCTCGTCGTCGGCTCCGGTCTCGAGTTCCGCGAGCTCGGCGCGAAGAGCCTCAAAGGTGTTCCCGGTGAATGGCGGATCAACGTCGTCACCGGTGACGACGAGACCGCCGGACGGGCGACCGTGGCCCTCCCGGCCGATCAGCGGGCGACACCGCAATAGCCTGGAGCCGACCGGCGCCGCCGGAGCCCCGGGCCGAGGTCAGAGCCCGAGGTTGCGGACTCCGTGCTCGTCCCAGCCGAGGTGGTGGGCGAGCTCGTGGCGGACGGTGCGCTCCACCTGGGCCTTGAGCAGGTTCGGGTCGTGGCCGAAATCGCGCTCGAGCGTGTCCTGGTAGACGACGATGTGGTCGGGCCAGACGTCGCGAGCGACCGTCCCGCCGATGTAGTGGCCGTAGGCGTGAAACTCGTGACCGCGAGTGGAGACCGTCACCGGGGTCTCCCTGAGCAGTTCCTGGAACTCCGCCGGCAGGTCGTCCAGCGCCTCCATCACGAGCTCGTCGAACTCGCTCGGGGGCTGCTCCGGAGCCGGTAGCTGGGCGAGGGCGTCGCTGCGGTCGACGAGGCGCCGGAACTCGTGCTCGGGCATCTCCTCCCCGGCCAGCGCCGTCGTCGCCCAGGCGGTCACGAGGATGATCACCGCGGCTGCGAGCAGGATCGTCAGCAGGCTGCCGACGCCCTCGAGCGACGGCGGATCGAGCAGGAACCAGGCGAGCGCCGCGATCAGGGCGGTCAGCGCTGCCGCTCGCAATGGTGGGCCGAAGATCTCCTTCATCGGGCTCCGAAGGTTAGAGCCGCGCCGCGCTCACCCGGCTCGGGATCCGGCTACCCGGAGCTCAGACGATCAGCCCGTGCCGCACGGTCCGCTCGGTGACCACCCGCGGCTCGACGAAGCCGAGCAGGTAGTCCGGCCCGCCGGCCTTCGCGCCGGTCCCCGACAGGCGGTTGCCACCGAAGGGCTGGCGGCCGACCATCGCGCCGGTCATGCCCCGGTTCACGTAGAGGTTGCCGACCGGGGTCTCGCGGGCGAAGCGCCTGATCGTGGTCGGGTTGCGGGAGAACACCCCTCCGGTGAGCCCGAACGGCAGGGCGTCGATGCGGGCCAGCGCCTCGTCGGTGTCGGCGACGGACTCGACGGTGACGAGCGGACCGAACAGCTCGGTGTCCAACAGCGGCGAGGAGTCGGGCAATTCGCCGACGAGGGCCGGCTCCACGAACCACCCGTCGTCGATCGGGGCGGGCGCCTTCGCGAGGACCCGCCCCTCGGCGGCGGCCCGCTCGGCGGCGGCTTCGAGCCGCTCCTTGGCATCGCGATCGATCAGCGGTGGCACGTCGGTCTCGAGCCGGTCGGCCTGCCCGACGTTGAGGACGGCGACGGCTCCGGCCATGCGGTCGACGAACTCGTCGTGGCGCGAGCCGTGGACGATGATCCGCGAGGTCGCCGAGCACTTCTGGCCGGCGAATCCGAACGAGCCGGCCATCAGCGCCGGGATCGCATCGTCGAGGTCCGCATCGCTGTCGACGTACGCGCAGTTCTTGCCGCCGAGCTCGGCGATGACCCGCTTGAAGTGGGTCTGCCCGGGTGCCAGCCGGCTCGCGCGCTCGATGATCGTCGCGCCGACGCTCTGCGAGCCGGTGAAGGCGATGACGTCGACGAGCGGATGCTCGACCAGGCATCCCCCGGTCTCGGCGGCGCCGTGGACCACCGACAGGGCAGCGGCCGGCACGCCGGCCCCGAGCAGCACCTCGGCGAGTGCCGCCCCGCAGCCGGGGGCCTGCTCGGCCGGCTTCATCACCACGCAGTTGCCGGCGGCGAGGGCACCGGCCGTCATCCCGCAGAGGATCGCCAGCGGGAAGTTCCAGGGAGCGATCACGGCGGCGACTCCCAGCGGGTGGTAGGCCATCGAGTTCGCCTCCCCCGGCAGGCTCGCGACGGGCCGGCCCCGCTCGAGGTCGATCGCCTGCGCCGCGTAGTAGCGCAGGAAGTCGATCGCCTCGCAGACGTCGCCGTCGGCCTCACGCCAGGGTTTCGCGCACTCGCGAACGGCCAGGGCCGCGAGCTCGAGCCGCCGCTCCTGGAGGCTGCCGGCGGCGCGCTCGAGAACCGTCGCCCGCTCGGAGGCGGTCCGCGACCCCCATCCCTCGCGGCCGGGGCCGGCGGCCAGCCGGACCGCCCGGTCGACCTCCGCGGCCGTGGCAACCGCCGCCACGGCCACCGCCCGGTCGAGCTTCCCGGGATCGGCCGAGACGAGCTCCTCGCTCTCCCGCAGCTCCTCCCCAACCCGCACCGGCGCCGCCACCGGGAGCCGCCGGTCGAGCTCTGCCACCGCCGCCTGAGCCTCGTCACGGACGGCGGGGCGGCGCAGGTCGAGCGCCGAGGTGTTGACGAACGCCGTCATGGGCGGGCGAGCAGCAGCTTCATGTCGGAGGTCCGGCCGCGGGCGACCAGGAAGGAATCGTTCGATGTGTTCTCGAGCAACCGGCGGACGAGGTAGGCCATCCCGGCGATCAGCTCGCCGACCGGCGTGTAGATCCGCACCCGGGCGCCGCAGGCCCGCAGGCCGAATGCGATCTCGTCGCCGAGGCCGCGAAGCACCTGGAACTCGAGGCCCGTACGTCCCAGCGGCGAGCGGTCCGCGTAGGCGAAGGCATGCGCGATCGAGCGCAGGTTGTGGGAGCCGATCGCGAGGCGGATCCGCGGCCGGGCGTCGAGGAGCCGCTCCGTCAGCAGCTCGAAGTTGCGATCCGTCTCGCGCCGCGTCGCGAACACCGGCGACGGCCACCCGTGCTCGGTCGCCTCGATCGTCTCGTGATCCCAGTAGGCGCCCTTGACGAGGCGGATCGACAGGGGCGACTCGCGGCGATCGAGATCGTCGAGCATGATCCGAGCGAGATCGGGCGAGTCGCGCAGGTACGCCTGCAGGACGACGCCGACCGACGGCCCGTCGCGGAACTCGTCCTCGGCGAGGACCGCCGCGACGAGGTCGATCGTCGCCTCCCTGGTGTCGAGGGACTCCATGTCGACGTGGACGTGAGCGCCGACCTCCCGCGCCTTGCGGAGGACGGCACGGAACCGCGCCGCTCCGTCCTCGAGCGCCGACCAGGGCGCCCAGGGGCGGATCTCCGCGGTCAGCGCCGACGGCTTGACGGAGAGGTTCGCCCGCGGCGTCTCGGTGTCGTCGACTGCCTGCGCGGCGCCGCCGGCGGCCGCCCCGAGGACCTCGAGGGCGTCGATGCACCGGGCCGCGTAGTCGTCGGCCTCCTCAGCCCGGACGACCGCCTCTCCGAGGAGGTCCACGGTCGCCTCGACGTCCCGGCGCCAGAGGCCACGTAGATAGGAGACGGCCCCGGCCGGCGACGAAGCCACGATGAAGCGCCTGCCCGCGATGCCGGTCGCGACGGTCAGTGCGAGCCCGAGCGCGGCGGTGATCGGAGCGCCCCGCGAGCGATCCGCAGTCCCACCCTCACCGCGGCCCAGGAAGGCAGCGAAGTGGGCCCCGAGGTCGCGGTAGCCACGGCAGACGGGAGCCACGTCGACCATGCGGTAGAAGGCGCTGCGCATCGCCGGGCGCTCGGAGACCCGGCGGGTGACCGCATCGTCGATCACCCTGAGGAGCTGCCGCCTCGGCTTGGCGTCCTCGAGGCGGGTGCCGATCTGGCGGATCGCTGCCTCGAGCCCATCGGTCTCGTCCGTCCGCTGATGAGACTGGACCGTCTGCACACTGCTAAGTATGGACCCAGCGTGAGCGAGATCGAAGATCCGGTGGGCCTCGAGGAGCGGTACGGCGTCCGTAACTACGACCCCCTGCCGGTGGTCATCAGCCGTGGCGAGGGCTCATGGGTCGAAGACGTCGACGGGCGCCGCTACTTCGACGCCCTCTCCGCCTACTCGGCGCTCAACTTCGGCCACCGGCATCCGCGGCTCGTGGCGGCCGCCCGCGAGCAGCTCGACCGGCTCACGCTGACGAGCCGCGCCTTCCGCAACGACCGCCTCGGCGAGCTCTGCCGGCGCCTGGCTCTGACCTGCTCGCTGCAGCGGGTCCTGCCGATGAACACGGGCGCCGAAGCGGTCGAGACCGGGATCAAGGCAGCTCGGAAGTGGGGCTACGAGGTCAAGGGGGTCGAGCGGGACCGGGCGAAGATCGTCGTCTGCCGGGGCAACTTCCACGGCCGCACGACGACGATCGTCTCGTTCTCCGACGACCCGGTGGCACGCGCCGGCTTCGGGCCGTTCACGCCGGGGTTCGAGACCGTGCCGTTCGGCGACCTCGAGGCGCTCGAGGGCGCGCTCGACGACGAGACGGTGGCGCTCCTGGTCGAGCCGGTCCAGGGCGAGGCCGGCGTGATCATCCCGCCCGAGGGCTATCTCAGCGGAGCCCGTCGGCTCTGCTCCGACGCGAACGTGCTGATGGTGGCCGACGAGATCCAATCCGGGCTCGGCCGGACCGGGCGACTCCTCGCCTGCGACCACGAGGGCGTCAGGCCCGACCTGCTGCTCCTCGGCAAGGCGCTCGGGGGCGGCATCCTCCCGATCTCCGCCGTCGTCGGCACCGACGAGGTGCTCGGCCTGTTCGAGCCCGGCCAGCACGGCAGCACCTTCGGCGGCAACCCACTCGCCTGCGCGGTCGCCCTCGAGGCGCTCGCCCTCCTCGAGGACGGGGCGCTGCAGGAGAACGCCGCCGCGCTCGGCGCCCGCTTCCTCGATTCGCTCCGGGCCGCCGCTCACCCCGCGGTGACCGAGATCCGCCAGCGCGGGCTCTGGATCGGCGTCAACATCGACGCCGGCGCCGCCACGGCCAGAAGCGTCTGCGAGCGGCTGCTGGCGGCGGGGGTGCTCGCGAAGGAGACGCAGCGACGCACGATCCGCTTCGCCCCGCCGCTGACCACGACGGCCGCGGAGCTCGACTGGGTGCTGGAGCGGGTCAACGTGGCCCTCGGCGAGCTCTGAGCCGGCCCGCTTGGAGGAGCGCTGGCCAGCTTCTATGGTGGATCGCGCCATCGCCGAATCGCTCCTTCCCCCAGGCCCGCGGATGCCGGGGCCAGCACAGGCCGTTCTCTGGGGCCTTCGCTATCCGCAGTTCACGAAGGCCGGGCACGAGCGCTACGGATCGACGTTCACCGTCAAGCCGGGCACGATGCCCGCGATCGTGCTGACGACGGATCGTGACGCGATCGAGCGCCTGTTGACTGGCGATCCGCTCGCCCGGCGCCATGGAAACGATGCGGTACGGCCACTGCTCGGCGACCGCTCGCTGATGCTGCTCGAACCCGCCGAGCACCTGAAGCGCAGGAAGCTGCTGCTTCCCTCCTTCCACGGTCAGCGGGTACGGGGCTACGGGGAGTTGATGCAGCAGCTGATGGATCGTGAGGTCGATCGATGGCGCTCGGGTGACACCGTGACCGTCCTGCCGATCGCCCAGAACGTCACGATCGAGGTGATCCTCCGAGCGGTCCTCGGCGTCGCCGATCCGGACATGAGGCGAAGGTTCCGACGCCTCATCGACGACACCCTCTTCTACCCGCTCGGGTCGTTCCGGCTCCGGCTCGGGAGCCGGCTCACGCCGCTCGTGCCGGCAGGGCGCCGGGCACGTGAGGTCGCGGCATTCGTCTCGTCGCTGCCCTCACCCGCCGTGTCGACCTACTTCCCCGAGCTCAAGACCCGATCGCCGTCGAACCTGCTCACCCGCCGCTGGTGGCAGCACCACGATCGCCTGCTGTCGCTGCTCGACGAGCAGATCGCGGCGACCAGAGCGGACGGCGGGCTCGCCGACCGCGACGACGTGCTCGCGACGCTCGTCCGGGCCCGGGACGATCGTGGCCGGGCGCTGACCGCGGAGGACCTGCGCAACGACCTTTTGACCCTGATCGCCGCCGGCCACGAGACGACGGCTGCCGCGATCGCATGGGGCGCGACGCTGCTCGCCCACCACCCGCTGACGCGAGATCGCGCCGCCGCGGCGGCGAGCGAGAACGACGAGGGCTACCTCGACGCGCTGGTCAAGGAGGTGCTGAGGATCCGCCCGCCGATTCCGGTCGCCGCCGGCAGGGTCTTCGACGAGCCGTTCGGGATCGGCGAGCACACCGTTCCCGCCGGGACCCCGATCCTGATCGACGCCTGGGGCCTGCATCACGACCCGGCTCGGCATCGCGACCCCGACGTCTTCCGCCCGGAGCGTTTCCTGACCGACCCGCCGGAGTCCTACTCGTGGCTGCCGTTCGGCGGTGGCGCCCATCGCTGCATCGGCGCCGGGCTGGCGGAGCTCGAGATCAAGATCGCGCTGACGACCATCCTCGCCTCGGTTGCGATATCCCCGGCTGACGCTCGGCTCGCGCCGATCGCGCGACGGGGGTTGATCTTCGTGCCGCAGGCAGGTGGCCGCATCAGGATCGCCCCGCCCTCCTCGGCGTAGCGCCGCCCGCTCAGCCGTTCGTCAGCGACCGCTGCTCCTCGGGATCGAGCTCGATCTCCAGCGCGGCGAGGTTGTCGCGCAGGTGCTCGAGCGAAAGCGTCCCCGGGATCGGGACGACGCACGGAGAGCGATGGAGAAGCCAGGCGAGCTTGATCTGGTTCGCGCTCGCCTCGTGGCGCCCGGCGGCCTCGCGGACGGCCGGTGTCGGAACGCCGGCGAGCGGGAAGAACGGCACGAACGCGATCTTCTCCGCTTCGCAGTGGTCGATGACCTCGTCGTGCTTGCGCTCGACGAGGCTGTACTCGTTCTGGACCGCCGCAACGGGGACGATGGACTGCGCCACCGCGATCTCCTCGACGCTCACCTCCGAGACGCCCACCTGCGTGATCCGGCCCGCCGTCACGTAATCGGAGACGACCCCCAGGGTCTCCTCGAACGGATCGCCGGGATGGACGCGGTGCAGGTACCAGAGGTCGATCGTGTCGGTTCGGAGCCGCTCGAAGCTGAGCTCGATCTCGGCTCGAAGCTCCTCCGGGTCGTTCGTGCGATAGCCACCCTTGGTCGCCACGACGATCTCGTCGGGGAACGGCGCCAGGGCGGCGCCGATCGTGCTCTCGCTGCTGCCCTTCGTGTAGAGGTGGGCGGTGTCGATGAAGTCGAGGCCGGCGTCGATGGCGGCACGGATGAACGAGCGGTTCTCCTCGGTGTCGGTCAGCCTGTTCGTCCCGAGGCCGATCCGGTTCAGGGTGTTCTCGCCGAGTTGAAATGTGCGGTGGGTGCGGTTCATCGGTTCGATCTCAGCCGGACGCCTCGCCGACGACCTGCCAGAGCTTCCCCGCCAGATGCCGGTCGAAACCACGAACGTCGCCGCTCGCCGGATAGCCCCTGTCGATCAGGTGGGGATCGTCGATCTCCCCGACCGACCGCCCACCGGCGGTAAACCCGGAGTCGAAGCCGGCAGCGCGCGCGGCCCGGGCCGTCCTGCCGTCCGCCTTCCCGTGCGGATACGACACCGACCGCAGCGGTCCTCCGACCGCTCGCTCCAGATCCTCCCTGCCGTCGCTGAGCGCCCCGGCCAGGGCGTCGTCGTCGAGGTCGGGGAGCCGGTCGTGGCGCAGCGTGTGGAAGCCGATCTCGAATCCGGCGGCGACCAGCTCGCGGACGTCGGCGGTGCGCATCCCGCAGTCGCTTCCGTCCGCGCCGGCGAGGTTCGCCAGCTCGGCGGCCACGTGGGCGCGCTCGCCCGGATCCAGTCCTTCGATCGCGGCGGCGACCGCGTGGATCGACGGATCGGCGGCGAGCGAGCCGAGCCCGACTCCGCGCAACCAGGACTCGTCGACGAGCCCGCGATCCCACGCCCGCTGGAGGCGTTCCCACCAGAACGCGAACGGCGCCTCGAGCGATGCGCCGGAGACGAAGAACGTCGCCGGGACACCCGCCCGGAGCAGCACCGGCATCGCCTTGCGAGTGTGGGTGGGAAGGTCGTCGTCGAACGTGATCGCAACCGGGATCCGCTGACCCGGCTGCCGCGAGGCTGCGGCATCGCGGAGGTCGGAGGCCAGGACGGGCTCGTACCTCGACGCCAGCATCTCGACCTGCTCGGCGAAACGATCGGAGCCCAATGCGGGGACCAGCTCCTGCTCGGGGTCTCCCGGCGGGTCGTCGATCCGGTGGTAACAGAGCGCGATCCCGACGCTCGCCGAGGAGCGGCGGGCCCGCTGCGCTTGGATCCGCGCGACGACGCTCTGCTTGAGGTTCGCAGCGGTTCGATTCAACGGATCGACACTATCTACCGGTAGCCTCGGCGTGGTGGAGCGGGAGGGGAGCAGCGGCGCAAACGCGGCGATCGGGCGCTCGCATTCCCCCCATCGCGCAGCGATCGATCCGCTCGAGGAGAGCGCCGAGCGACCGCTCTGGTCGGTGATGATCCCGGCCTACAACTGCGCCGATCACCTCGGAGCGGCGATCGAGAGCGTCCTCGCCCAGGACCCCGGCCCGGAACGGATGCAGATCGAGGTCGTCGACGATTGCTCCGACGACGGGACCGCCGACGTCGCAGCCCGGTTCGGGGAGCGCGTGTCGCTGTTCCGCCAGCCCCGCAACCTCGGGAACGTCGGCAACTTCAACGCCTGCCTGGCGAGAGCCCGAGGCCACCTGATCCACCTGCTCCACGGCGACGATGCGGTCCGGCCGGGCTTCTACGAGCGGCTCCAGGCTCCGCTCAGCGGGAGCGCTGCGATCGGCGCGGCGTTCTGCCGCTACATCGCGATCGATGGCGACGGCAACTGGACGGGGGTCTCACCGCTCGAGTCAGCCGCGGCGGGGGTGCTCGACGGCTGGGTCGAGACGCTGGCGCTGGGGCAGCGGCTGCAGCCGCCGTGCATCGCAGTCCGCCGCGAGGCCTACGAGCGGCTCGGCGGGTTCGACGACCGGATCTCCTACTCCGAGGACTGGGAGATGTGGACCCGGATCGCCGGTGCCTACGAGGTCTGGCACGACCCCGCCCCGCTCGCCCTCTACCGGGTTCACGAGGGCACGATCAGCGACCGGACACTGCGCAGCGGCGCCAACGTCGCCGACCTGCGCCGGGCGATCGAGATGAACCGCGAAGCCGTGCCCGCCGAGCGGGCCGCGGAGATCACCCGCGAAGCCCTGCAGATCACCGCGCTCACCGCGCTCCGCCGCGGCCGCCGCAGACTCGGGGCGGGCGACACCGAAGCCGCCGCAGCGCAGCTTCGCGAGGCGCTGGCGACGAGCAGGTCGGCCCGGGTTCTGGGCGGTGCCCTCCTCCTGCAGCTGCTGCGGGTCCGCCGTTGGATCCTCGTCGGGCTGGGACGCCGGTGAGCCGTCGCGCCTTCGAACTAGGCTGGACCCCGTGACGGAGACCTCACCGCTGACGATCGCCATCACGACGCTGGACCGTCCCGAAGCCCTCCGCCGTTGCCTCCGTTCCCTTGCCGCGGGCTCGGCGCTCCCGGCGGAGGTCGTCCTCGTGGACCAGAGCCCGGAGGCCTCGGCGGAGGCGGTCGCCGCAGAGGCGACCGGCCTGCCGTCGGTCCGCTATCAGGCCGACGACGGATTCGGGCTCGGACGGGGGCAGAACCGTGCCGTCGCGATGGCCACGCAGTCCGCTGTGGCCGTGCTCGATGACGACTGCGTCGCCGACGACCGCTGGGTCGAGACGGCCGATCGGCTGCTGAGCGGAGGTGGCCTCGACCTGGTCGGCGGCCGGGTGCTGCCGCTGCCCGACGACCGCCCGGGGGTGGTGCCGGTCTCGTCGCGGACGAGCGAATACCGGCGCGACTTCCACGGCCCGGTCGCGCCGTGGGATCTGGGCAGCGGCAACAACTTCGCGTTCCGTCGCGACTGCTTCGACCGGGTCGGCGGGTGCGACGAGCGGCTCGGCCCGGGCTCGCCGGGACGTGGAGGGGTCGACATGGACCTCTTCTACCGGCTGCTGCGGGCCGGAGCCCGGGGCCGTTACGAGCCGGAGCTCCTCGTCTACCACGAGCAGAAGCTCCACGAGGGACGGCGCAGCAGGCGGGGCGCCTACGGCTTCGGGATGGCGGCCGCGTGCGCGCTCTGGCTCCGCGAGGGCCACGACCGCCATGCCCCGAGGGTGTTCGGGCAATGGATCGCGCTGCGGCTGAGGATGCTCGCCTCGGCGCTGCTGCGGCGACGCTGGAGCAGCGCCTACGACGAGCTGCTGGTTCTCGACGGCACGGTTCGCGGCGCCGTGCACGGTCTGCGGATCGCCCGGAGGCCGGCATGAGCGAGCACCGGATCTCGGTCTGCATCGTCTGCCGGAACGAGGCGGACAGGCTGGCACCGTGCCTGGCCTCGGTCGCGTGGGCCGACGAGGTGATCGTCATGGACCTCGAAAGCGAGGACGACAGTGCCGACGTCGCCGCTCGGCACGGGGCTCGCGTGATCGAGCGTTCGCCACTGCCGATCGTCGAGCCGCTGCGCGAGGAGCTCGCCGCGGCGGCGAGCGGGGAATGGGTGCTGGCGATGGACCCCGACGAACGGGTCTCCACGGGCCTCGCCGCCGCCCTGCGCGAAGCCAGCGCCCGCGACGACGTCGATGCCGTCGAGATCCCGTTCACCCACTTCGACTTCGGCTATCCCCCGACCCACCGGCTGCACCGCTTCGAGCCGCGGCCCCGGATGTACCGGCGCGGCGTCGTCGAGTGGCCCTCGGAGCCGAACAAGCACCCGGTGATCGCCGCCGGG
>DATAFA010000024.1:0-16254 GCA_036257785.1 Solirubrobacterales bacterium | reverse complement strand
CGCAGGAGCCGAAGCGGCCATCGGCCGTAAGGCGACGAGGCGAAGATCCAGCGCTCCCGCTGGCCGCCGCTACTTGTAGCGGTAGGTGATGCGGCCTCTATCGAGGTCGTATGGGGAGAGCTCGATCTTGACCCGGTCGCCGGGGAGGATGCGGATGTAATGGCGGCGCATCTTGCCGCTGATGTGGCCGAGGACCTCGTGATCGTTGTCGAGCTTGACCTTGAACATGGTGTTCGGGAGGGCCTCGACGACCTCGCCCTCCATCTCGATCTTCTCTTCCTTAGCCATAAACGCCGCGGGAGGGTAGCAGCAGGGCGCTCATTTCCCCTTGAAAGTGGCCTTTCCGGGGCCGTCGTCGAGGAAGCTCCGGACCGCGTTCTTGAGGTCCTCGGAGTCGAACAACGGCCCGGCGATGTCGGGGACGATCGCGTCGGCGGCGGCGACCCCGCCGTCGAGATAGGCGCGGACGAGTCGCTTCGTCGCCCCGTGGGCGAGCGTCGGGCCGGCGGCGAGCCGGCGGGCGAAGTTCATGCCCTTCTCGAGCAGCTCGTCGGGCGCGAGCACCCGGTTGACGACGCCCCATTCGAGCATCTTCTCGGCGTCGTAGAGCCCGCCCGTCATCACGAACTCACGGGCCCGCGCGGGGCCGGCACGCTCGGCCATCCGCTGGACGCCGCCGCCGAACGGGGTCAGGCCGACGACCCGCTCGACGAGCCCGAACTGGGCACCCTCCGCGGCCCAGATCATGTCGCAGCCCAGCGAGGCCTCCAGGCCGGCGGTCAGGCAGAGCCCATGGACGAGCGAGAGCGTCGGGATCTCGAGCGACTCGAATGCCTGCAGCTCGCGGATCCCGTCGGCGGCGAGCCGCGACCCCTCGGCGCCGCCGGAGATGTCCGCGAAGACGCGGCCGACGTCGACGCCGCCCGTGAACACCTTGCCCTCGGCGCGGAAGACCATCGCCCGGGCGTCGCTGGCGGCGACTGCGTCGCGGGCCCCGCGCATCGCTGCGAAGGTCCGCTCGTCGAACAGGTTGAGTGGCGGCGCGTCGAGGACGATCACGGCGACGTCGCCTTCGTGCTCGAGCCTGATCGGTGATTGCCCTGATTCGGTCACTGGCCCTCCCTGATGGTGGCGGCGATTGCGGAGATCTCGTCCATGTCGGCGCCGCGCGGGATCCACGGCAGCTGCAGCGGATCGTCCTCGTAGCGCGGAATGACGTGGATGTGGAAGTGGAAGACGGTCTGCCAGGCGGCGGCGCGGGTCGCGTTGAGGAGGTTGAAGCCGTCGGGGGCGAGCGTCGCCTCCATCCGCTTCGCGACCCGCTGGGCGGCGACGGCGCAGTTGACGAGGTCCGCCACGCCGATCGACAGCAGGTCCTCGGAATGGCGGCGCGGGACGACGAGCGCGTGGCCCCTGGTGGCCGGGTTGATGTCCATCAGGGTGACCGTGTGCTCGTCGGAGTCGACGATCTCGGCCGGCGAGTCACCGGCGACGACGGCGCAGAAGATGCAGTCGGGGACGGAATCGGCCACGGCGGCGGAGGCTATCGCCCCTCCGCCCAGGCCCGCAGGTGCGCGATCGCCCCCTCGCGGTCGGTGACCTCGCCGGCGTACTGGGCCGCCTCGAGCTCGGTGACGGCCTCGCCGAGCGCCGGCCCGGGGGCGATTCCCGTCTCGGCCGCGATCTCGTCGCCGCGGAGCAACGGCTCCGGCGCTCCCTCCCGCTCCCACGCGACCGCCGCCGCCAGCATCTCGCGGGCGAGGTCGAGGTGTCCGGTGATCGCCTCCTCGGGAACGCCGCCGCCCTGGGCCGAGAGGCGGTCGGCCACGGTCAGCAGCGTCGTGTCGAGCGACTGCGGGGCGGTCCGGCTCAGGTACTCCCAGACCCGTCGCGGCGGCAGCGGCCGCTCGCGGACCATGAACCCGAGGACGAGGTGGTCGCGGGTGATCGCCGCGACGTGCCCCGCGAACCGCCGCGAGGTGCGCAGGCGCCGGCAGAGAGCGGTGACCATCTCGGCGCCGAGCGAGTCGTGGCCGAGGAAGCTGACCCAGCCCTCACGCTCGGTCCGCGTCGCCGGCTTGCCGATGTCGTGCAGCAGCGCCGCCCAGCGCAGCCCGTCCTTCCTCGTCAGATCGTCGGCCAGCGGCTCCGCCAGGAGCCCGGCCACGGCATCGGCCGCCTCGCCGCAGTACCGCGGCAGGTCGCGCTCGACCTCGAGCATCCGGCGCAGCACCTCGAGCGTGTGGTCGTGGACGTCGAGGTGATGGTTGGCGCTCTGCTCGACCCCGCGCAGCGCCGCGATCTCCGGCAGGACGGCGGCGGTCGCCTCGAATCGATCGAGCAGGCCGAGCCCGGCGAGCGGCTCCGGCCCGGAGAGCAGCGCCGCCAGCTCGGTGAACTGGCGCTCGCCCGCCGGATCGGCGGCGCGGCGAGCCTCGCGGCGGGCCAGGGCGACGGTCTCCGGCTCGGGCTCCAGCCCGGCCCGAGCCGCGAATCGCGCGGCCCGGAGCACCCGCAGCGGGTCGTCGGCGAACGAGCGGTCCGAGCAAACCCGCAGGACACCCGCCTCGAGGTCGCCCAGGCCGCCGGTCGGGTCGATCGGCGATCCGCCCGCCAGCGGGACCGCGACCGCGTTGACCGTGAAGTCGCGCAACCGCAGGTCGAGCTCGATCGATCCCGCGCGCAGGGCCGCGATGTCGACCTTCCAGCCGCCCTCGCGGGCGACAACGCGCCAGGTCGCGAACTCGTCGGAGAGCTCGAACGGATGCCCGTCCCCGTCGGCGGCGATCTGGCGCGCGGCCGCCTCGACGTCGCCGTCGAAGGCGATGTCGACGTCGACCACGTCGCCGCCCAGGATCGCGTCGCGGACGGCGCCGCCGACGAGCCAGGCGCGGTCGGCGACGTCGCGCAGGCCCGAGCGGGCCACCTCGATCGCCGGCGCCTCGCCGAAGCGCTCCTCGAGCCGGGTCAGATGGGCCGCGCCGGGCATCGGTCAGCTCCGATAGGCGCGGGGCACGCGCGGGGTGAGGGCGCAGGTGATCTCGTAGTTGATCGTGCCGAGGCGGTCGGCGAGTTGCTCGGCGCTGACCTCCTCCTCGTCCTGGCTGCCGATCAGGACGGCGGGCTCGCCGACCTCGACCTCGGTGCTGGGGCCGAGGTCGACGGTGACGTTGTCCATCGAGATCGTCCCGACGAGCGGTCGGCGAACCCCGCCGACGAGGACGTCGCAGGCGTTCGAGAGCCCGCGCCGGTAGCCGTCGCCGTAGCCGGTCGGCAGGACCGCGACCCAGGTGTCGGCCGGCGCCCGCCAGGTGCGGCCGTAACCGGCCGAGTCGCCCGCGTGGAAGCGCTTGACGTCGGCCACGTAGGTGTGCAGGGACAGCGCCGGCTCGAGGCCCTGGGAAGCGGCGTCGCGCCCGAACGGGTCGAGGCCGTAGATGGCGACGCCGCAGCGGACCATCCCGAAGTGGAACTCGGGCCCGCGCAGGGTGGCGGCGCTGTTGGCGGCATGCAACGTGACGGCAGGATGCCGTTCCTGGATCGGCAGCGCGACCTCGCGGAAGCGGTCGAGCTGCCCGCGCAGGTAATCCTCGTCGTCCTCGTCGGCGGTCGCGAAATGCGTCCAGACGCCGGCGAGCTCGATCCGCTCGTCGGTCGCGGCGGCGTCGGCGAGGCGGACGACCCCGTAGGGCTCACGTTCGCCGAGCCGTCCCATCCCGCTGTCGTATTTGACGTGGACCCGTGGCCGGAAGCCGAACATCCCGGCCCGCTCGGCCAGCGCTTCGAAGAACTCGGCCCGCCAGACCGGCAGCTCGGCTCGCGCCTGCAGGGCGACGTCGAGCTCGGCGCCGGTCAGCACCCCCATCACGAGGATCGGGATCTCGGCGCCGACCCGCTCACGGAGCTCGAATGCCTCGGTCGCGGTCGCGACGGCGAGCCGCGTCGCCCCGCCCCGCAGGGCCGCATCGGCGCATTCGCCCATGCCGTGGCCGTAGCCGTCGGCCTTGACGACCGCGCAGAGCTCGGTGCCGGACGCGAGGTCCGCCGCCAGGGTGGCGCAGTTGCGCTCGACGGCACCGAGGTCGACGATCGCCGTGACCCGCTGGAACGGGTCGTGGCCGCTCAACGAGCCAGCCCCCCGGACAGCGAGTCGATCACGTCCCCGGCGATCACCGACTCGGTCCCGAACCGCTCGGCGGCGATCCGGCCGGCGCGGGCATGGGCGTAGACGCCGGCGCAGGCGGCCTCGAACGGCCCCAACCCTCGCGCCAGCAGGGCGCCGATCGTGCCGGAGAGGACATCGCCGGTCCCGGCGGTCGCCAAGCCCGGGCTGTCGAGGGCGTTGACTGCGACCAGGTCGCCGTCGGCGACGATCGTGTCGTCACCCTTGAGGACGACCACGGCGCCGGCCTCGGCGCTCGCAAGGCGCGCCTTCGCGAGGCGATGGGAGGCGATCTCGGCCGACTCGCAGCCGAGCAGCCGTCCGAGCTCGCCCGCATGGGGCGTCAGCACGGTCGGCCCCTTCCGGACCCGCAGCAGGCCGAGGTCGGTGCCGAGCGCGTTCAGCCCGTCGGCGTCGATCAGCAGCGGCGCCTCGATCCGGGGGGCGAGCTCGCGAACCAGCCCGAAGGTATGCTCGGCACGGCCGAGCCCGGGCCCGAGGACCACGCAGGCGGACCGCTGCGCCCGCTCGAGGATCGGCTCCGCCGCCGCGGCGCCGAGGCCGCCGCCCACCTCCTCGAGGCCGATCGTCATCACCTCGGTCAGCTTCACCTCGAGGATCGGCTCGAGGGTCGCGGGACAGCCGACAGTCGCATAGCCGGCGCCGGCGCGGATCGCGGCCCGCGCGGCCATGCACGGCGCGCCGGTGAGGCCGCGTGAGCCGCCGACGACGAAGACTTCGCCGGAGCTGAACTTCGTCGACTCGGCCCCCCGCCGCGGCGGCAGGGCGAGCACGCCGGCTCCGATCGTGCCCGCGATCGGGCGGCCCGGAGGGTCGGCGGGGATCCCGATCGGCGCAACGACGAGCCGCCCGGTGTGCCACTTGCCCGGCGCGACCCGGTGGCCGACCTTGGCGGCATGGAAGGTGACGGTCAGCTCCGCCTCGACGGCGGAGCCGGCGATCTCACCGCTCGAAGCGTCGATGCCGGAGGCGACGTCACAGGCGACGACGGGAGCGTCGACCGCGTTGATCGCGTCGATCGCGGTCCTCGCGGCGCCACGGGGCGCTCCGTCGAAGCCGGTCCCGAAGATCGCGTCGACGATCGCCCCCGAGCCGGCGAGCGCGCCCGCCCAATCCTCATCCCCGACCTCGATCGCCGCCCCGCCGAGCCGCTCGAGGTTTGCGGTCGCGTCGGCGCTGAGCTCGCCGAGCGGCCAGATCGAGAGGACGTCGACCTCGTGGCCGGCGCCGCGCAGGAGCCGGGCGGCAACCAGGCCGTCGCCGCCGTTGTTGCCCTTGCCGATGACGATCCGGATCGGCCCGTGCTCGGCGGCGATCTCCGTCTCGCGGGCCAGCGCAGCACCGGCCGTCTCCATCAGCTCGAGGGACGGGACGCCCCGCTCCTCGATCGCCCAGCGATCCGTACCGCTCATCCCGGCGGCGTCGAACAGCGGCTCGAGCCAGTCAGGCGTCTCCACGTCCGCCAGCCTACGCGGTGGCGGCCGCAGGACTGGCGAGCACCACGGCCGCCGCGTTGTCCCGCGAGTGGGTCAGCGAGACGACGAGGCTGACGCCCCGCTCGGCCGCCCGCTCGGCCGCCCGTCCATGCAGGCGCAGCGCCGGCGCCGGGCCACCGACGACCTCGATGTCGCGTGGCCCGCAGCCTCCTCCGAGCGCCTTGATCGCGGCTTCCTTGGCGGCGAAGCGGGCCGCCAGGTGGCGACCGGGGCGGGCGCGGCCCGCGCAGGCGTCGAGCTCGCCGGGCCGGAAGAGGCGGTCGGCGAGCCGGGGCCTGCGATCGAGGGCACGCTCGACCCGATCGATCTCGATCAGGTCGATCCCGAGCGCCGCGACGCCCGGGGCGCCGGTCAAGGCGTGATCACCGCCGCGGTCGTCGAATCGCTGTCCTCCGGCTGGTCCTGGACGCCGAGCGTGAACCCGGCGACCGAGCGGTCGCCGTCGACCTTGCTGCCGCCGATCAGGAAATCGAGCGCGTTCAGGTAGGGGCGTGCGGACTCGATGTCGGCATCGCTCTGGCCGGTGCTGTCGACGAGATCGAGGATCGGCGCGAAGTTGACGAAGAAGCCCGGCGTCAGGTCGTTGCCGAGGTCGTCCTCCGCCGCCTGGAACGTGTCCGAGTCGCCGAGGGCCTCCGAAGGTGAGAGGACGTCGTCCACCGTGTCGGCGCCTGCCGCCAGCACGACCTTGTCGTCCTCGACCGCGACCTGGGCACCGAGCGGAGCGCCCTGTGCCTGGACGTCGAAGCCGCTCTGCGACGGGGTGACCTTGATCCCGCGGACCTTGCCGAGGGCCTGCTGGAGCTTGGTGACCGCGTCCTCGGCAGCCTGCTGGTCGTCGGTCGTGACGACGAGGCCGCCGCCGAGGCCGAAGATCGAGGCGCCCTCGACGAACCCGCCGACGTCACCGATCCAGGCGAGGTCCTGCTCGAGGTTGAGCCCGGTCGCGTCCTGGAACGCCTGGATCGGGTCGACCTGCTGGGAGATGCCCGGAGCCGCGTCGGTGAAGCCCGCCTCGAAGCCGGCCTTGAACTGCGCGATCGAGCTCGCGAGCTGATCGCCGACGCCGGTCGCCGCGAACGCGAACCACGAGTCGGCCGGGAACGTCGTCAACAGGTCGGTCGGATCGGAGGCGTCGTCGGCGGCCGGGGCCGAGGCACCGATGCCCAGCGAGCTCTCGGTCACGGTGCCCCAGGCGTCGATCGGCCCGTCGCCCATCTGGCCGAGCTGATCCTCGATCTGCTCGAGCTGATCGGCCGGGACCGAGCCGGAGCTCTTGACCAGGTCGAGGGCACCCTGCGGATCGGCGTAGAGCGAGAAGATCGAGTCGTCGGGCACCTCGTCGAGCCCGGTGGTCGAGTCGTCGACGCCGGCGAAGTTGTCGCCGTCCTTGGCGTCGATGGCGTCCTCGACCCCCTGGCTGGTGCCGGCGAGCAGGAAGTCGCCGTCGATGCCGACGGCGGTGTCGTCGGAGCTGACGGTGAGCTGGACCCCGTTGTAGTCCTGCTGCTTGGTCTTGCCGTGGCCGCTCGCGCTCGCCTTGTCGAGGAACGACTGCGCGGCATCGGCGTCGGTGACGGCCACGACCGCGGCGCCCTCGGGCTCGTCGGACTTCGCGTCGTAGCCGTTGAAGTAGACGCCGGCACGGGCACCGAGCCAGGGAGCGATGTCGTTCTCGTAGGTCAGGTCCTCTCCCTCCGAAGCGAGGCCCTCGTCGATCGCGGCGTGCAGCTTCCCGCTGACATCGTCGGTGACGAGGAGCTTCGAGAGCGCCGAGTCCAGGTCGTCGCTGAGCTGGCCCTCCGGCCGGACGACGGCCTCCAGGTAGAACGGGGTATCCGCGGGGACCATCGAGGCCGGGTCGGGGCCGAGGTCCGCGGTGTCGCTGCCGGAGTCACTGCCGCAGGCGGCGAGCGCAGTCGCGGCGATTGCGAGAAGGGCGAGTACCGGGAGACGGAGAAGCTTCGTTCGCATCGGCGGGATGCTAAACGCTGCCGGTGCGGAAGCGGAAGGCAGAAGCCGGCTTCCGCTATTCGACCGTGACCGTCTTCGCCAGATTCCGGGGCTGGTCGACGTTGAGCCCGAGCTGACGGGCGGTGTGGTAGGCGAGGAGCTGCAGCGGGATGACCGCGAGGATCGGCTGCAGGATCCAGTCGGTGCGCGGGATGAACAGGGTCTGATCGGCCTCCTCGCCGACCTCGGTCGAGCCCTCGGTCCCGATCGCGATCACGTCGGCGCCGCGAGCCCGGACCTCGGCGACGTTGGAGAGCATCTTCTCGAGCACGGGGCTGTCGGTCGCGATGCAGACGACCGGCGTCGTCTCGTCGAGCAGGGCGATCGGGCCGTGCTTCATCTCGCCGGCGGCGTAGGCATCGGAGGGGATGTAGGAGATCTCCTTCATCTTCAGGGCGCCCTCGAGGCAGATCGGCAGGCCGATGTGGCGGCCGAGGTAGAGGAAGAAGCGGCCCCCCGCGTGGCTGCGGGCGATCGCGCGGACCCGCTGGTCGGACGATTCGATCGTCTCCTCGATCTTCCGCGGCAATGCCTTCAGCTCGGTGATCAGCTCGGCGATCCGCTCGCGGCCGAGCCGGCCGCGCGCCTGTGCGAGCCAGAGGCCGAGCAGGTAGATGGCGGCGACCTGGCTGGTGAAGGTCTTCGTCGCCGCGACCCCGATCTCGAGGCCGGCACGCGTGTAGAGGACGGAGTCGGCGTCGCGGGTCGCCTGGCTCCCCATCACGTTGCTGATCGCGAGGACGTGGGCGCCGCGCTCCCGCGCGAGTCGCATCGCGGCGAGCGTGTCGGCGGTCTCGCCGGACTGAGTGATGCCGATGACGAGGTCGTCGGTGCCGATCACCGGATCGCGGTAGCGGTATTCGGAGGCGATGTCCATCTCGACCGGAACCCGCGCCCAGGTCTCGATCGCATAGCGGCCGACGAGGCCGGCGTGGTAGGAGGTGCCGCAAGCGACGATGACGACCCGGCGGATCTTCGCGGCCTGCTCCGGCGTCAGCGTCAGCTCGCTGAGGTCGACCTGGTCGACCTCGGGGAGGCGGTCGGTGATCGTCTCCGCGACCGCGTCGGGCTGATCGTGGATCTCCTTCATCATGAAGGTCGGGTAGCCGCCGCGCTCGGCAGCCTCCTCGTCCCAGGTGACCTCCTCGATCTCGCGCTCGAGCGGGGAGCCCGCGGCGTCGGTGATCGCGACCGCGTCGGGGGTGATCGTGACGATCTCGCCGTTCTCGATCTGCATGACGGTCCGCGTCTCGCGCAGGAATGCCGGGATCGCGGAGGCGAGGAACGTCTCCCCCTCGCCGACGCCGATGACGAGCGGACACTCCTGGCGGGCGCCGACGAGCAGCTCCGGATGGTCGACGTGCATGGCGACGAACGCGTAGTGGCCGCGGAGGTCGGCGAACGCGGCGCGAACGGCGGCGGTGAGGTCGTCGTCGTAGTGACGCTCGATCAGGTGGGCGACGATCTCGGCGTCGGTTTCGGAGGTGAACTCGTGGCCCTCGGCGAGGAGATCGCGGCGGAGCTCCGAGTGGTTCTCGACGATCCCGTTGAGGACGATGTTGATCTGTCCCTGCTCGTCGCTGTGCGGGTGGGCGTTCTCCTCGGTGACCCGGCCGTGGGTCGCCCAGCGCGTGTGCGCGAGGCCGATCGAGGCATCGGCCTCGGCGACGGCGACGGCGCCCTCGTCACGAGGCTCGGCCACGGCGGCGCGCAGGTTCGCCAGGTTGCCGACCGCGCGGACTGAATCGATCCGCCCGTGATCGAGCAGGGAGAGTCCAGCGGAGTCGTATCCGCGGTACTCGAGCTTCTCGAGGCCGGCGATGAGGAGATCGCGACAAGGCCTCCTGCCCACATATCCGACGATGCCGCACATGAAGACTCCGGGGGTTGAAGGGGACGGGGAAGGATACGGGCAGCCCTGCGCATCGCCAAATCACGGCGGCCACGGCGGCACCCGCCTCCCGGCCCTCGAGGCCGCGGCTCCGAGTGTCCTGCGTTGTCTATCCGAGCTCGCGATGGGCGACCGCGAGAAGCCGGTCGAGGACCTCCGCGCATTCGGCCTCGTCGGGTGCCTCGACCATCACCCGGACCAGCGGCTCGGTTCCGGACGGGCGCACGAGCACCCGGCCGCGGCCCTCGAGGCCGGCACCCTCGCGGCCGACAGCCTCCCAGAGCCCGGTGGCGGCAGCCAGGGCCTCCTGGCTGGGGACGACGACGTTCTCGAGCCGCTGCGGAAGCTTGTCGATCGGCCGGCTCTCCGACAGCGGCTTGTCGCCGAGCGCCCGCATCACCAGCAGCGCCGCGGCGAGGCCGTCGCCGGTGGTCGCGAAGTCGGTCCAGATGATGTGACCGGACTGCTCGCCGCCGATCGTCCAGCCGCGTTCGACCAGTTCCTCGATCACGTAGCGGTCGCCGACCTTGGTCGTGGCGACCTCGATCCCGGCCGCCTCCATCGCCTTGTGGAAGCCGTAGTTGCTCATCACGGTCACCGCCGCGCCGCCGGGCAGCTCGCCGGTCTCACGCAGGTGCATGGCCGAGATCGCGACGATCTCGTCGCCGTCGAACTCGCGTCCCTCGCCGTCGACGGCGAGCATCCGGTCGCCGTCGCCGTCGAATGCGAAGCCGACCTCGGCGCCGTGCTCGGCCACGGTCGCGGCGACGTTGTCGAGATGGGTCGACCCGGAGCCCTCGTTGATGTTGCGCCCGTCGGGCTCGGCGCCGATCGTGATCAGCTCGGCACCGAGCCGCTCGAAGGCGGCTGGAGCGGCACGGTAGGTCGCGCCGTTGGCGCAGTCGATGACGATCCGGCGCCCGTTCAGATCGAGCGGAAACGCCGACGCCAGCGCCCGCAGGTAGTCGTCGAGGGCGCCCTCGAGCTTGCGGATCCGGCCCGAGGCGGTGCCGGTGGCCGGTCCCGCGGCGACGCGTGCCTCGACCCGGGCCTCGCTCTCGTCGTTGAGCTTGATGCCGTCGCGACCGAAGAACTTGATCCCGTTGTCGCGCCAGGGGTTGTGCGAGGCCGAGACGACCGCCCCGAGGTCGAAGCCGTGCTTGCGAACCAGGATCGCTGCGGCCGGCGTCGGCAGGACGCCCCCGAGGAACACGTCGGCACCGGCAGCGGCCAGCCCCGAGGCGAGCGCCGACTCGAGCATGTGACCCGACTCGCGGGTGTCGCGGACGATCAGGACCTGCGGGCGCTCGTCACGGAGCTCCGCAGCGGTCGCCCGCCCCAGGGCCAGCGCCAGCTCGGGCGTCAGCACCTCACCGACGGGACCGCGAACGCCGTCGGTCCCGAACAGCTTCGTTCGCTCAGGCATGACAGGGGATCATTACCGGCGCGGCCCCGGGATGCCTGCCCGGGCAGAAAGACCGAAGCGTTGATCTGACGAGTGCGGGAGTCCCCGAGGCAAGGAGCCCGAGGCGATAGGCCGCAAGGCCGTGAGCCGAGGGGGACGCCGCATTCGGGGCCTCCCGTGCCGTCAGATCAACGCTTGCTGAACTGAGGCCGCTTGCGTGCTTTCTTCAGTCCGGCCTTCTTGCGCTCCTTGCGGCGGTCGTCGCGGGTCAGCATCCCGCGCCGCTTGAGGTCGCCGCGCAGCTCCGGCTCCAGGGCCGTCAGCGCGCGAGCGACACCGTGGCGGACCGCCCCGGCCTGACCGCTGATGCCGCCGCCGTGGACCCGCACCTTGACGTCGACCGCGCCCTCGTAGCCGGCGGTGACGAGCGGCTGGCGGGCGAGTGCCTGGTGCTGGCTGCCCTTGAAGTACTCGGCGATGTCGCGGTCGTTGATCTCGAAGGAGCCGTCGCCGGCGCGGACGATGACCCGGGCGACGGCGCTCTTGCGCTTGCCGGTGGCCTGGATCCGGGTGTCGGCGGGCACGGAGATCGGGCGCGGGGCGATCGCCTCGTCGTCGTCGTCGGCGGCAGCGGCCTCGCGGGCGCGGCGCTCCTCCTCCTCGGCCTCGCGTGCGGCCCGCTCCTCCGCCGTCAGCTCGCGCTCCTCGCCGATCGCGATCGGCTCGAGGTCGGCGCCGGGGACAACGTCCTTCTTGGCGGCGCCGGCGGCGGTCGCTGCGGCGGGAGTGGACGCCGCGGCGGGAGCAGGCTCCTCGGCCGCGGGCTGCTCGGCGGCGGGCTGCTCGGCAGGCGGCTCCTCGGCAGGGGGCTTCTCGGCGGCGGGCTGCTCGCCCTGCTCGGCGGCCTCGGGCTCGGGCTCGGAAGTCTCGTTCTCCTCGTTCTCGCCCTGCTCGCGATCGGCGTCCTCGCTCCAGGTCACTTGTTCACCTCCAGGGGCTGCGGCTGCTGCGCGGCGTGCGGATGGTCGGGCCCGGCGTAGACCTTGAGCTTGAGCAGCTGCTTGCGGGCCATCTTGTTGCGGGGGAGCATCCCCTTGACAGCGCGGCGAATGACGTCCTCCGGCTTGCGGTCGAGCATCTCCTCGAGGGTCCGCGAGCGGATCCCGCCGGGGTAGCCGCTGTGCCGGTAGTACCGCTTGCTTTTCAGCTTGTCGCCGGTGACGGCGATCTTCTCGGCGTTGACGACGATCACGAAGTCACCGACGTCGCAATGCGGTGTGTACTCGGGCTTGCGCTTGCCCCTCAGGGCATTGGCGATCTGGGTCGCGAGACGGCCCAGGGTCTGGCCCTCGGCGTCGACGACGTACCAGTCGCGGGTGCGGTTCTCGGGTGTTGCTACGAAGGTCTTCATGCCGCGAAACAGCCGCGTTCCGACCCGAACGGGTCCCACGCGGCCGGCGGGATGATAGCCATTGCGGCGCGGCGCGGAGCGCGGGGCGCGGCCACTGTGGCGGGACCACCCTGAGACGGCACCGGAATCCCGTTTCCCGCTGACCGGCACCGCGGATATACTGCCGCCCGCACAGGACCTGCCGAATCCCCGGACGCACGCGTTCGGGGGGCGGGGGAACCGCACGGGAGCCGCGACCGACGAGGGAACGGCGACCATGGGGCGAATCCAGGCATCAAGCCAGGTAGCGCTGCTCTTTCCGCGCGAGCCCGACAGCTAACCCCGTAGGCCCGAAAGAAAGAGAACGAGGACTTGAGCCCCACCGCCGCGCGTACGCGAACGAGGATGCCCTCGCCGAGGACGATCAGCCTCGCCGCGTTCGCGACGCTGGCGGCGCTGCTCAGTTGGGTGGCCGCGGCCTCCGGCGACGGCGGCATCGGCACCCCGGACCCGCCGAAGGTCAAGGACGTCGTCTGCTCGGTCCGCTGCCTCGACGTCCGCACCGTCACCGAGACCGGCAAGGTCGAGGTCACCGGCAAGGCGCTGGGCGACATCACCGAGGTGAAGTTCCCCGCCACCGACGGCCGGATCGAGGTCGAGCCCTCCTCGGTCAAGTCCGGGGCCGTCACCGCCAAGGTCCCGACCGGCGCGACGAGCGGCAAGGTCGTGGTCGTCAGCCGTTACGGCACCAAGGCGAAGGCACCCGAGGAGCTCAAGGTCAAGCCCGAGGACGCGATCAGATCCGTGCAGGGCTTCGCGGTCAAGCGGGTCGATGCCGCTCCGAAGACCGCCTACTACGACGGCAGGAAGGACATCGAGCTCGACTACCTGTTCGAGGCCGACTCCCCGGCCGACATCCGGATCGACATCGTCTCCAAGGACAGCGGCAAGACCGTCGACTCGATGATCGAGAAGAACCGCGAGCCGTTCTCGAACCAGAGCGTCACCTGGGACGGCCTCGGCTCGAAGGGCAAGCCGCCGCGCAACGGCAAGTACAAGTTCCGGGTCTCGGCCCTCGGCGGCGCGAGCGGGACGAGTGACGCGACCGGCTTCGCCTACTACGACCACATCTTCCCGCTGCGAGGCAGGCACACCTACGGTGACGGGCTCGGCGCCGGCCGCGGCCACCAGGGCCAGGACGTCTTCGCGACCTGCGGCACCAAGATCGTCGCCGCCCGCGGCGGCAAGGTCCAGACCAACGCCTACCAGTCCGCCGCCGGCTATTACGTCGTGATCGACGGCAAGAAGACCGGCGAGGACTACGTCTACATGCACATGGAGAGGAAGGGCCGCCCGAAGGAGGGCTCGCGGGTCAAGACCGGCGAGATGATCGGCCGCGAGAGCGACACCGGCGACGCCCAGGGCTGCCACCTCCACTTCGAGCTCTGGTCAGCCCCGGGCTGGTACGAGGGCGGCCACGTCCTCAACCCGACCCGCCCCCTGAAGAAGTGGGACAAGTGGAGCTGAGCTGGGCGGCTCTCCCGGCTGGGACCAACACATATGTCATCCCGTCCCGTTTCACCACGCCGACCGGCCGAAGCGGACGCGAATCGGAGCATTCGGCCCGGGTAACTGGGACCAACACATATGTCATCCCGTCCCGTTCACCGCGCCGACCGGCCGAAGCGGACGCGAAGCGGAGCATTCGGCCGGGGTGATCTATTCGGCCGGGCTGACCTACTCCCACTCGATCGTCGCCGGCGGCTTCGAGCTGATGTCCAGGGCCACCCGGTTGACCCCCGAGACCTCGTTGATGATCCGGCTCGAGGCGCGCTCGAGGAGGTCGTAGGGGAGGCGGGCCCAGTCGGCGGTCATGGCGTCATCGGAGGTGACGGCGCGGATGACGATCGGGTAGGCGTAGGTGCGGCCGTCGCCCTGGACGCCGACCGAGCGGACGACGGGAAGGACGCAGAAGGACTGCCAGAGGTCGCGATAGAGGCCGGCGGCACGGACCTCCTCCTGGAGGACGGCGTCGGCTTCGCGGAGGATCTCGAGGCGTTCCTCGTTGACCTCGCCGCCGACGATGCGGATCGCCAGGCCGGGGCCGGGGAAGGGCTGGCGCCAGACCATCCGGTCGGAGAGACCGAGCTCGGAGGCGACGGCGCGGACCTCGTCCTTGAAGAGCATCCGCAGCGGCTCGACGAGCTCGAACTCGAGGTCCTCGGGGAGGCCGCCGACGTTGTGGTGCGACTTGATCGTCGCGGTGCCGGTGCCGCCACCGGACTCGATCACGTCCGAGTAGAGGGTGCCCTGGACGAGGTAGCCGACGTCGGGGAGCTTCAGCGCCTCCTCCTCGAAGACGCGGATGAACTCCTCGCCGATGATCTTGCGCTTGCGCTCGGGCTCGTCGATCCCGGCCAGGCGATCGAGGAAGCGCTCGCGGGCGTCGACGTGGATCAGCTTGATGCCGAGGCCCTCGCGGAAGGTCTCGACGACCTGCTCGGCCTCGCCCTTGCGGAGCAGGCCATGGTCGACGAGGACGCAGGTGAGCTGGTCGCCGATCGCCTCGTGGACTAGCGCCGCGGCCGTCGCCGAGTCGACGCCGCCGGACAGCCCGCAGATGACGCCGCCGTCGCCGACCTGCCTGCGAACCCGGTCGATCTGCTCGTCGATGACCGACGCCGCCGACCAGTGCTCGACGCAGCCCGCGACCTCGCGCAGGAAGCGCTCGAGGATCGCCTGGCCATGGGGAGTGTGGACGACCTCGGGATGAAACTGGATGCCGTAGAGGCCGCGCTCGGTGTCCTCGCAGGCGGCGACCGGCGAGCCCGGGCTCGAGGCCAGGGCGCTGAACCCCGGCGGCGGCTCGAAGACGCAATCGCGGTGACTCATCCAGCACTGCTGGGTCTCCGGCAGGCCGGACATCAGTCGCCCGCCCTCCTCGACCAGCGACAGCTCGGTGCGGCCGAACTCGCCCCGCTCGGCGCCCTCGACCCGGCCGCCGAGGGCCCGGACCATGATCTGCATCCCGTAACAGATGCCGAGCACCGGGATGCCGAGCTCGAGCAACTCGGTGCGCAACGACGGCGCCCCCGGCTCGTAGACGGATGCCGGCCCGCCGGATAGGACCAGCGCGCGCGGCCTGCGCAACCGGATCCGCTCGATGTCGGTGTCGTGGGGCAGCAACTCGGCGAAGACCCCGCACTCACGGAGCCGGCGCGCGATCAGCTGCGAGTACTGGCCGCCGAAGTCGAGCACGAGGACCTCCTCGCGATCGACCCCGACCGCACCCGCCTCGCCACCGGACGGATCGACGACCGGGGCGTCGATCGGGCGTTCCGGCGAGAGCGCCTCCGCCATCTTCAGTCGTCGGAGACCGCGACGGCGTTGGCGACGGCGGACTTGCCGTTCGAGCCCATGCCGACGGCCTGGCTGCGCTGCAGCTGCTTGCCCTCCGTCTGCAGCGCCGGCGCGACCATGACCTCGGCCCGGTGGAACGAGGGGATGTCCTCGTAGCCGGTCGTGGCCATCGACGTCCGCAACGCGCCCATCAGGTTGAACGTGCCGTCGTTCTCGTTGGCCGGCCCTAGCAGGATCTGCTCGAGGCTGCCGTCCTGCTTGGTCGTGACCCGGGTCCCGCGCGGCAGCGAGGGATGGAACGTGGCCATCCCCCAGTGATAGCCGCGGCCGGGTGCCTCCTTGGCCCTGGCGAGGGGGGATCCGACCATCACCGCGTCGGCGCCACAGGCGACGGCCTTGGAGACGTCGCCGCCGGTCCGCATGCCGCCGTCGGCGATGACGTTGCAGTACTGGCCGGTCTCGAGCATGTGCTGGGAGCGCGCCGCCGCGACGTCGGCGATCGCCGTCGCCTGGGGG
>DATAFA010000018.1:0-5106 GCA_036257785.1 Solirubrobacterales bacterium | reverse complement strand
CGTCAACGTCTGGGATGTCGCCGATCCGATCGCGGAGCTGATCCGCTCGCGGCGGCCAATCGCGGTGGCGAAGCTCCGCGACCCGGACATCGCGCTCGGCGACCTGCTCGAAGCGGAGGGGTAAGAACCGCCCGCCCGGCATCGCTAAACGGTTCGATGGAGAATTGTCTGCTTGTCGCCACAGCCGCCACTGCACCGCCGGTCCCGCGGCCTCTCGTCGAGGCCCCGGGACTGGCCGGGGACAGCAGCGCCGGCGCCCGACGTGGCTATGCTCGACTCGTCGTGGATCGTCCGACCGAAGAACGGCAGCCCGCGGCTGTCGATCAGACGGAAGCCTGGCTGACCGCGCTGCGGGCCACGGGACCGGCCCGCGAGGCCGCGGTCGTCCGCCTGCACGATCTGCTGCTCCGCGCCGCCCGGTTCGAGGTTTCACGCCGCCGCGCAGCGCTTTCGCTGGTCCGGGCCGAGGAGCTCGACGACATCGCGATGCAGGCTGCCGACGACGCCCTGATGGCGGTGCTCGCCAAGCTCGACGACTTCCGCCGCGAGAGCAAGTTCACCACCTGGGCCTACAAGTTCGCCCTGCTCGAGGCCGGGGTGAAGCTGCGCCGCCGCGCCTGGCAGGAACGCGAGGTCGTACTCGAGCCGGACGGCTGGAAGCGCTTCGCCGACCGCCGCGACTCCGCCCAGGAGACACTCGAGCGGACGGAGCTGCTGGATGCGCTCGGGGACGCGATCGACGAGGCGCTCACCCCTCACCAGCGGCAGGTCTTCGTGGCCCTCGCCCTCAACGAGGTGCCCATCGACGTGCTCGCCGAGCGGCTCACGACGACCCGCGGAGCCCTCTACAAGTCTTTGCACGACGCCCGCCGCAAGCTCCGCAGCCGGCTCGAGGCCGGCGGCCACATGGACCGGCGACCAGCATTGGAGAACCAGACATGAACCTCCCGCGTCACCCGATCACAGATCTCGATTCGCTGCTCGGCCCGAGCGGCTTCGAGGTGACCTGCGAGCAGTGCTTCGAGCTGCTCGACCGATACGTCGATCTCGAGCTCGACGGCGTCGACGCCGATGCGCGGCTCCCGGGGCTGCGCGCCCATCTCAGCGGTTGCCCCGCCTGCGCGGAGGACTACGAGAGCCTGCGGGCGTTCGTGGTCGCCGCCGGCACCGATTCCTAGTCGCGGGGGAGCGGCCGGCGAACCTAGGCGGAGGCCGCCGCTCGCGCCGCCGCGAGGAACGCCTCGACCACCGGCGAGTCGTCGTCGCGGCGCCGGGCGGTGAGCAGCGCCGAGCGATGGGCGGAGCGGATCGCCACGAACTCGACCCCCTCCCGGCTCAGGCTCCGGACCGAGGCGGGCATAACCGAGATGCCGAGCTCGGCGGAGACGAGGCCGAGCACCGCCTGGATGCTCGTCGCCTCCTGGGCGATCGCCCCCGATCCGGATTCCTCCTGACGGATCGCAAGGACCTGGTCGTAGAGCCCGGGGACGACCTCGCGGGAGAGCAGGACGAGCGGCTGGTCGACGACGGTACGGGCGGTGATCTGATCGCGGGCGGCCAGGGGGTGACCGCTGGGCACCGCGGCGATCAGCTCCTCGTCGATGATCCGTTCGAAGACGAGGTCGTCCGCGTCGGCGGGGGGCCGGATGATGCCGACGTCGAGGCGCCCGGCCTGCAGATCGTCGATCTGCGCCCCGACACCGAGCTCCCGCAGCGTCAGGTTGACGTCCGGCCGGGCGGCGCGGAACTGGCGGACGGCGCGTGGAACGATCGTGCTCGCTGCCGTCTCGAGGAATCCGACGGTGAGGTTGCCGATCTCGCCGCGGGCCGCACGCCGCGCCGCCTCGACACCGTCGTTGACCTCGTCGATCGCGCGAACCGCGTAGTCGCGGAGCGCCTCGCCGGCCGGAGCGAGCCGGACCTCGCGCCGGTTGCGGTGGAAGAGCTCGGTCCCGATCTCGGCCTCGAGCCGCCGGATCTGCTGACTGATCGCGGGCTGAGCGACGTGCACGCGCTCCGCCGCACGGCCGAAGTGAAGCTCGTCGGCGACGGCGAGGAAGTAACGCAGGTGACGAAGCTCGACGTTCATAAGCAATCCATCTTACAGACCATTGAAATATCTATTGGAGATTATGAAGTGACGAGCCTACCCTCACCCCCAAGGGTGCCCATTCACTCCTATCGCGTCCTGACCGGACCCCCGGGCACCACCTCCTCGGTGTCCGGGGGAGGTCGCGACCCGACAACCGAAAGGAGCGCAATGGGTGACTACGCAAGAGACGTCCTCGTAACGACCGACTGGGTGGCCGACCACCTGAACGACGATTCGATCCGGATCGTCGAGGTCGACGAGGACCCCAGCCTTTACGCCGCTGCTCACATCCCTGGTGCGATCGGATTCGACTGGCAGCGGGACCTGCAGGATCAGCAGCGCCGCGACTTCCTCGACGCCGACGCCTTCGGGACGCTGATGGGCGACCGCGGGATCGCCAACGAGCACACCGTCGTCCTCTACGGCGACCGCAACAACTGGTTCGCCGCCTACACCTACTGGTACTTCCGCTACTACGGCCACGAGTCCGTGAAGCTGATGAACGGCCCGCGCGAGAAGTGGATCGGCGAGGGCCGTGAGACCTCGACAGAAGCACCCGCGCATCCGGCGACGGAGTTCACGGTCGTGCGGCAAATCGAGTCGATCCGGGCCCGGCGGGCGCAGGTCGAAGCTGCGCTGGACTCGTCGACGCGGCTCGTCGACGTCCGCAGCCCGGCGGAGTTCGCCGGCGAGATCATCTCCCCCGACGGCTACGCCCACGAGGGCGCGCAGCGGGCTGGACACATCCCGGGTGCCGCTTCGGTTCCGTGGTCGCAGGCGGTCGCCGAGGACGGCACCTTCAAGTCGGCCGACGAGCTCCGACGGATCTACACCGACAAGGGTGTGCTCGGCTCGGGCGAGCCGGTCATCGCGTACTGCCGGATCGGCGAGCGCTCCGCGCACACCTGGTTCGTGCTCAGCGAGCTGCTCGGCGAATCGGACGTGCGCAACTACGACGGCTCCTGGACGGAATGGGGCAGCCTCGTCGGCGTTCCGGTCGAGACCGGCGCCTGAGCGCAAGGCTTGCCGCGGCAGTCCGATGAGCACCAGAGAGCCGAACAGGCTCGTATCGATCTCGCGGCGCCTGCTGCTCGCGAACGCTGTCGTTCTCGTGCTGGCGCTGTTGCTTTTGGCCGTCACCCCGGTCACCGTCAGCGCGCCGATCGGGATCGCCGAGCTGGTCGTCCTCGCGGCCGGTGGCCTGGTGATCCTGGCGATCAACTCGGCGCTGGTGCGGGCCGCGATGGCGCCGCTGCGACACCTCACGGAGCAGATCGAGCAGATCGACCTCGGCGGCGGCGCCATCGGCCTGCCGTCCGAGGGCGCCAAGGTCCGGGAGGTCCAGGCCGTCACGAGCGCCCTCGCCACGATGGTCGATCGGCTCGCCGACGAACGCCTGCAGACTTCGCGGGCCGTGCTGGCCGGCCAGGAGGGCGAGCGGCTGCGGGTCGCGCGCGAGCTCCACGACGAGGTCGGCCAGGGCCTGATCGCGATCACCCTGATGGCCGAGCACGCGGCGGTCGATTCGTCGCCGGAAGCGGCCGAGCGGTTCGCCGCGATCGCCGCGCGGCTCCGCTTCTACCTGGACGAGCTCCGGCGGATCGCCCACGAGCTTCGTCCGGAGACGCTCGACGACCTCGGTCTGATCAACGCCTTGACCGCGCTCTGCAACGGCGTCGGCGCCGATCGCGGGATCGTCATCGATCGTGATCTGCCAAGCCGATACGACGGCCTCTCCGGCGAGCAGGAGCTGGTGTTCTACCGGGTGGCCCAGGAGGCTCTGGCGAATGCGGCCCGGCACTCGGACGCATCGCGGGTCAGCCTGCGCCTGGCCGAGCAACGGCGGGAGCTGACTCTCGAGGTGCTCGACGACGGCCTCGGCATCGCTCCCGCGTCCGATCACGGCGACGGGGTCGGGATCAAGGGCATGCGGGAGCGTGCCCGGCTGGTCGGTGGCTCGTTCGAGATCGGCCCGAATCCGGGTGCGGGTACCCGGGTCAAGCTCGCCGTGCCGCTCGAGAAGGTCGGCTGAGATGTCTGTCCCCCTGGTAGCACGCATCCTCCTCGCCGATGACCACGAGATGGTTCGCGACGGCCTCAGCCTCGTGATCGACGCCGCGCCGGACCTCGAGGTCGCCGCTGTCGCTGGTGACGGCGTCGAAGCCCTGCGCACGGTCCTCGCGGGTGATTTCGACCTGGCCGTCCTCGACGTCTCGATGCCGCTGATGACCGGCATCCAGGTCGCCCACGAGCTCAGTCGGCAGCGCCCCGAGGTCCGGACGCTGATGCTGTCGATGCACGACAACGAGCAGTACTACCTCGAGGCGCTCAAGGTCGGCGCGGCGGGATACGTCTTGAAGTCGGCCGCCAACCGCGACCTGATCGAGGGATGCCGGGCGGCCCTGCGGGGCTCGGCGTTCGTCTATCCGTCGGCCGCCCAGGTGGCGGCGGGCTCGTCGATGCGCAGCCGGGCCGGATCGACGGCCCTTGCCGACCCGCTGACCCCGCGGGAGGTCGACGTGGTCAAGCTGATCGCCGAGGGCTTCACGAGCGACGAGATCGGCGAGCTGCTGATCATCAGCAGCAAGACCGTCGACCGGCACCGGGCGAACGTGCTGGAGAAGCTCGAGATGCGAAACCGGGTCGAGCTGACGCGCTACGCGATCCGCCGCGGCCTGGTCGAGGCTTAGTGCCTATCCCAGGTCGGCTGCTTATCCGTCTCGGTTACACAGATCCACCCATTGCCGTCGGCGATCGGGTCGGTGACGATGTCGTCCATGAACATCGAACGGCGTAAGCACAGGATCGAGCGCCGCCGGCTGCTGGCCGGCGAGTGGAAACAGAACTCGTCGGCGGCCGCCGAGAACGCGCTGTTCGACCGTTGCTTCGAGCTCGCCGAGGCCGCCCGCGACCTCGAGCAGGTTGCCAATGCCCCCGGCACGACCGCCGCGATGGCGGCGTCGCTGGGCTGCGCCACGTCCGCCTTCGAGTCGCTGGCGAACTCGATGCTGATG
>DATAFA010000014.1:0-11949 GCA_036257785.1 Solirubrobacterales bacterium | reverse complement strand
GCTGGAGACTGTTGGTGCGGGTTAGCTAGGGTCCAAGCAGTGTCCGAGGCAACTCTCCACACCAACGCCGGGGTGATCTCGGTCGAGTTCTTCGACGGGGACGCTCCGAAGACGGTCGAGAACTTCCGCAAGCTCGCCTCGGAGGGCTTCTACGACGACCTGACCTTCCATCGGGTCATCACCGACTTCATGATCCAGGGCGGCTGCCCCGAGGGCACCGGCACCGGCGGTCCCGGCTACACCTTCGAGGACGAGTTCAACGATCACAAGGTCGAGCGCGGCGCCCCGGCGATGGCGAACGCCGGCCCGAACACGAACGGCTCCCAGTTCTTCATCGTCACCACCGAGGCGGCCCCCTGGCTCGACGGCAAGCACACGGTCTTCGGCCGCGTCACTTCCGGTATGGATACGGTCGACGCCATCGAGAGCACCGAGACGGGCCCCGGCGACCGCCCGGTCGAGCCGCAGGTGATCACCAGCATCGACCTGGCCTGAGGGACGTCAGGCGGCCTCCCGTGCCGCCAGCTGGCCGCAGGCGGCTTCGATGTCGCGCCCGCGCGTCAGCCGGACCGTCGCCGGCACGCCGTGGGCGATGAGCGTGTCGCGGAAGGCGGCGATCACCTCCGGCGCGGAGCCGGTCAACTCACCCGGGGTCGGGTTGAATGGGATCAGGTTGACCTTGAAGGCCTCGTGCGGCTTCAGCGCCTCGCTGAGGACGACGGCCTGGTCGGGATCGTCGTTGACGCCGGCGAGCATCAGGTACTCGATGTAGACGCGGCGGTTGCGGGCCTCGCGCCAGCGCAGGCAGGCCTCGATGACCTCGGCGACCGGATAGCGGTCGTTGACCGGCATCAGGCCGCTGCGGACGTCGCCCTCGGCGGCATGGAGGGAGAGCGCGAGCCGGACCCGCGGGCCCTCGGTCGCGAGCCGCTCGATGCCCGGAACCCAGCCGACCGTAGAGATCGTCGTGTGGGCGGTCGAGACGCCGATCGCGGGCAGCCGCTCACATGCGGCGAGGACCGAGTCGAGGTTCATCAGCGGCTCGCCCATGCCCATGAAGACGGCGTGGTTGACCTCGCCCCGGCGCCGGAAGTGGAGCGCCTGGTCGAGGATCTCGGAGGCGGTCAGGTTGCGGCCGAAGGCCATCCGGCCGGTCGCGCAGAAGTTGCAGGTCAGCGGGCAGCCCGACTGGCTCGACAGACAGAGCGAGCGGCGGCCGTCGCGGTAGGTCATCAGCACGGCCTCGATCGGGCGGCCGTCGGCGGTCTCGAACAGCGCCTTGCGGGTGCCGTCGACCGACTTGACCTCGCGGACCACGTCGAGCGTCGAGATCGGCAGCTCGGCCTCGAGCTGGTCGCGCAGCGACTGCGGCAGGTTCGTCATCGCCCGGTAGCTGCCGGCACCGCCGGCCAGCCACTCCCACACCTGACCGCTGCGGAAGGCGGGCTCGCCACGGGCGGCGAGGATCTCGTCGAGTCGGTTCAGGTCCACGACGTGGAGTCTGCCATCACCCCTCGCGCTGCTCCCAGAGCTCGATGAACCCGGCATCGGCGAAGCCGAGTCGCTCGTAGACCGGCGCGCCGGCCTTGCTGGCCTGCAGGCTCCCGGTGCTCAGGCCCCGCCCCCGCGCCGATTCCAGCAGCTCCGTGATGATCCAGCCCGCCAGCCCCTTGCCGCGGTGCTCGGGCAGCGTCGCGACGGCCGTCACCGCCGCATCGCCGTGGTGGTCGAGCACGATCGCGCAGGCGCCCGGCTCGCCATCGATCGTCGCGACCAGCGACTCGAACGGCAGATCGGGCTCGCGCTCCATCGCCACGGCCCAGGCCGGCACCTCGATCCCGTAGGCACGATCGTTGATCGAGCCGATCGTCCCGATCTCGCCGGGGACGAGCTCGACACCCGCGGGTAGCGGCCGGTCCGGCGGGCGCAGGTCGGTCAGGTCGAGGCCCATCGTCCGCGGTGCGCCGTCGAGGACGTGCCCGCGGCCGGCGAGCAGCTCGGCGCTGCGACGTTCGTAGTCGGGGACCCAGACCGTCCAGGCACGGATTCCAGCCTCCGCGTACGCGCGGGCGAGCTCGTCGATCGCCGCCTCGAGCGCCTCCGGTCCGGTCGCGTAGACGGAGTTGAAGAGCGAGCGATCGGGCGTCGGCGGGCAGATCGAGGCAACGACGCCGTCGCCGCGGATCAGCGAGCAGGCCTCCGAGCAGCTCCCGAACAGCTCCAGCTCGGCGTCGAGGCCGTCGATCGCGCGGCGGTGGATGTCCTCGCTCATGGCCACGAACGTAGCCGTGGCCGGCTCAGACGTAAAGGGCGGCGCCGCGGCCGGCCGCGGCGCCGTAGGAGCCGCCGAACAGGATCGCGTGGACGAGCAGCGGCTGCAGCTGCCAGAGCGCGACGCGCTCCTCGTGGCCGGGCGCAAGCGGCGCCACCTCCTCGTAGGCGGCGAGCGTTCGGGCCGACACCGAGCCGAACAGCCGCAGCATCGCCAGGTCGATCTCGCGGTGCGCACCGTGGGCGGCGGGATCGATCAGCCACGGGCGCCCATCGGCGGCGCTGAGGACGTTGCCCGTCCAGAGGTCGCCGTGGACCCGGGCCGGAGGCTCGTCGGGCCCGGCGAGCCGATCGAGCCGTGCGACGACGACGCCGATCCGGCCCGCCGCCGGCTCGTCGAGCCGGCCGAGCCGCGCGGCCTCGGCCGCGAGCGCCTCGATCCGCGCGGCGTAGTGCTCCCACCACGGGGCATCGGCGGCAACAGCTCCGGCGGCCAGCTCGACGCCGCCGAATCGCAGCGGCACGTCGGGAGCGCCCGGCGGCAGCGCGCCGAACCGCGGAGCGCCCGCCGCGTGGATCCGGGCGAGGCCGGCGCCGAGGACCTCCTCCCCACCGCCGGCCGGCGGCCCCTCCTCGACCCATTCGAGGACGAGCCCGCGGGCGTCTTCCTCGTCGACCAGCGCGAGCACCCCCGGTACCGGCAGCCCGCCGCCGGGCTCGCCGAGCCACGCAAGACCAGCCGCCTCGAGCGCGTACTCGCCCGGGTGGGCGCCGGAGCGGGTCTTCAGGAACGCCTCGCTGCCGTCGGCGAGCCGGAGCCGCCAGGCCTCGTTGATGTCGCCGCCGGCGACGCGGTGGGCACGATCGATCGTCGTCCCGAGGGCGCGCCCGGCGGCGGCGATCACCGGATCGTCGGTCAACCGCCGGCGGCCATCGTCGAGCGGATCTCGGCGATCAGCCCGTCGCAGGCCCGGTCGATCAGCTCGAGCACCACCTCGAAGCCGTCCTCGCCGCCGAAGTAGGGATCGGGAACCTCGAGGTCGCCGGACTGCACCGCCAACGGGTCGAACTCGCGAAACAGGTGGAGCTTGCCCGCGGCCGCCGCGTGCGGGGCCAGGGCTCGCATGTCGGTCAGGTTCTGGCGATCCATCGCGAGGATCAGGTCGAAGTCCTCGAAGTGGAAGGCCTCGAAGCGCTGGGCCCTGCTCTCGAGCGCGATCCCGCGGGCGCCGGCGGCGGCCGTCGCCCGCGGGTCGGGTGGATGGCCGACGTGCCAGCCACCGGTCCCGGCGCTCTCGACGTCCACGTCGCCGGCGAGCCCGGCGTCGCGGAGCTTGTGCCGCAGCACGCCCTCGGCGGTCGGGGAGCGGCAGATATTGCCGAGGCAGACGAAGAGGATCCGCATCGGACCTGAGAGTAGCTGGGGGGCCTCCTACCCGCGCATGGCCGGGCCAGAGGGCCGGCGCCGCGACCGAGGTCAGCCGAGCAACCGCTCGCGGCCCGCCTTGCTCATCCGCCGGTAGCCACCCTTGCGCGGGTCCCAGTACCAGGAGTCCGGCGGGGTCGAGGGCATCGGCAGGCCCTCCTGCTCGAGCGGCCCGGTGATCGGCCGGTACCAGGTCGTGAGCGGGATCCGATCGACGACCCGGATCACCGCGGGGATGCCCGCGTCACCGAGGTCGGCCAGCGCCCGCTCGACCTCGTGGACGTCGAGCTCGTGTCCCTCGTGGAGCGTCATCGCCGCGCAGGGGACCTCGGTCTCGTCCTCGCGCCTGACGCCGTAGGCGACCGCGAGCGCCACCGCGTCGACGTCGCCGAGCGCGTCCTGGATCGGCCCCGACCAGACGATCCCCGTGGCGGCTCTGATCACCGTTGAGATGTGGTCGACGAGCCAGAAGTCGCCGTCCTCGTCGACGACGAACAGGTCACCGGTCTCGAGCCAGGCGTCGCCGGGCTCGAAGACGCCGCGAAGCACCCCGTCGCCCATCCCGATCGCCTCGGGGCGGACCCGGGCCAGCAGCATCCCCGGATCGGTGCGCGCGGACTCGATCGCGTAACCGTTGTCGGCGAGGATCAGGCCGCGATCGATCGGGTCGTAGGCGGCCACCCGGACCTCGGCGCTTCCCGGCAGGGGCCGGCCCTTGCAGCCGGCCTTGCGGCCGGTGACGTTGACGAGGACGGCGTCGCCCTCGGTCGACGCGTAGAACTCGAGGACCCGAGCCGGCGCGAACCGCTCGGTGACGCGCTTCCAGAGGCCGCGCGGCATCCCCGATCCCATGAACAGCCGGACCGGGTGGTGACTCTCGCCGGGGTTCGGAGGCGCCTCGGCGATCTCGTCCATCATCGCCCACGTGTAGGAGACGCAGGTCGCGCCGTAGCGACGCACCTCGTCCCAGAAGATCGAGGGCTCGAAGCGCGAGCCGACGGCAAGGCGGGCGCCGCTCGCGACCACGCCGCCGACGCTCATCAGCAGTGCCGAAGGGTGATAGACGGGGCTGGCGCTGTAGACGGTGTCGCTGCGCGTGAGCGACGCCGAGGAGGCGGTGCCGAAGGCCGAGAGGGCCCAGCGCCCGTTCGTGATCCGGTTCGCGAGCGTCCGCTCCTCGCTGCCGGTGAAGAGGATGAAGGCGAGATCGCCGGCCCGGCCCGGGTTCGGCTCGTACCAGGCCGGCACGTAGACCTCGTCGGGCTCGATCCGCTCCATGTCGATCAGCCCGCGGGCAAGCTCGCGCTCCTGCCCGCCACCACCGAGGATGTAGACCTGGAGGTTCGTCGCCTCCGCCGCCGCCTCGCCGTTCTGGGGGTCGGCGATGATCCGCCGGGTCCGGCCGAGCTCGGCCTCGCGGGCCGGGTCCCCGTCGGGTCGCATCAGCACCGCGACGGCGCCGAGCCGGTTCAGCGCCGCGACGACGGTCAGGGCGCTCGGCCGCGTCTGCATCAGGACGCCGACGTGCTCGCCCTGACGGACGCCGATCTCGAGCAGGCCGCGGACCACGTTGTCGACGCGGGTCTTGACGGCCTCCTGGGTGTGTGCCCGGTCCTCGAACAGGAGGACCACGTCCCCGGGCTCCTCCTCGGCGCGTTCGTCGAGCAGCAGCCCGAACGAGATCCGCGTCCGCGGGTTGACGCGCCCGAGGCGGTTGAGCTGGTCGAGCTGGCCCGCCGTGTCGCCGATGATCTCGCGCAGGGTCCTGGTGGCGCCGACGGCGGCCCCCGCCAACGACTGCATGGTCCCGATCCCGGCGCCGAGCGCGAGCTGGGCACCGGCGCCGAGCCGGTCGCGACCGCTGATCCCGCCCGCGGGCGGCTCGACCGCCTCTTCGATCCGTTCGACGCCCGCGGGGAGCTCGCCCTCGCCGGCGCGCCAGCGCGTCCATGCGGCGACAGTCGGCCAGGTCGTCTCGACCGCGGTCGAGCCGACGACGAGCCCGAAGTGCCCGGCCGGGAGCATCACTTCGTAGACGTCCGAGCGTGGTGCCGCCCAGCGCGCCGCCCGCACCGATTTCGCCGGCGCGATCTCGTCGGTCTCGCCGACGAAGGCGAGGATCGGGCTCGTCATGTCGGCCAGGGTCACGAGCCGGTCCTCGATCACGAAGCCGCCCGAGACGAGCCGGTTGTGGACGCCGAACTGGCGGATCACGTCGGCGAGCGCGGGCCCGGGCCAGGCAACCCACCCCTCGGCCTCGAGGAAGCGGCGCTGGCGCTCCCGTGGCAGCAGCGCCTCGCGGTCGTGGAGCTGGCGGACGAAGTCGAGGCGCTGGCGCATCGTCTTCGCCGGGTCGAGCAGCCGGAACCCGGTCCGGCTCATCCACGCCGGCACGCCGGAGGTGGCGAAGACGTGCTCGGCGAGGAACGCCGCGGCGGCGATCGCGGCGTCCTCGGGAAGCCCGAAGCTGAGCGTCCCGCGAGTGTCGACCGGGCTGCCGAAGGCGACGATCGAGTCGATCCCGCGCGAGCGCCGGAAGGCGGCGACCTGGTAGCAGAACATGCCGCCCTGCGAGTAACCGCCGATGTGGATCCGGTCGTGCCCGGTCTCGGCGCGGACCCGGTCGATGGCCTCGTCGATCGCGAGCACGTGGTCGTTGAGCGAGCGCTCGAGGCCGCCCTCCTCGTGCTCGGGGGCGCCGAAGTCGACGACCCAGGGATCGACGCCGTTGCGGGCGAGGATCTCGACCGCGCTGGTCGAGGGCGCGACGTCGTAGATGTCGGCCGCGAGCATCATCGGCGGCACCAGCATCAGCGGCGGGCTGTCGTTCGCCTTCACATCCGGGTCCGGCGGGAAGTAACGGCGGAGGCGGTAGACGGGATGCTCGGAGACGACCTCGTAGGGAGACGGCTCCTCGTCGGTCTCGAAGCCGCCGAAGCGGGCGACCTCGAGCGCGTTCTGCGCCGCGTCGGCGAGCCGGCCCGCCGGCGCAGTGATCAGATCGCTGATTATTGACATCGTTGCCCCGATCCTCCGGCGGATTCGGGGGCCGGAGGGAAGCGACTCTACCCAGCGGGCGCGTGCAACCGATCTCGCAATACCGGCGTCGGCGGCTCCCTACGATCACGGGGTGCTCCGCCGCGCCGCTCTCCTCGCCGCCCTCGCCGCGGTGCTCGTGCCGGCTGCCGCTCAGGCGGGCACCTACCCGCCCCACGGCAAGGATCTCTACGCCGGCGTCTCCGACGGCGGGTCGAAGCAGGACTACTTCGACTTCGCCGACGCGGTCGGCCGCCACGTCCCGGTCATGCAGGCGTTCGAGACCTGGAACGCCTGGAACCAGGAGGCGATCAAGCGCTGGAAGCGGACCGAGACCCGGGGGATGTTGAGCATCTCGACGACCGGCTGCTACGAGTGCGAGGGCGTGATCAGCCCGCGGGCGATCCGCAAGGGAAAGGGGGACCGCTACCTGCTGACCGTCAATCGCAAGCTCGCCCAGTGGGGACGCCCGACCTACATCCGGCTGCTGCCGGAGATGAACGGACACTGGAATCCCTACTCGGCCTTCGACGCCGACGGCTCGAGGCGCGGACGTTCCCACAAGACGGCGCAGTTCCGCAAGGCCTGGAAGCGGACCGCGATCGTCGTCCGCGGTGGCCCGCGGCGCGAGATCAACCACAAGCTGAAGGCCAACAAGATGCCGGCCCTGACGACCGGCCGGAACGGCGGCCGGCCGCCGAAGAACATCCCGCAACCGAAGGTCGCGTTCATCTGGGTGCCGCAGACGTCGGGCTCGCCCGACGTCAAGGGCAACGGCCCCCGCGCCTACTGGCCAGGGGCGAAGTACGTCGACTGGATCGGCGCCGACATCTACGGCAAGTTCCCGAACTTCGGCGGCCTCAACCACTTCTACAAGCACTACAAGCGGCTGCCGTTCGTGCTCGGCGAGTGGGGGCCGTGGGACGTCGACCACCCGGCGTTCACCCGGCACCTGTTCCGCTGGATCCGCAAGCACAACCGCGCGCGGATGGCGATCTACTACCAGGGGTTCGGCCCCGGCAACCCGTTCGAGCTCGGCCACTACCCCCGCAGCCGCCGGGCGCTCCGCAAGGAGCTCGCGGCCAAGCACTGGGTCAAGCGGGCGCCCGACTCGCGGCGACCCGACGGCAAGGGCCACAGCCGCGGCGGCCCCGACGGCATCCCGCCGCCGCCCGAGGTACGCAGGCTGCTGCGCTGAGCGGGCCTGCGAGACTCACCGGGTGACGTTGAGTCAACGCCAGCAGGACGAGGAGCGGCCGCTCCTCGAAGAGCTCGTCGAGGAGCACACGAACTGGATCCCGATCATCGCCGCCGTCGCGGCGGCGCTGGCGATCGTCGCGCTGGTCCTGCTCGTCCATCCGCTGCGCGGCGCGGTGAGCGACGCGCTCAGCGGCGACACCGCCTCCCTGCGGCACGACCTGCGGGGGTTCGGCTTCGGCGGGGTCCTGCTCGTCCTCGCACTGGCGATCTCCCACGCGATCATCTTCTACCCGGCGGAGATCCTCGACGCCGCGGTCGGCTTCGTCTACGGGTTCTGGATCGGATTTCCGCTCGTCCTGGCCGGCTGGCTGCTGAACGGGCTCCTCTGCCACCAGATCGGACAGCACGCCGCCCGGCCGGCGCTCCTGCGGATGTTCGGTGCCGAGCGTTTCGTCCGCTACGAGCGCGTCGTCGACCGCGGCGGCGTGACCCTGCTGCTCGCCTGCCGGATGGTCCCGATCGTGCCGTTCAGCCTGTTCAGCTACGTGGCCGGCTCGGCGCGGGTGCCGCTGGGGACGTTCATGTGGACGACGGCCGTGGGCTACACGCCGCTGACGCTGCTGTTCGTCTACCTCGGCAGCCGGCTCGAGGAGCTCTCGCCCAACGACCCGGCGATCTGGATCGGGGCGGTGGCGCTGATCTTCTTCGTCGTCGTGACTCACCGGGTGCTGCCGATGCTGAGCGGCCGCAACGGCGATGCACCCGCCGATCAGATCGATGCCGCCCCACCGCCCGTCGCCGACGAGAGCTGACCAACCGCTCCCCGCCGCCGGCTGGGACCAACACATATGTCATCCCGTCCCGTAACTGCGCGCCGACCGGCGGAAGCGGACGGCGAAGCCGGAGCATTCCGCCGGAGTTATCTACCTCCCCCGCTGCCCAACGTCGCTTTGGGCTGATGAGGGGAAGTGGTGAACGGGCGCCCGTGGGGCGAACTGGCGGCGAGAGCTCAAGGTGGCACGGATCTTTGCCGGATAGCGACATGGATCCGTGCCACCATCCTCCCGCGCTGGGCGAGGACGGGGAAGCCGGAGCTCCCCGGCTGGGCCCAACACACAGGTCTTCCCGTCCCGTAACACCGCGCCGACCGACCGAAGCGGACGGCGAAGCCGGAGCATTCGGTCGGGGTCATCTCCTCCCCGGCTGGGCCGAACACACATGTCATCCCGTCCCCTGCCACCGCGCCGCCGGGGGAGACCGGACGCGAAGCGGAGGATCTCCCCGGGGTGATCTACGGAACTGCTGTGCCCTCGGCGGCGACCGGGGCGGCGCCGCGGACGGGGGCCGCGCCGCCCTCCTCGCGGGTGAGCTTGTGGGCCATGTAGACGGGGATGATCGAGATCAGGATCACGAAGACCGCGACGACGTTGACGATCGGCAGCTGGTTGGGCCGCGAGAAGTTGGTGAAGATCCAGAGCGGCAGGGTCTCGGTGCCGGCGCCGGCGGTGAAGGTGGTGACGATGATCTCGTCGAAGGAGAGGCCGAAGGCGAGCAGGCCGCCGGCGACGAGAGCGGTCTGCATGCTCGGCAGCGTGACCCGGCGGAAGGTCGTCCAGGGAGTCGCGCCGAGGTCGGCCGAGGCCTCCTCGAACGAACCCGAGACACGGCGGAGCCGGGCGACGACGTTGTTGTAGACGACGACGATGCAGAAGGTGGCGTGGCCGACGACGACGGTCAGCAGGCCGAGGCTGACGCCGAGGAACTGCGTGAACGTCGTGTTCAGGGCGACGCCGGTGACGATGCCGGGGAGCGCGATCGGGAGGATCACGAGGAACGAGATCGTCTCGCGCCCGAAGAAGCTGAAGCGGGCGACGGCGAGCGACGCGAGCGAGCCGAGAATCAGAGCGAAGATCGTCGCCACCGCTGCGACCTCGAGCGAGGTGAAGAAGGCGTCGCGGGCGCCGCTGTTGTCGATCGCATCGCCGAGCCACTGCGTCGTCAGCCCCGGCGGCGGCCACTCGAGCACCCTGCTCGTGTTGAAGGCGTAGACGAAGATCACCCCGAGCGGGATGTAGATGAACGCGAGCGTCACCCCGCTCGCCGCCCGCAGCAGCAGCTCGGCTCGCCTCGACAGCCTCATCGGTCGCCTCCCCCGCTCATACGTGCTCGAAGGCGCCGAGTCGCCTGGCGATCAGCAGGTACACGATCATGATCGCGATCGGGACCGTCGTGTAGGCGGCCGCGAGTGGCAGGTTGGTGGTGATGTTGGAGTAGATCACGTTGCCGATGAACTGGGTCGAGCTGACCAGCGACGGGGTGATGAAATCGCCGAGCGTCAGCGAGAAGGTGAAGATCGAGCCGGCGACGATCGCCGGGAAGACGAGCGGCCAGATCACCCTGCGGAACGTCCGCCACGGCTTCGCCCCGAGGTCGTCGGATGCGGCGAGGACCGAGTTCGGGATCCGCTCGAGACCCGCGTAGACGGGGATGATCATGTACGGCAGCCAGATGTAGCTCATCACCAGCCAGACGGCGACGTTGCCGTAGCCGGGACCCGACAGCCCGAGCGGGTCGAGCGCCCAGTTGAAGATGCCGTCCTCGCTGAGGATCGTCCGCCAGGCGTAGACCTTGACCAGGTAGGAGGACCAGAGCGGGACCAGGACCGCGACGACCAGCAGGCCCTTGGAGCGCGGCCGTGCGACCTTCGCCATGAAGAACGCCAGGGGCAACGCGAGCAGCGCGTCGGTGAGCGTGACCAGGGCCGCGATCAGGATCGTCCGCAGCGTGATCGACCGGTAGACCGAGTCGGTGAAGATCGTGTCGAAGTTGTCCAGCGTGAAGGTCTGCTGGACCTCGCCGCTCAGCTCGCCGAGCGACCAGAAGCTGGCCGCCAGCAGCACCGCCAGCGACCCGAGATAGCCGATGACCAGCCAGCCCACCGGGCCGGCCAGCAGGCCGCCGACCTGAAGGCGCGGGCGACCGTGGAAGAGGTCGGCGAGCCTGTGGCCCACCGACCTCTTCGGCGTCGGAGCACCCAGCCCCGTTGCTTCCACGGTCGTTCCGCGTCCTTCCCGTCGGTGCGTACCTAGCCCTTGATCTCCGTCCAGGCCTGATTCCAGTCGTCATACGTCTTGCAGACGTCACCGCGGTCATCGCCGCAGTCGGAGACCGGAGTCGTCCAGTAGTAGAGATCGTCCAGGTACTGCTTGCCGTCCGCGTCGTAGATCTTGCAGTGATTCGGATCGGCCGTGTACTGGCAGGCCTTCTCGTTGGCCGGCGCCTCACCGAACCACTCCGCCACGGCGGCGTTGGTCTTCGGGTCGATGATGTGGTTCATCCACATGTACATGCAGTTCGGATGCTGGGCCTCCGAGCTGATCATCCACGTGTCCGACCACCCGGTCGAACCCTCCTTCGGCAGCACCGCGTCGACCGGCTGATCGTCGGCCTGGAGGAGCTGGTTGATCACCTGCCAGGTGGTTCCGACGGTGCTGTCACCGTTCGTGAACGCCTGGATCTCCTTGGTGTAGTCGGACCAGTACTCGCCGATGTACTCGTTCTGCGTCTTCAGCAGATCAACCGCGGCATTGAACTGATCGTCGTCCAGCTCGTAGGGATTTGTGATCCCCAGGTCGGGCTGCGTCTGCATCAGGTACAGCGCCGCGTCGGCGATGTAGATCGGGCTGTCGTAGGCCGTGACGTTGCCCTTGTTCGCGGCCATCTCCTGCGGATCGAACACCGCACTCAGCGATGAGGCCGGGGGCTTGATCTCGTCCGTGTTCGACATCAGCAGGTTCGCCCCGCGACCGTGCGGGATCCCATACATCTGCCCGTCGACGCTGTTGTAGGGCTGGTCCTTGAGCCCGGGGAAGACGTCGTCGTAGTTCGGGACGAGGTCGGTGTTGACCGGATCGACGTCGTTGCCCTCGATCAGCCTCAGCGTCGCGTCACCGGAGGCGGAGACCCCGTCGTACTGGCCGGTCCGCATCAGCTGCACCATTTCGTCGGACGTGTTG
>DATAFA010000054.1:0-8524 GCA_036257785.1 Solirubrobacterales bacterium | reverse complement strand
TCTACGTCGAGGAGCCGATCTACGAAGACTTCGTGGGCCGCGTGACCGAGAAGATGCGGGCGCTGCGCCTGGGCGTGCCCGGCGGTCCCGCGCAGGTCGACGTCGGTGCGATGACGTCGGCGTCGCAGACCGACCTCGTCGAGGAGCAGGTCAACGACGCGGTCTCACACGGCGCCCGCGCCGTCGTCGGCGGCAAGCGTGGCGAAGGACCCGGCGACTTCTTCGAGCCGACGCTGCTGCTCGACGTCGACCACTCGATGGAGGCGATGACCGAGGAGACGTTCGGCCCGACCCTGCCGGTGATGAAGGTCAAGGACGCCGACGAGGCGATCGAGCTCGCCAACGACTCGCCCTACGGCCTGCAGGCGTCGGTCTGGACCAAGGACACCGAGCGCGGCGAGGAGCTCGCCCGCCGGATCGAGTCCGGCGTCGTCTGCGTCAACGACGCGCAGCTCAACTACGTCGCCCTCGAGTTGCCGATGGGCGGCTGGAAGGACTCCGGCGTCGGCTCCCGGCACGGTGCCGGCGGCATCCGCAAGTACACCAAGCAGCAGACCCTGCTGGTGACGCGATTCGCGCCGACCGACAAGGACATCCACATGCTGCCGTACGACTCGGCGCGGAAGACGAAACTGCTCGGCCGCACGTTCAAGCTCCTCTGGGGTCGCGGAAAGCGGGACTGACGGTGAGCGCGGGGGACTTCACGAAGGTCAACCTGCGCGACGAGGTGCCCGACATGGCCGGGCAGTCCGGCGTCGAGGGCCTCGCCGCCCACTTCGCCGCCGGTCCGCTCGAGCTGCAGAAGTCGGGGCTGAGCTACCAGCGGCTCGAGCCCGGCCAGCGGCAGCCCTGGGGCCATCGCCACAAGACGCAGGAGGAGATCTACGTGGTCGTCGCCGGCGCCGGCAAGGCGAAGCTCGGCGACGAGGACGTCGAGGTCGGCGAGCTCGACGCGATCCGCGTCGGCCCCGAGCTCGCCCGTAACTTCGAGGCCGGCCCCGACGGGCTCGCCCTGCTCGCCTTCGGCGCCCCGCGCCCGCCCGACCAGCAGCCCGGCGGCGACGCCGAGATGCTCCCCGGCTGGTGGGGCGACGAGGACTTCTAGGTCCGGCTCTAGCCTCGCTGGCCCTGCTGAGCGCCGGGTGCGGCAGCGACGACGGACCGGCCCTGACCTTCGACGGCACCGACGAGGAGCAGATCACCGCCACGGTCAACACGATGACCGCCGCGATCGCCGCCGGCGAGGGGGCGGTGGCCTGCGAGCTGATGACCGAGCGAGGGCAGCGAATCATGCTCAGGGTGGGTCGCCAGGCAGGGGGCGCGGATGTCGCCGACTGCGCCGCCGCGGTGCCGGTCGCCGAGGCGGCCGGCTATGACCCCGGTGACTTCCGGATCACCGTCGGCGACGTCTCGATCCCGGCTGACTCCCCCGATCATGCGGAGGCGACCTGCGACCTCGATGGCGCGTTCCTGCTCGATCGCACCGATGCCGGCTGGCGAGTGGCGGCGCCGTTCTGCAACCACTGACCTCGCACCACCAAAACCCGGGCGCCGAGACCGAGCTTCCTCGCCACCGTGGTGAACTTCCTCGGTTTCGGCGGAGGTGGCAAGCTGGGAGGGCATGGACCAGCGTCTCAGCCTGATCACCCTCGGCGTCGGCGACCTCGAACGGTCCGCCTCCTTCTACGAGCAGCTCGGCTGGAAGCCGGACAACGACTGGCGGGCCCAGGGCGTCGTCTTCTTCCAGTGCCCCGGCATGGCGGTGGCGCTGTGGAGCCGCGAGAAGCTCGCCGCCGACAGCACCGTCACCGATCCCGGCGGCTGGGGCGGCATCACGCTCGCCTACAACGTCCGCTCGCCCGCGGAGGTCGACGCGGCCCTCGCCGAGGCGGAGGCCGCCGGCGCCACGATCGGCCGCCCGGGCGCGGAGACCTTCTGGGGCGGGTACTCCGGCGTCTTCGTCGACCCCGACGGCCACCCCTGGGAGGTCGCCCACAACCCGGGCTGGGAGATCGGCGAGGACGGGAGCGTCAGGATCTAGGCGGGATCACCCCGACCGAATGCTCCGGCTCCGCCGTCCGCTTCGGTCGGTCGGCGCGCAGTTACGTGACGGGATGACATATGTGTTGGGCCCAGCCGTGGGAAGGTGCCACGTGCCACCGATCTGAGGACTTCCCGTCAAGCAGCACCCAACGGTCCGACGGAAGCGGACGCGAAGCGGAGCATTCCGTCGGGGTGATCGGAGCATTCGGTCGGAGTTGTCAGCTACCCGAGCACCACCAGCACTTCGCCCTCGCTCACCGACTGGCCCTCCTCGCAGCGGATCTCGGTGACGGTGCCGGAGTCCTCCGCCTCGACCGGCATCTCCATCTTCATCGACTCGAGGATGACGACGGTGTCGTCGAGGTCGACCTGATCGCCGACGGCAACCTCGATCTTCCAGACGGTTCCGGTGATGTGGGCGGGGATGTCCGGCACAGGGCGGCAGAATAGTCGCCGGTGACGGCGGAAGCGGACAGCGGCGGGACGCGGATAGCGATCGTCGCGGCACGGGACGAGGGCGACCGGATCGGCGCCACCCTGCGCGCACTGCGGAGGGTCTCGCCGGGCATCGGACTCTGGGTCGCCGACGACGCCTCCAGCGACGACACCCGTGACCAGGCGATGGCTGCGGGGGCCACCGTGATCGGCCGCAACCGGCCGCACGGCAAGGGCGGCAACGTCACGGCGGCGGCGACGGCAGCGCTCGAGGGCCTCGATCCGGAGGCGACGGTGCTGCTCTGCGACGGCGACCTCGCCGATACCGCCGGCCGGCTGATGCCGCTCATCGAGGTGGTGGAGAGCGGGGCGAGCGACCTGGCGATCGCGGCGTTCGAGCGCAAGGTGGGAGGGGGTCTCGGCATCGCGAAGGGCTACGCCGGCAAAGCGATCCTCGAGCTCTGCGGGCTCGAGACGACGGCACCGATCTCCGGCCAGCGAGCGATGCGTGCCAGGACCCTCGCCGGCCTGTTGCCGTTCGCGCCGCGCTACGGCATGGAGATCGGTATGACGGTCGACGCCGTCCGCGCCGGGTACCGGGTCAGCGAGGTTGAGCTCGACCTCGCCCACCGGGCGACCGGCAGGAGCCTCGCCGGGTTCGTCCATCGCGGCCGCCAGCTCCGCGACTTCTTCGCCGTTCGCCGCGACCGCCGCCGGGGGCACCGGACCACCGTGGAATAGGCTCGCCGCGCCGTGATCCTCGCGATCGACCAGGGCACGACCGGAAGCACCTGCCTCGTCTTCGACGGCGGCGGCCGCATCGCCGGGCGCGCCTACTCCGAGTTCGCCCAGTACTTCCCGCGCCCCGGCTGGGTCGAGCACGACGCCAACGAGATCTGGGAGGTCACCCGCCAGGTCGGCCGTGAGGCGCTGGCCGACGCCGGGATCGAGGGCGCCGACCTCGATGCGATCGGGATCACGAACCAGCGCGAGACGGTCGTCGCCTGGGACCCGGCGAGCGGCGAACCGATCCACCACGCGCTCGTCTGGCAGGACCGCCGGACCGCGGAGCGCTGCGACGAGCTGATCGCGGCCGGCCACACCGACCTGGTCCGCGAGCGGACCGGGCTCGTCATCGATCCGTACTTCTCCGGCACCAAGATCGAGTGGATGCTCGCCAACGTGCCCGGCGCCCGCGGCGCGAAGTTCGGGACGATCGACTCCTGGCTCGTCCACAAGCTCTGCGGGGTCCACGTCACCGACCTCTCGAACGCCTCGCGGACGATGCTGCTCGACATCGGCACCGGTGCCTGGGACCCGGACCTCTGCGAGCTGCTCGGCATCGACCCCGCCGCGCTGCCGGAGCCTCGCGGGTCGGCCGAGGTCTACGGGACGACGAGCGAGTTCGGCGGCGACGTCCCGGTGGCGGGGATCGCCGGTGATCAGCAGGCCGCGCTGTTCGGCCAGGCCTGCCATCGGCCCGGTGACGCCAAGAACACCTACGGGACCGGCAGCTTCGTGCTTCTCAACAGCGGCGAACGGGCGCCCGACCCGGTCGAGGGCCTGCTCGGCACGATCGCCTGGGGGCTCGGCGGCGAGACGACCTACGCCCTCGAGGCAGCCGTGTTCGTCACCGGCTCGGCGGTGCAATGGCTGCGCGACGGGCTCGGTCTGATCGAGAGCGCCGCCGAGACCGCGGCGCTCGCGGCGTCGCTCGAGGACAACGACGACGTCTACTTCGTCCCCGCCCTGACCGGCCTCGGCTCCCCCTACTGGGATCCGTACGCCCGCGGGACGCTGATCGGCCTGACCCGCGGCACCGGCCGCGCCCAGATCGCACGCGCCACGCTCGAAGCGATCGCCTATCAGACGGTCGACGCCGTGCGGGCCCAGGAGGCTGCGTCCGGCGAGCGGCTGAGCGCGCTGCGCGCCGACGGCGGCGCGGTCGTCAACGAGTGGCTGATGCAGTTCCAGGCCGACGTGCTCGGCTCCCCGGTGATCGTCCCCGAGATCAGCGAGACGACGGCGCTCGGGGCCGCCTACCTGGCCGGGATCGCAGTCGGGACGTGGGATCGCGAGACCGTGGCCGGGATGTGGCGGCAGCGAGTCGCCTACGAGCCGCGGATGTCGGACGATCGCCGCGAGACGCTGATCTCCCGCTGGCACGAGGCGGTCTCGCGCTCGCGGGGGTGGACGCGCCCGACCGCATAGGGTCCCGGGGCATGAGCACCCACCTCGTCACCGGCTTCCCCGGCTTCATCGGTCGCCGCCTGGTCGCGACGCTGCTCGAGCGCGAGCCCGACGACCGGATCATCGCCCTCGCCGAGCCGCGGATGCTCGCCGCCGCCCGCGACGCTGCCCTTGCGATCGACGGCGGGCCGCGGATCGAGGTGCTCGCCGGCGACATCACCGACCCGCGCCTCGCTCTCGGCGAGGACCGCTACGCCCGCCTCGCGGCCGAGGTGAACGTGGTCCACCATCTCGCCGCGATCTACGACCTCGCCGTTCCCGCCGGCATCGCCCACCGCGTCAACGTCGAGGGAACCGGCAACGTCCTCGCGTTCTGCCGGGCCACCGAGCGACTCGAGCGCCTCAACTACGTCAGCACCGCCTACGTCGCCGGCGATCGCACCGGCGTCGTCTACGAGCACGAGCTCGACCGTGGACAGGGCTTCAAGAACCACTACGAGTCGACCAAGTTCCAGGCCGAGGTCTGGGTCCGGAGCCTCCTCAACACGATCCCGACGACGATCTTCCGGCCCGCGATCGTCGTCGGCGACTCGAAGACGGGGGAGACGCAGAAGTTCGACGGGCCCTACTACGCGCTGCGCTTCATCGCCGCGACCGCGGGCCGCGGGATGCCGGTCGCCAACATCGGCCGCGGCGCGACGCCGTTCAACGTCGTCCCGGTGGACTTCATCATCGACGCGATGGTGGAGCTCGGCCGCGCCACCGATGCGATCGGGGAGACCGTTCACCTCTGCGACCCCGATCCGCTCAGCTCGGCGCAGATGTTCGAGCTGCTCACCGACCTCTATCCGGCCCGGCGCGCCTCCTACCGGGTGCCGCCACGGGTCGTCGCCGCGGCGCTCCGGCTCGGCCCGATCCGCGACTTCTACGGCGGCACCCCGGCGGAGTCGATCCGCTACCTGAATCACCCGGTCCGCTACGACACCCGCCGTGCCGGCGAGCTGCTGGCGGCGTCGGGTCTGCGCTGCCCGAGCTTCCCCGAGTACGCCCCGGCGATGGTCCGCTTCTTCCGCGAGCACGAGGACGATCCGGCGCTGGCGCCGGCGGCGGCTTCCCGGTAACCACCGGCCGATCCGGGGGTAGGGAAGGGTGGCGCAGGGCGCTGTCGATTCATGTCGGAGATCAAGCCACAGCGATACAAGGACGAACGACCGGCCGAGCTCTTCGACGAGTTCCACGACTACACGCGCAACCACGACCCGGTCTTCGTCTACGAGCTCGTCCGGCTCATCACCACCCCGATCTCGCTGATCGTCTACCGGACCCGCGAGATCGAGGTCGACAACGTGCCGGCGAGCGGCCCGGCGATCCTCGCCGCCAACCACTTCTCCAACTTCGACCACTTCCTCGCCGGCGCCTGGCTGCGTCGGAAGATCCGCTTCATGGCGAAGTCGCAGATGTTCCGCCAGAACCGGATCCTCGACCTGATCTACAAGTACGGCGGCGTCTTCCCGATCCGCCGCGGCCACGCCGACGCCGCCGCCTTCGAGACCGTCCACGCCATCCTCCGCCGCGGCTCCTGCGTGATGATCTACTGCGAGGGTGGGCGGTCGCGAACCGGGGCGCTCGGCGAGGCCAAGCCCGGCGTCGGCCGCGCTGCGCTCGAGAGCGGCGTGCCGGTGGTGCCGGTCGCCATCCACGGCTCCCAGGGGATCCGCAGCTGGCGCAAGCTCCGCTTCCCGAAGATCACGATTCACTACGGCAAGCCGATCAGCTTCGACGTCGTCGAGTCGCCGTCGCGCGAGCAGCAGCTCGAGTGCGCGCAGGAGATCTTCTCCCACGTCCGCGAGATGTACGAAGAGATCGAGCGCGACGGCCGCGCGGCGGTCATCAAGCGCGTACGCGCGGAGAAGGCGTCGGTGACGCCGAGCTACTCGTAGAGCTTCGCGACCGTCTTCCAGTGCTCCGGGTCGTGTCCGGGGATGATCTCCGCCCGCGGGTAGGTGCGCGCGAACTGCTGGAGCTCCCGAAGCGAGCGGCGCCACAGGTGCATGTCGACCGGTCGCGGTGGCGGATCGCCGCCCTCGAGCTGTGCCTGGGTGTAGATCGCGTCGCCGGCGATGACGAGGTCGCGGTCGTCGAGGCGGGCGACGACCGAACAGTGGCCGGCCGAATGCCCGGGCGTGTAGGCGAGCCGGACGCTGCCGTCGCCGAACAGGTCGAAGCTGCGGCCGAAGCTGGCGTAGGAGGCGATGCCGGGCCCGTCGAAGTCGACCGTCCGGTAGTCGAACAGGTAGTCGTAGTGGGACGGGCGGTAGCCGCGCAGGATCGGCCGCGGATCGGTCGTCGCGGCCTCCCACTCGGCCTTCGAGAGGACGAAGGTCGCCTCCGGGTACTCGGCGATTCCGGAGGCGTGGTCGAAGTGGAGGTGGGTGAGGACGACGGTCTTCAGGTCGGCCTCGTCGAGGCCGCGCTCCCGCAGCTGCGAGGGGATGTCGCGGCCGGGCTCGATCCGCGGCCGCGCGAACCGGGCGGCGAGCTTGCCGAGGTTGGCGGCCGGCTTCGCTGCCACCGAGCCGTGGAAGCCCGTGTCGACGAGAAGCTGACCGGCCGTCGGGTGGGTGATCAGGTAGACCGGCACGGGGACGAGCCACCAGCGCGACTTCGGCGTCCCGATGCCCAGCATCCGCACCGTCGCAAGCCGCCCACCCCTGCTCTCGAAGAACTGCGGCGGTGCCAGGACGGAGCCGCCGAGCAGTGGCTCGACCTTGACCGTGGTCCCCGGCGCGCCGCCGCCGGCAAGCGGTTCGGCAAGCGCCTTCGTCTCTGCCTTGAGCTTGCTCATCGGAGCCTGAGGCTACCCGGCGGCAGGCGGTGTCCCGCCCCTCCGGGCGGCGTTCGCACGACCGCTGGCAATAGGCTGGCGCGGTGATCTCCCAGCCCTCGAAGATCTTCGCTCCGGGCCTTCTCGAGGGCATGGTCTGCCTCGTCTCCGGCGCCGGCTCCGGCCTCGGCCGCGAGACCGCCATGGAATTGGCGCGGCTCGGCGCCACGGTCGTCGGCTGCGGGCGCCGCTCCGAGCCGATCGAGGAGACGAAGGCGGCGATCGAGGGCATCGGAGGCGCCGCCGACGCGGCGGTCGCCGACATCCGCGACGAGGATGCGGTCGGGAGCCTCGTCGACGGCGTCCTCGAGCGACACGGCCGCCTCGACCTGCTCGTCAACAACGCCGGCGGGCAGTTCCTCGCGCCGGCCGAGACGATCTCGGCGAAGGGGTTCCGGACGGTCACCGAGCTGAACGTGCAGGGGACCTGGAACATGACCCATGCCGCGGCGACGAAGGCGTTCATCCCGCAGCGTGGCGGCAAGGTGCTAAGCGTCACCCTCTCGCCGCACAACGGGATGCCGGGAATGGTCCACTCGGGGGCCGCCCGGGCGGCTGTGGAGAACATGATGCGGACGCTCTCGGTCGAGTGGTCGCGTTACGGGATCCGGCTCTGCGCGGTCGCCCCGGGACAGTTCGACACCGAGGTCTTCCGCACCAAGTACCCGGCGCAGGTCGTCGAGACGGTGCCGAGGACGATCCCGCTCGGCCGGCTCGGCCGGCCCGAGGAGATGGCCTGGCTGATCGCCTACCTGGCGTCTCCGGCCGGGGACTTCTTCAGCGGCACGGTGCTGACCATCGACGGTGCCCGCGACAACTGGTTCGGCGTCTGGCCGCCGCAGTTCCAGACCGGCGAGGCCGGCGAGCCACCGGCCGAGGAGCGGCGCTAGCCCGTCGCTCGGCGTCCGCCGCGAGACCGCTCGGAGCCGATCGCCCGGGCCGGTCGCAGGACATCGGGATCGCGATCCCGAT